>JAQEDJ010000003.1 GCA_027669525.1 Coriobacteriaceae bacterium AM48-5 | reverse complement strand
CTGTACAAGGAGGGCCTGGACCTTCTCGTCGTGCCCTCCGCCGAGCTCTCCCGCGGCCGTGGCGGCCCGCGCTGCATGAGCATGCCCTTCTGGCGCGAGGACCTCTAAGTCTTTCAGTTTCCGGTGCGGTCTCCCTACAACCGCACCGGTTTCGCCCGTCAAACGGGTACCATTACGTAAGTAATTAAGGAATTCATTTCTTCGAAAGGAAACGAACCATGGGTGTTAACCTCTCCGGCCGTAGCTTCCTCAAGCTCCTCGACCTCACCACCGAGGAGATCGAGTACCTGCTCAAGCTCTCCAAGAACTTCAAGGACATGAAGCGCGCTGGCGTTCCGCACCGCTATCTCGAGGGCAAGAACATCGTCCTGCTCTTCCAGAAGACCTCCACTCGTACCCGCTGCGCCTTCGAGGTCGGTGGCATGGATCTGGGCATGGGCGTCACCTACCTCGATCCGGGCTCGTCGCAGATGGGCAAGAAGGAGTCCATCGAGGACACCGCTCGCGTTCTCGGCCGTATGTATGACGGCATCGAGTTCCGTGGTTTCGCTCAGGACGACGTCGAGGAGCTCTCCGCTAAGGCTGGCGTTCCCGTCTGGAACGGCCTGACCACCGAGTGGCACCCCACCCAGATGCTCGCCGACATCCTGACCGTCCAGGAGAACTTCAACTACGACATCAAGGGCAAGACCCTTGTCTTCATGGGCGACTGCAAGAACAACGTCGCTCGCTCCCTCATGGTCGTCTGCTCCAAGCTCGGCATGAACTTCGTGGCCTGCGGCCCCGAGGAGTGCATGCCCGCTGACGACGTCATCGAGGCCTGCAAGCCCATCGCCGAGGCCAACGGCTGCACCATCAAGCTGACCACCGACGTCAAGGACGGCGTCACCGGTGCCGACGTCATCTACACCGACGTGTGGGTCTCCATGGGCGAGCCCGACGAGGTCTGGGCCGAGCGCATCGCCCAGCTCACCCCGTATCGTGTCACCTCCGAGGTCATGGCTATGGCCAACCCGGGTGCCATCTTCCTGCACTGCCTGCCCAGCTTCCACGACACCAACACCACGATTGGCGCCGAGAAGTGCGAGCAGTTCGGCATCACCGAGCAGGAGGTCACCGACGAGGTCTTCGAGAGCCCCGCTTCCAAGGTCTTCGATGAGGCCGAGAACCGCATGCACACCATCAAGGCTGTCATGTACGCTACGCTCAAGTAAGAGCATCTAGCATCTCGCTCGGGGTGCATTGCTGCGCACCCCGAGCGCTTTTGTCTGGTAAAAATCTCGCACCGAGCGACATGCACGGCACGGAAGAGCCGCTTTGGGCGAGATCAGTAAATGATTTATGAAGGGGGGATGAGAACTATGACTGAGACCGCTAAGAAAAAGCGCGGTATGCCTTCATCGTTCACCATTCTTCTTGCTCTGCTGGCAATTGTCGCGGTTGTTACCGTTATCGTCTCCGGTACGTCCGGTGGCGCGGTTACCGCTGCCCGCCTGAGCGATTTCTGCACCGCCCCGGTCAAGGGCTTCGCTGACGCTCTGCCCGTCTGCCTCTTCGTTATGATCCTCGGCGGCTTCCTCGGCATGATGACCGAGACCGGCGCCCTGGACAACGGCATTGCCGTTCTGGTGCAGAAGCTTAAGGGCAATGAGATCATGCTCATTCCCGTGCTAATGCTCATCTTCTCCCTCGGTGTACCACCTATGTATGTGCGAGGAGACCGTTCCCTTCTACGCCCTGCTCGCCGCTACCATGATGGCTGCTGGCTTCGACCCCATGGTCGGCGCTGCTACCGTCCTGCTCGGCGCTGGCTGCGGTTGCCTCGGCTCCACGGTTAACCCGTTTGCCGTCGGTGCTGCCGTCGACGCTCTGACTGGCGTTGGCATTGAGGTCAACCAGTCCATCATCATCGGCCTCGGTGCCGTCCTGTGGATCGTTACCACTGCCATGTCCATCTTCTTCGTCATGAGCTATGCCAAGAAGGTCAAGGCTGACAAGGGTTCCACCATCCTTTCGATGCAGGAGCTCAAGGACGCCGAAGAGGCTCACGGCAAGGCTGCTTCCGAGGTCCACAAGGAGGTCAAGCTCACCGGTCGTCAGAAGGGTGTTCTGATCGCCTTTGCCTTCACCTTCGTCGTCATGATCGTCGGCTTCATCCCGCTGGCCGACCTCAACGAGGGCGTCGCCAACTTCTTTGACGCTGGCGCTGTCTACGACGCCGACGGTAACGCCGTCGTCCAGGGCTGGTCTGCCTGATCACCGGCCTGCCCATTGGCCAGTGGTACTTCGACGAGGCTTCCACCTGGTTCTTCCTCATGGCCGTCCTGATCGGTATCATCGGTGGCCTGTCCGAGAAGCAGATCGTCAACACCTTCATCACCGGCGCTGCCGACATGATGTCCGTTGTCCTCGTCATCGCTCTCGCCCGTGGTATCTCCGTCCTCATGGCTAGCACCGGCCTCGACGTCTACGTCCTCGACGCTGCCGCCAATGCTCTGGCTGGCCTGTCCGGCGTGATCTTCGCTCCCATGAGCTTCCTGGTCTACTTTGGCCTGTCCTTCCTGATCCCCTCGACCTCCGGTATGGCTACCGTCTCCATGCCCATCATGGGACCGCTGGCTGTTAAGCTCGGCTTCTCGCCCGAGGTCATGGTCATGATCTTCTCCGCCGCCATCGGTGTCGTGAACCTGTTCACCCCGACCTCCGGCGCCATCATGGGCGGTCTTGCCCTGGCCAAGATCGAGTGGACGACCTGGCTCAAGTTTGCCCTTAAGCTCATCGTCGCTCTCTCCGTCGTCTGCGCCATCATCCTGACCGTCGCTTGCGTGATGCTCTAAGTACCCAACGGGTACCCCACGGAAACCTTGACGATCCTGTAGAGGATCATCTGGTCATCGTCTGTCCGGTGGGGTCAACCCACCGGTAGACTCCTACCTTTAGCCTCCTCCCGTTCCGTGCGCGGGGGGAGGCGCTCTTGTGTTCCGGCGTTTTACCAAACGCCGGAACCACTCGACGCTGCAAGCCCGCCAGAGCGGCAATCTGACGTTCAATCGTCGGGCATGGCCAAGAGGCCTATGCCCTCCTCTTTCACGTCACTTTGCTCGCTCTGGCGGGCTTTCGCTGACTTATGCTCCACCTGCGACGTTTCCATTATTGATACAAAGGCCAGGTTTGTTTGAACCAAAAAGGGGAAGTTGCGGTGGAATAGTTCCTGTTTGGCCGTCTTGAGGGGTTAAACGGGAACTATTTCACCGCAACTTATCGATGGCGTGTTTGGTTGGTGCCTGTTGGCGGTTAGGGCATTGCGAGGGGCAGGCTCCGTTATAATCGCCTAGAACATTAAATGGAAACGGGACGGGAGCCATATATGCGCCAGGGTTTCGACAATGCGAAGTATATCGAGCTGCAGGCTGCTCACATTAAGGAGCGCATCTCGCAGTTTGGCGGCAAGCTGTATTTGGAGTTTGGCGGCAAGCTGTTTGACGACTATCACGCGAGCCGCGTGCTGCCGGGTTTTGAGCCGGATAGCAAGTTTCGCATGCTCAAGAGCATAGCCGACGACGTCGAGGTCATCATCGCCATTAACGCGAACCACATCGAGAAGAACAAGGCTCGCGGTGACCTGGGCATTACCTATGACGAGGACGTTTTGCGCCTGGTTGACCTGTTCCGCGGCAACGGCTTTGCCGTCGCGGCTGTGGTTATCACCCAGTACGCCGGCCAGCCTGCTGCCGATGTGTTCCGCAACCGCCTGAACGCGCTCGGTATTCCCGCCAAGCTGCACTATCCCATCGAGGGGTATCCGCACGATGTCGATCTGATCGTGTCCGACGAAGGCTACGGCAAGAACGAGTTCGTCGAGACCACGCGTCCGCTCGTTGTCGTGACGGCACCCGGCCCCGGCTCGGGCAAGCTCGCCACTTGCCTCTCGCAGCTGTATCACGAACATAAGCACGGTACCGCCGCCGGCTATGCCAAGTTTGAGACCTTCCCGGTCTGGAATCTTCCTCTGACGCATCCGGTCAATATTGCCTACGAGGCCGCCACGGCTGACCTCGACGACGCCAATATCATCGATTCGTTCCACCTTGAGGCCTACAACAAGACCACGGTCAACTACAACCGCGACGTCGAGGCCTTCCCGGTAGTCCGTGCCCTGATGGAAAAGATCCTGGGCAAGAGCCCCTACCAGAGCCCTACGGACATGGGCGTCAATATGGTCGGCTTTGCCATCACCGATGACGATGCCTGCCGCGACGCTTCCAAGATGGAGATCGTCCGCCGCTACTTTACCGCGGTCGAAAATGTGCGCCGTACCGGCGTGGGCGATGAGCAAGTCGACCGTCTCAAGATTATTATGAAGAAAGCCGGCATCGATAAGAACTACTCACCGGCGCGCTCGGCGGCCCTCACCAGGGAGCAGCTGACGGGTGGTCCCGTGGGTGCCATGGTCATGCCCGATGGCTCCGTGGTGACCGGTAAGACCTCCACGCGCCTGGGCGCCGCAAGTTCGCTCATTATGAACGCCCTCAAGCATGTTTCGGGCGTCGACCTTGAGCTCGAGGTCATTAGCGATGAGGCGATCGAGCCCATCAGCAAGCTCAAGACGCATTTCCTGGGCAGCAAAAACCCGCGCCTCCACACCGACGAGACGCTTATGGCGCTGTCGATCACCTCGGCCACGAGTGAGACGGCCGCTCGCGTCCTTTCGGGCCTGGAGCAGCTGCGCGGTTGCGATGCCTTCTTTAGCGTGATTATCTCGCCGACGGACGAGACGGTACTGCGCAAACTGGGTATCAACGTGTGCTGCGAGCCCAAGTTTGAGCGCCGCGGTTTCTTCCATCGCTAAGTTTGAAGCACCGCGGTAATTGCATTGCATTTTGGCCGTATCGGGTTAGCGCCCGGTACGGCTTTTTGATCAATAAAGCGCCTATTTCGGCGAAAAATAGCCGTTTACCTGCCTAGAAACAATTTGAGCGGTATACAATAACCGTAACTGTTTCATCCTTAGCGGGATGCCGCATGATGGATATTACCTGCCATCGTGAGGTGTGTCGGTCGCGCACGGCGCGTTAGATGCTCGTGCTCGGTTTGAGGAGGCTGCTATGGCGGGCAAGGGCCGTGCGAGTGTCAACGATATGAAGCGTGTCGAGGTGCTGGTGTTGATGGAGATCGACCAGCAAACCGAAGACAATGGCGGGCCGTATGGTTTCTCGCGCAAAACGCTTGCCGAGCGCGTGGGGGTTTCGCCGTATCGTGCCCGCGCCGCAATCGATCGCTTGGATTCCGAAGGCATGATTGATGTCGTCTCGCGTTATAGCGACGACGGCGGTCAGCTTGCAAATGGCATTTGCCTCACCGAGCGTGGCGAGTGGTATCTTGAGGGTGTCCGTACCGGCATGCTCGTTCAAGAAATGCTCGAGGGCGAGGTTGCTGATCGATAGCAGCATGTAACCCTTGCTATAGCGACGCCGCTTGGGAAACTGGGCGGCGTTTTGTTTCAAGATTGAGAAATGCAATCGCATGCGAGAAAAATTGCGAACGGTCCGCGGCGCGAGTATTACAATGAAGACCCGTAAGATGTGGATAAACAACTTCTACGGGAAGTGCAGGTAACTCAATATGACCAAGCATGTGTTCGTAACCGGTGGCGTGGTTTCGTCCCTGGGCAAGGGTATCACCGCGGCCTCGCTGGGCCGTCTGCTCAAGTCGCGTGGCTACAAAGTAACGATGCAGAAGGCCGACCCGTATCTGAACGTCGACCCCGGTACCATGAGCCCGTTCCAGCATGGTGAGGTCTTCGTGACCGAGGATGGCTACGAGTCCGACCTGGACCTGGGCCACTACGAGCGCTTTATTGACGAGAACCTGACCCGCGATTCCAACTTTACGACCGGTGCCATCTACAAAAGCCTAATCGCCCGCGAGCGTCGCGGCGACTTTTTGGGCGGTACCGTGCAGGTGATTCCTCACGTCACCAATGCCATTAAGGACAAGTTCCGCCGCATCGAGGAGCAGACCGGCTCCGATGTAGTCATCACCGAGCTGGGCGGCACGATCGGCGACATCGAGTCGCAGCCGTTTGTCGAGGCCATCCGCCAGTACCGCAAGGAGGCCGGCCCCGAGAACGTCTGCTACATCCACGTGTCGCTCGTTCCCTATATCGCCGCCGCCCACGAGGTCAAGACCAAGCCCACGCAGCATTCCGTCAAGGAGCTCCGCAGCTTTGGCATCCAGCCCGATATTATCGTGCTGCGCTCCGATCACCATATCGATGACGCTATCCGCGGAAAGATCGCAAGCTTCTGCGACGTCGACACCGATTGCGTCTTTACCAACGAGGACTGCGCGAGCATTTACGATGTTCCGCAGCTGCTTGCCGAGCAGGACTTTGACCTGCGCATTTGCGAGCGCCTGGGTCTGGACCCGCGTGAGCGCGACATGAGCGAGTGGAACGAGTTCCTGCGCAAACAGAATCACGCCAACCATCACGCCGACAAGGTGAAGATCGCCGTTGTGGGTAAGTACACGCAGCTGCCCGATGCGTACCTGTCGGTTATCGAGGCCCTGCACCATGCGGGCGTCTTCTACGATCGCCATGTGGACGTCCAGCTGGTCGACGGCGAGAGCCTCGACGAGCAGAATGTCTCCGAGGTTCTGGGCGACGCCTCGGGCATCCTGGTCCCCGGCGGCTTTGGCAAGCGCGCCCTGGAGGGCAAGATCCTCGCGGCCGAGTTTGCCCGTGAGCACAAGATTCCGTATCTGGGCATTTGTCTGGGTATGCAGGTCGCCGTGTGCGAGTTCGCCCGCAATGTCGTTGGCCTTGCTGGTGCCAGCTCCTCCGAGTTTGATCCGGACGGTCCGTATAGCGTCATCGATCTGATGAGCTCGCAGGAGGACGTGACCGAGAAGGGCGGCACCATGCGCCTGGGCGCCTATCCGTGCAAGCTCGCCGCCGATACTCTTGCTCGTGAGGCATATGGCGAGGAACTCGTCTACGAGCGTCACCGTCACCGCTTTGAGTTCAACAACGCCTTCCGCGACCAGCTCGAGGACGCCGGTTTGGTTATCTCGGGCCTGTCGCCCGACGAGCGCCTGGTCGAGATGGTCGAGCTGCCGCGCGACGTGCATCCGTGGTATGTGGCAACCCAGGCTCATCCCGAGTTCAAGAGCCGCCCGACCAACCCGCAGCCGCTGTTCCGCGAGTTCGTGCGCGCTTCGATCGGCCAGCACGAGGGTGTCGACCGTCTGCAGGTGACGCCCATGAACCTCGCTACGGACTAAGGGTGCCGGCGAATAAGGAACATACCGAAGCTACTCCCTCGTCGCTCGCCGCGGCGGGGGAGTATCTCGATTACCTCGCGGTCGAGCGGGGTTTGGCGCGCAACACGATTGCGGCCTATCGTCGTGACCTGACGACATACTGCGCCTATCTGGAGCGGGCGGGTATTGTGTCTTTTGAAGAGGTGACTCGTCAGGTCGTGGAGGGCTTTGTCGCTGACCGTCGCGATGGGGGCTATTCCGACGCCTCGGTGGAGCGTGCGCTTGCGGCCGTGAAGGGCCTGCATGCCTTTTTGGTGCGCGATGGGGCTGTGGCCCAAAATCCAACGGCGGCGTTGCGCCTGCCTAAAAAGGCTGAGCGTTTGCCGGAGTATCTATCGGTGGAGGATGTCTCGGCGCTGCTCGATCAAGACTTTCCCGAGGGCGAGATGGGCTTGCGCGACCATGCCATCTTGGAAGTGCTCTACGGATGCGGTTTACGTGTGAGCGAGTTGGTGGGGCTCGATGTGGGCGATATCCATATCGACGATGGCTTTGTGCTCGTTCGCGGTAAGGGCTCAAAGGAACGCCTGTCACCGCTGGTGGGAAGCGCGGCGCGAGCTCTGACGCTCTATGTAACTGAGGGGCGTTCTCGCTTGGCGGCCCATGCCCGCGGAACCGAGACCTCGGCGGTCTTTTTAAATAAGAACGGCCGCCGTCTGTCACGCCAGGCCGTGCATGCGATATGCGAGCGGTATGGGCGTCAGGTGGGGCTGGTGGGGCTCCATCCCCATACCTTGCGCCACTCCTTTGCCACCCACATGCTCGCGGGAGGTGCCGACCTGCGTGTGCTGCAGGAGATTTTGGGCCATGCCGATATTTCGACCACGCAGGTCTACACGCATGTCGACCGAACGCAACTGACCGAGGTCTATCTGGCGGCGCATCCGCTAGCACATCGCTAGCACCTCGCTGACCTGCATATTTATAAATACTAAAGGGGACGGGCCCCAGATTGCCGAGACGCACTTTTGCGCGCATGGGCAATCTGGGGCTCGTCCCATTTTTCGCTAGACACCGACGCGGCGGTGGGCCGTGTGTACCGTGGGTGGGGGAGTTTGGGGGCGATGTGAACGGCGTGTAAAGGGACGTAAAAATCGCCTCAAGGTCAACTTGAAGGTTGAGGTTCGCGGGCGTGGTTCTACAGGTGGCATCCCGCCTTTGCTGCAAACACAACATATTGTGTTTTCGAACATATGCTCGGGGGTGTTTTACAACATATTGGGGGTGGAATGGTGGGGAGGGGTGGGGGAAGGGGTGGGGAAAGGTGTTGAAAAATGGGGCGGTTCCCCATATTATTGATGACGTCGACAGGCGGGGTGGTTCCCCGCGTACGTGCCATCTGAGTAACCGAGGGGAGGGCGCACATGGGAATGACTGGTGCATACGAGCGCAATCTCGATGCAAAAGGTCGTCTGTCCCTGCCTGCACCCCTTCGCGAGGAGCTTGGAGAGCACGTTCGCGTGTTCAAAGCCCTGGATGTCGATGCTCTGTACGTGTTCTCTGCCGAGGCCTTCGATAAGTGGGTCGAAGGACTCTTCGCGGGTCGTGAGGGCCACGAGGGTTTTAACCCGCGTGACATTAACGACCAGAAGCTCATGAGGGCGATCAACAAGCGCACCACGTCGATGGATGTGGACAGCGCCGGTCGTATCGGTCTTTCCGAGTCTCTCCGCAAGCAGGCGAACCTCGACCGCGAGGTCACGGTTGTGGGCAACTACGACCACCTTGAGGTTTGGGATCGCGCCGCGGCCGATGAGGACGATGACGATGAGGCCCTGCTGGACCTCTTCTTCTCGTAAGGGCAAGGCACGGGTAACGGATGGAGCGTGGGATCTTGACACAAGAATATCGGCATGAACCTGTCATGCTCGGCGAAGTGCTTGAGTCGCTGCAGCTAAAGAGCGGCTCCGTTGTCTGCGACTGCACCCTTGGCGGTGCCGGCCATTCGGTAAAGATGGCCGCACAGGTGGGGGAGACGGGCCTTTTGCTCGGCGTCGATCAGGACGACATGGCCCTCGAGGCCGCTGGCGCCCGTCTGGACCGCGAGGTCCCGGCGTTCCGCACCAGCTGCTGAAGGCAACTTCGGCGACTTGGACGAGCTGCTTTGCTCGGCGAGGTGCCCGGGTCGATGGCTTCCTGTTCGATTTGGGCGTTTCGTCACCGCAACTCGATATCCCTGGCAGGGGCTTTTCGTATAACGAGGACGCCCCATTGGACATGCGGATGGATCCGGGTAATAACACCTTAAACGCAGCTGAGGTCATCAACACCTATAACGAACACGACCTCGCCCGGATTCTACGCGTCTACGGCGAAGAGAAGTTCGCCTCGCAGATCGCGCGCGAGATCGTGCGCCGCCGCGAGCAAGAACCGATCGAAACCACCGGCCAATTTGTCGAGATCATCAAGGCGGGTATCCCGGCTGCCGCTCGTCGGCATGGCGGACACCCGGCCAAGAAAAGTTTCCAGGCCATTCGCATCGAGGTCAATCACGAACTCGATGTGCTCGAACGAGGGCTTGATGCCGCCACCAGGTGGCTCAACCCGGGCGGACGTATCTGCGTCATCTCGTATCACTCGCTCGAGGACCGTATCGTAAAGAACCACTTTAAGGAGATGAGCCAGGGGTGCACGTGTCCGCCGGAGATTCCGGTGTGCGTGTGCGGCAACGTGCCGATACTCAAGGTCATCACCCGCAAACCCCTGGTTGCCCAACCCGATGAGGTTGCGCGCAACCCTCGGGCGAGATCAGCCAAGATCCGCGTGGCGCAGCGTCTGTAGGCGCGACCGCGCGATATTGGACCTCCCGCTCGTACCACAAACGAAGCTTAAACACACTACCAACGTACTCGGGATGGGAGGCGGCATATCATGGGCTACAACACCTCAAACGCAGCACTCGCCTATGATATGAACGCCATGCCCGCCTATCGTGAGGCACCGCAGGCTCCCGCTGCTCCCCGCGAGCAGCGCACGCCGCGCTTTGATGTCTACACGGGCGCGGGCCGTCAGGCAAACCAGGCGGTAAGCCCGGTTTTCATGAGCGTTCTTAAAACGTTTTGCATCATTGCGGCCATCTTCATGACGATCGGCGTCGCCCGTGTGGCGCTCGCCGGCGTTACGGCTCAGGTGCTCAACAGCAACGCCGCGCTTACCAACACGCTCGAGAAGGCGACCGATGAGAGCTCCGACCTGGAGGTCATGCATTCGGTCTATGGTGCCGACACGCGCATTCGCGACCTTGCGGGCGCTTACGGCATGGTGGAGCCCAGCGAGAGCGTTACACTTGATTTTTCGCAGGATGCAGCCGCGGGCGCTAGCTCGACCGCGACCGCTCAGTAGCAAGACGGTAGCTGAGTATGACAAATGACTATCGCCGCGGTTCCGATGGGGGCCGCGGTTCTGGACGTCCCTCGTCGCGGGGACGTTCTGGTTATCAAGGAACGGGTCGGCAATCTTACAACGCCGGGCGGTCCCGTGGCAACGACCCGGCGTCGCGACTTCGCGGCTCGGGCGGCCCTCAAGTGCATAACACCAGGTCGCGCAAGAGTTCGTCGACCGAATGGCTCACAGGCACGCCTCTGCCTCGCCGCAAAGCCGTCATGGGATTCATTGGGTTTGGCTTGGGCTTGGGCGTCTTTCGCCTTGCCGACTATCAAATTGTCGAAGCCGATAAACTGCGCGAGCGCGCCGATGCGCGTCGCCTGCTTGCGCAGACCCTCTATGCCAAACGTGGCACCATCTACGACCGCAACGGTAACGTGCTGGCGTCGTCGGTCGAATGTCGCAATATCGCCGTGAACCCGCAGCTTGTCGAGGATGTTGACAAGACGGTGTCGGCGCTGGTCAAGGCAACTGGAATCGATAAAAAGACCTGCCGTAAGCTCGTTGAGTCCGATGGAACCTGGGTGTATATCAAGCGCCAGGTGGACGAAGACGATGCTGCGGCGCTGGAGAAGAAGAACCTGCCCGGCGTGCTTTTTGAGCAGGCCATGAAGCGCGTATATCCATACGGCAATCTGGCATCGCAGGTGCTGGGTGTAGTGAATGTAGACAACGACGGCTTGACGGGTCTCGAAAAGCAATACAACAAACTTCTGACCGGCACGAACGGTTCTCTCGTGCGCGAGCGCGCGAGGGACGGCAGCTATATCGCGGGCGGTGCCTATAAAAAGGTGGCTGCGGTCGACGGCGTTGATATCGTGACGACGCTCGATGTCAATATCCAGCGTGCGGCTGAGGACGCTCTGGCAGAGGCTGTCGAGAAGACAAAGGCCAAGAACGGCTCGGCTTTGGTCACCGACCCCACGACCGGCGAAATTCTCGCCGCCTGCTCGTATCCGACCTACGACCAGACCGATTTGGAAAACGCCAAGACCGAAGATATGAACCTGCGCCTGGTTACCGACGCCTACGAGCCCGGCTCGGTCTTTAAGACACTCGTGGCGGGCGCCGGCTTCGACTTGGGCGTCGTGCGATCGAGTACGTCGTTTGAGGTGCCGGCGAGCATCAAGGTGGGCGACGATACCGTCACCGATGCCGACAAGCGCGACTATGCCATGACCATGGATGTGCGCGAGATGATGCGCCGTTCGTCCAACGTGGGCTTTGTCCTGGTGGGGCGCAAAATCGGTGCCGACGACTTTGCCGCCTATGTGGACAAGTGGGGCATAGGCCACAGCTCTGGTGTCGATTTTCCGGGCGAGAGCCTGGGCATCGTCAAGGAGCGTGACCAGTATGACGGCGCCACGCTTGGCTCGATGAGCTTTGGACAGGCGTTGTCTGTCTCTCCGATTGAGATCGCACGTGCCGTGGGCGGCATCGCCAACGGCGGCGTGATGATGACCCCGCACTTCTATAAGTCCAGCAAAGGCGACGAGAAGGACTGGGGCGAGGGCGAGCGCGCGATTTCTGAGGATGCTGCATCCCAGGTGACATCGTGCATGCAGACGGTCGTGTCCGAGGGAACGGGCGTTGGCGGCGCGGTCGACGGCTATGACGTGGCGGGTAAGACCGGTACGGCCGAACGAGCCGACGAGAACGGCGGCTACCTCAAGGAGAACTACATGTCGTCCTTTATGGCTTTGCACCGGCACAATCGCCCAAGGTGCTGTGCTATATCACGCTCGACGGAACGCCGAGCGGCTCAGATGCCGCTGCAGTGCCGTTCCAGTCCATTATGGCCAACGCGCTCGACGTGCTGGGTATCCCGCACACGAGGTAGGGGGTTACAATCTTTGGGGCGTGGTTTGTTGTCCCATATGAGGGGTGTTCACATGCCCTGCACCACGCATGCGCGGCGCTGGGATACAATACGCCGATAGCATTATTAGGTTTACAGGGGAGCTGCAATGATAGAGATCGCCGTCAACAACCTCGCGGCCGCAACAGGGCCCGAACCGTGACGGGAGAAGCCGATCGGGTTTGCCGCGGGTGCGTTATCGACTCGCGTCAGGTCGAGGAAGGGACGATTTTCGTCGCCTTTCCCGGTGAAAACGTCGACGGCAATGATTTTGCTTCCCGTGCCGTCCAGTCGGGTGCCGGCGCCGTCGTAATGACGCGTGAGCCCGAGGCCGAGCTGGTCTCGCTGGCGCAGGACAAGGGCTGTGCCATCTTGCTGACCGATGATCCCGAGGAGTTTCTGCTGCGTTTGGCGCACGCGTACCGTCTGGAGCTTGGCTGCCTGGTCGTTGGTATTACCGGTTCCATCGGCAAGACGACGACCAAGGACGTGCTCGCCGCTGTGCTCGCCAAGCGCTATCGTGTCTGGGCCACCAAGGGCAATTTCAATAACCTGATCGGCATGCCGCTCACGGTGCTTTCCGCTCCGGCCGATACCGAGGTCCTGGTGCTCGAGATGGGCATGAACCATTTCCACGAGATCGAGCGCCTGTCCCAGTCCGCCAATCCCAACCTTGCCATCGTGAGCAAGATTGGTACCTCTCATATCGGCATTTTGGGTAGCCGCGAGAACATCGCCCGCGCTAAGGCCGAGATTGTCCAGGGCATGTGCGCCGCCGGCGACTTCTTGCCGCTGCTGGTTTTGGGCGGCGAGGACGACTTTACGCCGTTCATTCGCGATACGTTCGCCCAGCCTGCTGGTATCGACGTGATGCTGGCCGGCGTCTCGGACGATGATGAGGTCCGTGCCCGCGACATTCGTGTTGATGACGAGGGCCGTCCGGTCTTTACGCTCGATTTTGGTCAGGGCGAGACAATCGATACCATGCTTGCCATCCCCGGCGTGCAGTCCGTTCCTAATGCCGTTAAGGCGCCGCGGTTGCCTATCGCCTGGGCGTGACGCCCGAGCAGATCGATGCTGCCTTTAGGGGCCTCACGATTACCGGTCACCGCCAGGAGATCAAGCGCGCCAAGAGCGGTGCCCGCGTCATTGACGATTCCTATAACGCCAGCGCCGAATCGATGGCTGCCGGCCTCGATCTACTGTGCTCGCTTTCGTGCAGGGGGTCTCGCATGGCGATCCTGGGCGAGATGGGCGAGATGGGCGATGAGGCTCCTTGCATGCATGAGCTTGTAGGCGCCTATGCTGCCGCCAAGAAGCTCGACATGCTGGCGTGCGTGGGTGGTGAGCTGGCCCAGCTTATGGCCGATGCCGCGCGCATGATGGGTATGGACGAGGACCGCATCCAGGTGTTCTCCGATTATCAGCAGGTGCTCGACCGCATGGGCGGCGCGCTTGAAAAACATGATGTTGTACTGGTCAAGGGTTCCCGCTTTGTTGAGCTCGACCGCTTTGTGGAAGGTGTGTGCTAGCCCATGTTCGGCAATCCCTCGTATCCAACGTATCAGGCTTTTTTGGGGCTTGGCATCGCCGCCGCCATTGCGCTGCTGCTCATGCCGTGGTGGATCAAGCTGCTCAAGGTCGAGGGTATCGGCCAGCAGGTTCGTGCCGACGGCCCCAAGCGTCATTTGGTTAAGCAGGGAACGCCCACCATGGGTGGTGTTGTCATCCTCGTCGCGATCTCGCTGACCTGCCTGCTGATGGGCAAGCTCACCACCGAGCTCGTGCTCGTGCTGCTCGCCACGCTGGCGACCGGCGTGCTGGGCCTGATCGACGACCTGACCTCCGTTACGCATGGGCGCTCGCTCGGTCTGACGCCTCATGCCAAGATGATCGGCCTCACCATTATCTGTGTCACCTTTACGGTACTTGCCGTCAACTGGTGCGGCGTCGCCCCCGAGATTCGTTTTCCCGGTGGGTTGACGATCGACCTTGGCGTGCTTTCGACTACCATCTGCGGCTATTCGTTCCCGTGGCTCTACATTGTCTTTTGCTGGCTGATGATCGCCGGTCTTTCTAATGCCGTGAACCTGACCGATGGCCTTGACGGTCTTGCTGGCGGCACCTCCATGATCGCCATGCTCGCCATGGCTGCGATGGCGTTTTTGCACGGAGACGTGAACCTGTCCATCTTCTGCACCGCGTGTGCCGGTGCCTGCTTGGGCTTTCTGTGGTTCAACTGCTATCCGGCGAGCATCTTTATGGGCGATACCGGCTCGCTTGCCCTGGGCGCCGCGTTTGCCTGCACGTCCATCATGACCAACACCGAGGTCGTCTCCCTCATCATCGGCGGCCTGTTTATCGTTGAGACCCTGTCGGTCATGATTCAGGTTGTCTACTTCCACTTTACGCACAAGCGCGTCTTCCTTATGGCGCCCATCCATCATCATTTCGAAAAGAAGGGCTGGGCCGAGACCAAGGTCGTCATCCGTTTTTGGATTATCGCTGCGGCCTTTGGTGCCGTTGGCCTTGCTCTGTTCTTCCAGTTGGGATAGTGGTCTTTCATGCCTCTTGCTGATGTCTTTAGCCTGCTCGTTTTGGGTCAGGGCAAATCCGGTCTCGATGTCGCCCGCTGGGCGCTGGCACATCCCGAGCGCGTAAGTGCCGTTACCGTGTATGGCGGCGGCACCTCTGAGCCCAATGACGCCACGCGTGCGCTCGAGGCTGCTGGTGCGTCGTTTGTCTATGGGACCGAACAGGTCGAGGGCGCCTATGACGTATGCGTGACGTGCCGGCATCTCGGAGTTCTCGGGCTTCTTTAAGGCCGGGCGCGAGCATGCCGCCCAGATTATGGGTGAGCCCGAGTTTGCCTATCGCCTGTCGCCCGATAACTGGATTGCCATCACTGGCACCAACGGCAAGACGACCACCACGTCGCTGACTGATTATCTGCTCAAGGCTGCCGGCGAGGCCAGCGTTGCTGTCGGCAACATCGGCGAGCCGCCGGTCAACGAGATTGACGGCCGAGCCCACAACGAGTGGTTTGTGGCTGAGCTCTCGAGCTATCAGATTGCTACGACCGCCGAGCTTCATCCTCGCGTGGCGGTGCTGCTCAACATCACGCCCGACCACCTGGGCTGGCATAAGAGCCATAAGAACTATGCGCTTGCGAAGATCAAACTGTTTGAGAATATGGTCGATGACGATCTGGTGGTTGTCGACGTCGAAGACGCCGGCATTCACGAGTTCGATGAGTACATCTACATACCGGGTCGTCGCATCTGCAAGGTCGCTTTTGACGAGCCCGAGGGCGAGGACGCCGCCTTTGTGCGCGACGGCAAGTTGGTCGTGCGCCTGAAGGGCGTCGAGACTCAGCTTGTCGCCACGTCCGAGCTCAAGATCTCGGGCCATCACAATGTTATCAATGCCCTGTGCGCTGCCACGGCTGCCTGGCAGTCGGTGCCGATGTCGATGGTGTCTGCCGCGGTCTGGCCTCGTTCCAGCCGCTCGAGCACCGCGTGGAGCCGTGTGGCGAGATTGACGGCGTGCGCTACGTCAACGATTCCAAGGCGACCAACACCGATGCGGTCGAGAAGGCGCTGACGGCATTTCCCGATGACGACGTGATCTTGCTGCTCGGCGGCCACGATAAGGGCACGCCGCTCACGGACTTCGCGCGCGTCGTTATGGATAACGTACGCTCGGTCGTCTGCTTTGGCGATGCACGCGAGCGCTTCACCGCCGCTATGGACGAGGCCGATGTCGATGGCGATGTGGATATCGCCCAGGCGGATGACCTACGCGACGCCGTGGACGTTGCCCGTTCGCTGTCGAGCCGTGGCGACGTGATCTTACTTTCTCCTGCCTGCTCTTCGTTCGATGAGTTCTCGGGCTATGAGGAGCGCGGCCGCGTGTTTAAGGACTATGTGGCTCAGCTTGCCGCTGCGGCGAAATCGCAAATGGAATAGGGGCTGCCGGTGAGAGAGGAGAGCCCCCGACAAGGTATGAGGAGGCCCGACTCGGACCGTGCTTCCTCGCGGCGCAGCGCACCGCGTTCCGGTCGCGGCGGGCAGACGTTTAGCGAACGCTATATTGCCGGCGTTCCCGCCCGTATCATGCGCCCCCGTTTGATATTCATGGCCTGCCTGTTTACCTTGGTGTGCTTTGGCCTGCTGATGGTGTACTCGGCATCTTCGGTCGAGGCGCTGCACGAGAATGGCTCGGCGACGTTTTTTTTGGGTCGACAGGCCGCGTTTACCGTGGTCGGTGTTTTGGCGCTGATTGCCATCGTGCGCGTTTTGCCGGACAGCTGGTTTGGGGAGGATGTGCTCAGGATCTTCCTTATCGGCATGATAGGGCTACTGCTTCTGGTGTTCTTGGTGGGCAGCGGTAGCCGTGGCGCCACGCGCTGGCTCAACATCGCCGGTATTCAGTTCCAGCCTTCCGAGTTTTTAAAGCCATTTGCCATTGCGTATTCGGCCATCATGCTCGACCGCTTCTTTTCGCCGGGTGGCAACATCAACGAATTCCTTCGCAAGATGGGCATCTACCTGGGCATTTCGCTCTTTCTGATCTTTATCCAGCCCGATTTCGGTACTGTCCTGATCATCCTGTTGACCCTCATGTGCATGGCGTTGTTTGCGGGTCTCGACCCCAGATTTATCATCGGCGTGATAATCTTCGGCATTCTCGTGATCGTGATTGCGCTTGTCGCAGAGCCGTACCGTATGGTGCGTATTCAGGTTGCCTTGAACCCTTGGGCCGACGAGTATGGTGACGGCTATCAGGCCACGCTTGCCATCATGGCCTTTGCCTCGGGCGGTCTGTTCGGCCGTGGCATCGGCAACTCAACCATGAAGTACTCGTATCTGCCCGAGGCACACAACGACTACATCCTGGCCATCATTGGCGAGGAAGTCGGTTTTGTCGGAACCGTGCTGTTCTTCTTGGTGTTTGCGATGCTGATCTACTCGGCGTTTCGCATTGCCGAGCAGGCGACCGACCGTCGGGGCGCGCTTATGGCGTCTGGCTCCGCGGTTATTCTCGCGGTGCAGTTTTTGATTAACGCGCTGGGCATTCTCAACGTGTTTCCCATGACGGGCAAACCGTTGCCGTTTATTAGCTACGGCGGTTCGTCGATTATTGTGTCGCTTATGCTTGCCGGGTTGATCCTGCGCGTTTCGTACGAGAGCGCCCGCCGCGATGAGTATGACCGCCGCCGTGAGAGCTTTGCCGTTATGGACGATAGCACCGCCGGCGTGGCCCATGTGCGCGGTGAACGACCTTCGCGTAGCGGCTTTACCGTTCTGGATGGTTCTGCATCCGAGCCGGCAGCTCGTCCACGCCCGCGAACGGCTCCGCAAGGTCGTCCGCGGCGCCCCAGCGCCCGCAACGCGGGCGGCGGATATATCGAATCGATTTGAACTCGGACCCGTCGGCGCGTCTGCGCACCGACGACCAGGGACCGCGTGTACGAAGGGACTACCATGACCGATAAGATGACCGTTGCTATTGCAGCCGGCGGCACGGCAGGACACATCAACCCCGCGCTCGCCTTGGCCGAAGAGCTGCGTGATCGTGGCCACCACGTTGTGTTCGTGGGCCAGTCGCGCAAGCTCGAGGGTCGTCTGGTCCCCGAGGCTGGGTTTGATTTTGTGCCCATTACGGTCACGGGCTTCGACCGCTCCCGTCCTTGGACGGCGCTGACCTCGCTGTGGCGTGTCAACAAGGCCAAGCGTGCGCTCGCCAGTCATTTCTCAAAGGTCGGCAAGCCCGATGCCGCCATCGGTTTTGGCGCCTATGTCGAGGTTCCGCTGCTGGGGTGGTGCAAGGGCGCAGGCGTTCCGTATCTGCTGCATGAGCAGAACTCTGTTCCGGGCCTGGCCAACAAGATGATGAACTCCCATGCCGCCCGCGTGTGCATCTCGGTGCCGGCAGCGCGTTCGGTCTTTGAGCGCGAAGGTGACCCTGACCACGTGCTCATGACCGGCAACCCCGTACGTCGCTCGGTAATCGAGGGCGATCGCGCTCGCGGCCGCAAGGCGCTTGGCGTTCCCGAGGACGCTACGCTGCTGCTCGTCTTTGGCGGTTCACTTGGCGCCCAGCACCTCAACGAGCGCGTGGTTTCGCTCAAAAACGAGCTGCTTTCGCGCAAGAACCTCTATGTGTTGCATTCGACGGGTGCCGACGGCTTTGAGGAGACCGAGCGCGCTTTGGCGCTGACGCCCGAGGAGGCGAAGCGTTACCGCGTCCAGCCTTACATCGACAACATGGGCGATATGCTGGCTGCTGCCGATTTGGTGCTCTCGCGTTCGGGCGCATCGAGCGTGGCCGAGATCGCTGCGCTTGCCGTGCCCTCGGTGCTCGTGCCGTATCCGCATGCGACGGCCGACCACCAAACCACCAATGCCCGCTATCTGGTCGACGCCGGGGCCGGCGTGCTCTGCGCCGATGCCGATATCGACGGTTCTGCCTTTGCCGATGAGCTGCTGCACCTGGTCGATGACGCGGCGGCGCGCGACGCCATGCGTCAGGCGGCGCGTGGTCTGGCTCAGGATAGGGCCGCCGCTCTTCTGGCGGATGCGGTAGAGGGTTTGCGTTAGTTAGACGGGATATCGTCGGTCGCCCTCGCGCTGATGCGGTAGGTGCGGTACAGTTAACGGGTTACAGGCAGTGTTTACGCAAGGAGTACACGAGCACATGGCTGATTCCCAGACTGCAACCTCCGCGCCCGAGTTTAAGAGCGCCCACTTTATCGGTATCGGCGGCGCCGGCATGAGCGGCATCGCCCTCGTTCTTCATGAGCGCGGTTATGCCGTTACCGGCTCCGACCTTAAGACGTCACGTTATATCCGCCAGCTTACCCGCGCTGGTGTGAAGGTGCATGTGGGCCATGAGGCCGCCACGATCGACGAGGTCAAGCCCGACGTGGTTGTTGTCTCCACCGCTATTCCGGAGTCCAACCCTGAACTCGTGCGCGCTCGCGAGCTTGGTATTCCCGTGTGGCCCCGTGCCAAGATGCTCTCTGCTTTGGGCCACGGCTACACTACCGTCGCTGTTGCCGGCACGCATGGCAAGACCACCACGTCTTCGATGTGCGCCACCATGCTCGACCGCATGGGCCTGGATCCGAGCTTCTTGATCGGCGGCATCGTCGAGGGCTATGACACGAACGGCAAGAACGGCTCGGGCGACTACTTTGTCGCCGAGGCCGACGAGTCCGACAGCTCCTTCCTGTTCCTGAACCCCAACGTGGTCATTGTGACCAACGTCGAGGCCGACCACCTCGATCACTACTCGGGTATCGAGGAGATCGAGGCGACTTTCGCCAAATTCATGAGCCTGGTGGGCGAGGACGGCACCGTCATCGTCTGCGGCGAGGACCCGCATCTGGTCGAGCTCGCCAAGTCGACGGGCCGTCACGTGCTTTCCTACGGCTTTGCCGAGAGCAACGACATCGTCTGTGTGCACCCGGATGTCAAGGGCATCCAGAGTGACTTTATCGTTCGCTTTGAGGACGGCACTGAGCACGCTGTGGAGATCAAGAGCAATCCCGGTCGCCACAACATGCTCAACGCCACGGCGGTGCTCACCGTCGCCCATGTCCTGGGCCTTGACATCGACGCCGCCGCCAAGGCGCTTTCGAGCTTTGAAGGCGTCCGCCGTCGCTTTACCCATGTGGGCGATATCGATGGCATCACCGTGGTCGATGATTACGGCCATCATCCCACCGAGATCAAGGCGACGCTTGCTGCCGCTTCGTCGCTGGGCTACAAGCACGTCGACGTCGTGTTCCAGCCGCACCGCTATTCGCGCCTGCAGGCCCTGTGCGACGACTTTGCCGATGCATTTGCCAATGCCGATAAACTGCTGCTGATCGATGTGTTCTCGGCTGGCGAGATGCCCATTCCGGGTGTCACCTCTAAGATGCTCGCCGATACCGTGCGCGCCAAGCATCCTGGCAAGGAGGTCGTGTACTGCTCCAGCCGTCTTGAGCTCAATCAGGAGCTCGAGCAGATGGTGGGCGAGGGCGACCTGCTGCTCACCATGGGTGCCGGAGACGTTACGACCGTCGGTCCCGAGTTCATCGAGTATCTGACTGCCAAGAAAGACGCTTAAGTCTAATGGGTCTGTTTAACGCCGTCATGGCGCTCTCGGGCATGATCGACACGGATGTGATCGAGGACGAGCGCCTTGCGCGTCATACGAGCTATCGTATCGGCGGCAAGGCCGACCTCTTTGTGACGTGCCATAGCTATCATGCCCTCCGCCGCGCCGTGGCGGTGCTCGATCGCGAGCAGGTGCCGTGGGTCATCATTGGCAAGGGCTCCAATCTGCTGGTTGCCGATGGCGGTTATCGCGGTGCCGTCATTTCGCTCGGACGTGAGTTTCAGCGCACGGTTGTTGCCGATGACGGTTGTACGCTGACGGTCGGTGCGGGCGTGATGTTTGCACGCCTGGTCAACGATGCCCTGTCGCGTAGCCTCTCGGGCCTTGAGTTTGCCGTTGGCATTCCTGGTTCGGTCGGCGGTGCGATATCTATGAATGCCGGCACGCGGACCGAGTGGATTGGCTCGCTGGTTGAGGATGTCGTAACGTTTGACCCGGCATCCGGTATCAAGCATTATGCGGGGTCCGAGATCTCTTGGGGCTACCGCGAATGTAGCCTTCCCCGCAATGAGATCATCCTCGAGTGCGTGCTCAAGCTTAAACCGGCGCCCAAGGCCGACATTCGCGAGCGCATGGAGCGGTACCTTACAAGGCGCAAGCGTACGCAGCCCATGGGTCGCGCATCCTGCGGGTCTGTCTTTCGCAACCCGCCCGATGCGAGTGTGGGCAAGCTTATCGAGGATTGTGGATTAAAGGGTTTTTCGATTGGCGGCGCGGAAGTTTCGCCCGTTCACGCTAATTTTATCGTTAATAACGGAACTGCCTCGGCCGATGACGTTGCCGCGGTTATCAGACATGTGCACGGAAAGGTGAGGGAGGCGTATGGCATCGAGCTCAGACCGGAAGTTAAATTCCTCGGCTTCTAGAGCATCGAAACCCACCTTCCGCCGCGCCGGAGGGCGTTCCGGCGCGCCTGCCAAACCTCAACGCAATACCGTCGCGCACTCTAAGTCTGTCGGGCATGCTCGACAGACCAGTCGTCCGGTCGTCGGCTCGCAGCTCGGTAATCGTCCGGCCGCAAAAAAGTCCTCTCGTCCCTCGGTGACGTCAAAGCCTGTTATGGGCGCCAAGCCTGCCCGTCCCATGGCAGCTCCCAAGCCCTCGACGGGAACTAAAGCGGCGCGTCCAGGTCTCACGCTGGGCGCATCGAAACCGCGCTCGCTGACATCGGTGCCGGCTACCGCCAAGAAGCCTTCGAGTAAAAAAGGTTTCAACCCGTTATCTTCACTTGGAGCGATGGCAAATAAAACATCAGATGCCGCTTCTGTCGTTACAGGCAAAGGCAAAATCGTGGGCGGCGTTCTGGCCGTCTTGGCCGTGCTCGTCGTCGTTGCCATCGTGGTGATCAACTCTGGACTGTTTACTGCCACTGATATTCAGATTCAAGGCAGCGAGCATGTGACGAAGCACGATGCTATCCAGCTGATCGACTTGCCCGAGGGAACGTCGCTTTTTAACGTCGATCCCGACCAGATTACCGAGGATCTCAAGCAGAACCCGTGGGTTTCGGGCGTGGATGTCCAGCGCCAGTTTCCCCATACGCTTATCATCACGCCGACGGAGCGTAAAGTTATCGCCATTGCGTATATCAGCTCCGACGACCTTGCCTGGGCTATCGGAGACGATGACACCTGGATCGCCCCGCTGTCGACGTCGGTCGAAGTGGACGACCAGGGCAACGTCATCACGACAGGGCAGGGCTCAAATACCTTGACCGGAATCGATGCCGCGCTGGCGCTCGCCAAGCATTATGGCGCGGTGTTATTGACTGATGTCTCGGCGGATGTCGCTCCGGTTTCCGGCCAGGCGGTGAACTCCAAAGCCGTTAAGGCCGGCCTGGATTATGTGCGTGGTTTTTCGAGCGAGTTCTTGGGACAAGTCAAGGATATTTCCACGCCTTCGGTCGAAGCCATCTCGGCAAACCTCAATAACGGCATTGAGGTGTCGCTGGGCGATTCGGACGATATCGCCAAGAAGGAACGCGTAGTCACCAAGTTGCTTTCGCAGGTAGAGGGCGTAACGTATATCAATGTGCGCTCTCCGGGCAACTACACATTTAGGAATGCTCCGACCTCGTAGCGCTGGTTGATGCTTTGTTGAGGGGCCATACCACGCCGTTTATCTGGTTTGTTTGGTTTTCACGGTCAATTATTTGACTGATACGTTCATAATGTGCAAACATAATACGGTTTACCTTTGCATTTACTTTCAACCTGAAGGTTAATGTGCGCAGGGGTCGACCCATGCTATGGCTATAACCTTTGTTCGGAGGACCGACATGCACGAGACAGAGATCAACAACTACCTTGCCGTCATTAAGGTGGTCGGCGTCGGCGGCGGCGGTACCAACGCGGTCAATCGAATGATCGAAGAGGGCATCCGCGGCGTCGAGTTTGTTGCCATCAACACCGATGCTCAGGCACTCGCGATCTCTGATGCCGATATCAAGGTGCACATCGGCACCGACCTTACCCGCGGCCTGGGCGCCGGCGCCAATCCCGAGGTTGGCCGCAAGGCTGCCGATGAGTCCCGCGACGACATCGCCGAGGCGCTCGCTGGCGCCGACATGGTGTTTATCACCTGCGGCGAGGGCGGCGGCACCGGTACCGGCGCTGCTCCCATCGTTGCCGATATCGCGATGAACGAGGTCGGCGCACTGACCGTCGCCGTCGTGACCAAGCCCTTCACCTTCGAGGGCCGCAAGCGTAAGAAGAGCGCCGAGGAGGGCATCAAGACCCTCTCCGATTGCGTCGACACCATGATCGTCATTCCTAACGATAAGCTGCTCGACATCGCCGAGAAGAAGACCACCATGCTCGAGGCCTTCGCGATTGCCGATGGCGTCCTTTCCCAGGGCACCCAGGGCATCACCGACCTCATCACCGTCCCCGGTATCATCAACCTGGACTTCGCCGATGTTAAGACCATCATGAAGCAGGCCGGTACCGCCATGATGGGTATCGGTACCTCTTCTGGGGATACTCGTGCCGTCGACGCTGCCCAGCAGGCCATCTCCAGCCCGCTGCTCGAGAGCTCCATCGATGGCGCCACGCGCGTGCTGCTCTCCATCGCCGGTTCCAAGGACCTGGGCATCCAGGAGATTAGCGACGCCGCCGACGTTGTCGCCAACGCCGTCGACCCCGAGGCCAACATCATCTTCGGTACCGTTGTCGACGAGTCCCTGGGCGATCAGGTGCGTATCACCGTCATCGCTACGGGCTTCTCCGACTCAAACGTCAACCGTCAGGACGAGCTCTTTGCTGCTCAGCAGTCTCAGAGCAAGGCTGCTGCCTCCGCCGAGCCGCAGCGCACCGCTCCTGCCGCCAGCCCGGCTCAGGCCGCTCCGACCCGCAACGTCGGTGGTACCGAGCTGCCCAACTTTGGCAACGACCAGTTCGAGCTTCCCGACTTCCTGAAGCGCGGTAGCTTCTAGTTCGTTTTTCTCAACGACCTGCACGGGGTGTGTCCATTTGGATGCACCCCGTTTTGTTTCTCGTTTGTAAACGAAAGCCTCCAATCTCCTTACGTTCTTTACGTTTGGTCCCTACCGCTGCGGGTATCCTTTTAAGGAAGTATGACAGCCGTATAAACGCGGACTGCGCGGCGACGCCGCGGTACTTGTGTTATTAGGAGGCTTTAGTATGGCAGCACGTGCGGACAACGTTTCGCGTGTCGACCATGATGGAGTTACGTTGGTGGAGGGCGCGACATCCGATGTCCGCTTTGCCTTTACCGAGCGCACCGGTGGCGTTTCTGAAGATGCGTACTCCTCGCTCAACCTGGGCTCGCATGTAGGCGATGACCCCTTTGCTGTTCAAGAAAATCGTCGTCGAGCGCTCGAAGCTATGGGCGCCACTGAGTGCGAGCATAATCTGCTCGTGCCCAATCAGGTACATGGTGACCATATCGTTACGGTGACTTCGAACGGTGCCGACGATCTTGAGGCTGTTCGCGAGCAGATTGCCGAGGGCTGCGATGCCATCGTCTGTACGGCCCATGACGTGCCCGTGCTGCTCTGCTTTGCCGACTGCGTTCCCGTGGTGCTGGTGGCCCCTGGCGGATTTGCCGTGGTGCACTCCGGTTGGAAGGGCACGATTGCACGTATTTCTGCCAAGGCGTGCCAGGCGCTTTGCGATGCTGCCGGCTGCGATGCGAGCGACGTTTCCGCCTATATCGGCCCCCATATCTTGGCTGACGAATATGAGGTATCCCAGGAACTCATGGATCGCTTTGCCGTCGAGTTCTCTTGCATCGATGCGAGTGCCTCTCGTATGCTCGATCTTTCCGCTGCCATTTGTGAGGCGCTGGTAGATGACGGTGTGGACGCGGATAATATCGTGGATACCCAGCTTTCGACTGTGCGTCAGAACGACCGCTTTTATTCCTACCGTAACGAGGACGGCACCTGTGGGCGCCATGCTGCGATCGGCGTGATGCTATGAGAAAGATCGTATCGGTCCTGAGCGCCGCTGTGCTTACGCTTACGCTGTGCGCCTGTTCTTCGGGATCTTCTGCCTCTTCCATTACCGTGGCCGGCTCCACGACCTGCCTTCCTATCGCCGAAATTGCGGCAGAGGGCTTTAAGGAGGAGACCGGCATCGACGTGCTCGTTTCCGGTTTGGGCTCTTCCGCTGGCATCGAAGCCGTCAGCGCTGGCACGGCCGATATCGCCAGCTCCTCCCGTGGACTCAATGCCGACGAACAGGATCTGGGCCTGACTCCCATCGTCATTGCCCACGACGGTATCGCGGTCATCGTGAACGAAGACAACCCCGTCGATAACCTCTCGACCGAGCAGCTCCGCGATATCTATGCCGGCAAGATCACCAACTGGAAAGAAGTCGGTGGCGAGGACCTGAGGATTCAGGTTATCAACCGAGATGAGGCGTCTGGCACGCGTGAAGCCTTCCGCACCATCGTGATGGACGGCACCCCGTTCGATCGCCGCTCCGCCGTTCTTTCGGGCACGGGCCAGGTGCGCGACGTGGTATCTCGTTCGCGCGGGGCTATCGGCTACATTTCGCTGGGCTTCGTCGATGGCCTCAACGCCAAGACCTCGGTCAAGGCCGTCTCGGTCAATCATGTTGAGGCGTCCGAGAAGACGGTCGCGAGTGGCGGCTATCCCATCTCGCGCGACCTTTACTTCTTTGTGAAGGGTGCGCCTTCGCAGCAGGCGCAGGATTACATCGACTACGTGACGTCCGAAAAGATGGACAAGCAGATTCGCGAGGCGGGCTTTATTCCCGTCACCAACGACGAGAAGGGGAGTGAGTAGCATGGAAGCACGGGAAAACTCCCAGACTGAGCAGAATGCTCAGGCGCCCAAGAAGCGCGAGCTGGCGCTCGTATCGCGCAGCACCTATATCAAGGAGAAGGCGCTGCAGTGGATTTTCTTTGCCTGCGCGTTCTTGGCGGTTGTTACCGTCATCCTGATTTTTGTCTTTACCACGTACTCGGCGCTGCCCGTCTTTACCGACATCGGTCTGGCGGACTTCTTTAGCTTTACGTGGGCGCCTCTGAGGCCACTACGGCATCGTGTCGCTGCTTGCCGGCTCGGGTCTGGTGACCGTCGGTGCGCTCGCCATGGGTGTGCCCCTAGGCGTGGGCACGGCCGTGTATCTGGTCGAGATCGCCGGCAAGCGCGTGCGCAAGCTCATCAGCCCTGCCGTCGACCTGCTGGCGGGTATTCCCTCCATCATCTACGGCTTCTTCGGCATGATCATCATCCGCCCGTTTATCGCACAGCTGACCGGTGGCCTTGGGTTTGGTGCCCTGACGGCGTGGTTCGTGCTTGCCATCATGATCGTCCCCACGATCACGACACTCACCATCGATGCCCTTAACTCCATCCCCATGGGCATCCGCGAGGCATCCTATGCCATGGGCGCCACCAAGTGGCAGACCATCTATAAGGTCGTGCTGCCCGCGGCCAAGCTGGGTATCGTGGACGCCATCGTGCTGGGCATGGGTCGCGCTATCGGCGAGACCATGGCCGTGCTTATGGTCGTGGGTAACGCTCCGGTCATTCCGGATAGCATCTCGAGCCCCATCTCGACGCTCACGAGCCAGATCGCGCTCGACATGAGCTATTCCTCGGGTCTGCACCGCTCGGCGCTGTTTGGCATGGGCGTGGTCCTGTTTATCATCTCCGCTGCGCTGGTGGGCATCGTCCGTCTGATTTCCAAGAAGAAGAGGGGGTAGGCTATGTCCGATTCCGTTGACACGACGGTCGATACGACCTCGTCGCGCGAGCGCATCAAGCGTGCCCTTTCCCACGGCAAGAAGGGCCGCATCAACAAGGACCTGTCCAACAAGATCATGCTTGGCGTGTTCCGTGCCGCGGCATACATCACCACGCTGGTGCTGGTCGCTATCATCGCCTACGTGGTCATTAACGGCCTGCCGCATATCTCGCTCGACTTTATCTTCGGTTGGCCCCAGGCGTCAACGCCGAGGGCGGAATTTGGCCCACGATCGTCTCGACCGTCTATGTGACGGCGCTCGCCATGCTTATCTGCACGCCGATTGCTGTGCTGGCAGCCGTCTATCTGGCCGAGTACGCCAAGCAGGGCAAGGTCGTCGAGCTCATTCGCTACGCTGCTGACGCTTTGGCCTCGGTGCCCTCCATCGTTATGGGCCTGTTTGGCTACGCCTTGTTTGTCGAGGCCATGGGCCTGGGCCTTTCGATGGTCTCGGCCGCTCTGGCGCTCGCGCTCTTGATGCTTCCCATCGTCATGCGCACCACCGAAGAGGCCATTCGCGCCGTCCCGCGCTATATCCGTTGGGGCGCGTACGGCCTGGGCGCCACCAAGTGGCAGGTTGTCTCCAAGATTGTGCTTCCTTCTGCCTTTGGCCGTATTGCCACGGGCATCGTCCTCGCCATCGGCCGCGCCATTGGCGAGACCGCGGTGGTGCTCTACACCATGGGCCAAGCCATCAATCTACCTATTTCGCCGCTCGATTCCGGCCGCCCCATGACGGTTCACCTGTACCTGCTTGCCAACGATGGCATCAACATGAACGCAGCCTACGGCACCGCGCTCTTGCTGATGGTGATCATTCTGGCCTTCAACCTGTTTGCGCGCTTCCTGTCGCGCAAGCGTCGCTAGTTAAGGAGTCCCATGTCCGTTTATCAGTCCGCTCCCACGCTGGAGCAAGCGGCCATCACGGCCAAGGATTTCAACTTTTGGTACGGTGACTTTCATGCGCTGACGGGGCTTGACCTCAACATCGCCAAAAACGCCATCACCGCCTTCATTGGCCCTTCGGGCTGCGGCAAGTCGACGTTTTTGCGCTGCATCAACCGCATGAATGATCTGATCGAGGGTACGCGCGTCGAGGGCACCATGACGCTCGACGGCAACGATATCTATGCCGAGGGCGTCGACCCGGTCGACCTCCGTCGTCGCGTGGGCATGATCTTTCAGCAGCCCAACCCGTTTCCCAAATCCATCTACGAGAATGTCGCCTTTGGCCCTCGTCTGCAGGGCGTGACTAGCAAAAGCGACCTCGATGATATCGTGGAAGAATCGCTCAAGCGCGCCAACCTCTGGAAAGAGGTATCCAATCAGCTCAACAAGGATGGTTTGGCGCTCTCGGGCGGTCAGCAGCAGCGTCTGTGCATCGCCCGCGTGCTTGCGGTGCAACCCGATGTCCTTCTGATGGACGAGCCCTGCTCCGCCATCGACCCCACGTCCGTCTCTAAGGTCGAGGATCTGATGGCCGAGCTGGCGCCCGAGATGACGATCATCATCGTCACGCATTCAATGCAGCAGGCAGCTCGTATCAGCGACTACACCGCATTCTTCTTGCAGGAAGTTGCCGGCGAGCCCGCCACGCTCATCGAGTATGGTCAAACCGACGCGATTTTCACCAGCCCGATGGACTCGCGGACGGAAGACTATATCACCGGCCGCTTTGGCTGATCGGTGCGACTAGTCCCAAGTCGATCGGACCTGGTCCGGTGCGTATTCACTGTGCGGGCGGCATGACCGCACCCAACTGATTGGAGTGAACCATGCGCAAACTGTTTTCCCGTCAGCTCATCGAGGCCCGTCACGAGATGCTGAGCATCTACGAGGCCGTTGATCTGGCCCTCCACGATGCCGTGAAGGCCTATGTGACCGACGACCGCAAACTCGCCACCAAGACCAAGAAGCGCACGCTTTCGATTGACGCACGCTGCGCCAACTTGGAGGCCGTCTGCTACAACCTGATCGCCACGCAGTCACCGGTCGCCTCCGACTTCCGCCTGCTTCAGACGATCATCTACGTCGACTTTAACCTGCAGCGCATGACCGATAAGGTCCGTCAAATCTGCCGTGCCACGCGTCATATGATCAAGGCCGACATCTCGCTGCCCAAGGAGCTTGTCGGCACGGTCGAGGCTGAGGCTGAGGCCGTCTACCAGGTGCTGGGATCTTCGCTTTCTGCGCTCGTCACCAATGACATGTCCATCATCTGCAACCTGGCCGTCGAGGACGAGCCGGTGCATGCGGCATACGAGAAGTTCTTCCGCACCTTCAACCGCATGGACACGGGTGCTTTTATGGACGACGACAGCAACTATGACGATCTGCGCCGCGCCATCATGGTTTCGCGCTATCTCGATCGCATCGCTTCGATTTCCATCGATGCCGCTTGCCGTCTGACCTTCCTGTTGACTGGTCAGCGCATGAATGCCGGCGATATCGCCCGCACTGATGAGGATGAGCTCGAGAGCATGCGCGTGCCTTCGGGCGAGGGTGTTATCATGAGGCCCGCCGTCGACGCTCGCTACGTTGCCAAGGTGCCCGCTAACGAGGTCAGCGAGGGTCTTCGCTACCTGCTCGATCATCTTGAGGATGAGGACGATGGCGAGGACGACGAGGAGTAAGTAACCCCGTTCGTTGAAAGATTGTAAATACCTATGTGAGCGCGGCCTTGCACATGCGGGGCCGCGCTCTTGCGTTAGCATGGGACTACTTGTTGGGCTGTTTGCGGAGGCGATTAGCAATGGATAACTATTTGGACTTGATGCGCGCTCGCCGCGAGCAGATTCTGGAGCGTTTTTATGCGGCGCTCGATCGCGCCGGGAGGCCTCACGATGCCGCGCGCTTGATTGCCGTGTCCAAGACCGTTGGTGTCGATGAGACCGTTGCCGCCATCCAGGCGGGGTATCGCCATTTTGCCGAGAACCGCCCGCAGGAGCTGGTTCGCAAGCTCACGGGTCTGGCGGAGCATCCGGAGCTGCCCGAGGTGCGCTTCGATATGATCGGCAACCTGCAGACCAATAAGATCAATGCGGTGCTGGGCTCGGCCGAGCTGATTCACTCGGTGGGTTCGCTGCATCTGGCGCAGGCGATCTCGAGCCGTGCTGTCCGCAAGATTGAGGCAGGCGAGCTCGCCGGCCCCCAGCGTGTGCTCATTGAGGTCAATGTGAGTGGTGAGGAGTCGAAGGGAGCTTTTCGCCCGATGAGATTCGCGCCGCCGCGGGTGAGCTTGCGGAACTTGAGGGAATTTGCGTACAGGGGCTTATGACTATGGCGCCCGGGGGAATAAGGATGTGGCACGCCGCACCTTTGCGGGGCTTCGTGAGCTGAGGGATGAGCTGGAGGCGGCGCATCCCGATTTGAACCTGCCTGAGCTTTCCTGCGGCATGAGCGAGGACTTTGAGCCTGCCCTTGAGGAGGGCTCTACGCTCGTTCGCCTGGGCAGGGTAGTATTTAGCCCGGAGTTTGCAGTAAAATAAGGCTCTGAAGTGCGCACTGATTATCGGGCGCCTGCACTAAACCGCGAGAGGACACAACCATGGGCTTCCTTGACGAGATTAAAAATAAGATGCACCTGGGCGGCCAGCAGGGTTACGACCAGGGTTATGGCCAGGACGACGACTACGGCTACGATGACGGCTATGACGATAGTTATCAGGCAACGGCTACAGCGGTGCTTCGGGCGAGGGCTTCTACACCCAAGACGAGCCGAGCAACGGCCTGCTTGGTCAGACGCGCCGCGGTGAAGCTGAGTCGGTTGCCGTGTATACGCGCTCCGGTCAGCTGGTCGGCGATGACTCCCGCCATGCCACGACGTATAACCCGCCTTCGCGCTCGCAGGACAGTGTTGCGAGCGGTTATCGTCCTGGTGCCTATGACACGCCGTCTAGCTACGCCGAGAACACCCGCGCCCGTGCCGCCGCTGCGCCCGCGCCTGCACCGAGCGATGCCTCGGCCTATGCGAGCAATATCATCAACGCCACACCGCAGCTGCCGGCCTATGTCCTGCGCCCCGAGAGCTATGACGACGTGGAGACTGTGGTGCGCCGCGTTCGCACCAAGCAGCCTGTCGCACTGATTTTTGTGGGCGTACGCACCGAAGTTGCCAAGCGCGTCTTGGACTTCTCTTACGGCTTTGCCTGCGGTCTGGGTGCCACGGTCAAGGAGGTGGGCGACCGCGTGTTCATGGTGCTGCCCGCCGGTTGCGAGGTCAAAGATTCCGATCTCAAGAAGCTTCGTGCCGACGGCTACCTTAAGTAAAGACAAGACGAGGAGATTCCCATCAACATCTACACTATCGTCCAGCTGGTCAACACGCTGTTCAACTTCTATTCCACGCTCATTGTCGTCTACTGCTTTATGACGTGGATTCCCATGAAGCAGGGTGGTTTGCTTCAGGATATTGCCGCGGTGCTTGATAGCGTGTGTGGTCCGTGGCTTAACCTGTTCCGTCGTTTCATCCCGCCGATGGGCGGTATCGATTTTTCGCCGGTCGTTGCGATTATTGCGTTGCAGTTGGTGCAGAGGCTGGTTCTGCAGCTTCTTATAGGTATACTCGTGTAGAACTGACTTAGTAACTTACGTCGGGCGTGTAGCGCCGAGGCGATGAAAAAGGAGACTTGTTATGGCTATTACCCCTGCAGACATCCAGGCTCAGACTTTCTCTGAGGCCAAGCGTGGCTACGATCCTGCCGAGGTCGACGTCTTCTTGGAGACGCTGTCCTCCGAGGTTGACGCTATGCTCGCTAAGATCGTCGACCTTAAGGGTCGTCTGACTGCTACCGAGCAGCAGCTTGCCGATGCGCAGGCTCAGCTTGCCCAGGCTCAGGATGCCCCCGCCCAGGCCGTTCCTGCCGCCCCCGTGGCTGCTCCCGCCCCTGACTTCTCCGCTCAGGAGCGTCAGATTTCCGCTGCCCTGATCGCTGCCCAGCAGACCGCTGAGACCATCGTCAACGATGCCAATGAGAACGCTGAGCGTATTCGCAACGAGGCTGACGCCAAGCCCGCGAGGTTATCCGCCAGGCTCTGACCGAAAAGCAGGCCGAGCTCGAGGAGATCGATCGTCTCAAGGCTTCTCGTGAGGAGTTCAAGGCCGAGTATCTCAAGCTCATCCAGCACTTCATGGACGATGCCCAGAACTCCTTCCCGGCCGACCTCATGGCCTCCACGCCGGTCGGTTCCGCCGCTTCTCCTGCGGTGACTGTTCCCGCCGAGCCGCTGCCCGTCGCTGACCCGGTTGTCCCCGTGGCCGATCCCTTCGCCCCGATCGACAACTTCGCTGCCGATGACCTGGACTAACATTCGGCCTACAATTTAGTGCCTAGAAAGGACCCGCAGCTTGCGGGTCCTTTTTTATGACTGTGCCGGGGTGCGTAACATAAAAAACCGAGCCCTGCACATGGTGGCGCAGAACTCGGCGAAACGGTGAGCGGTCAAGGATAGGTTTTAGGGCATGTCCCAAAACCTACTTGAGGAGGAAGTCGGAGAGGGGAATGGTACGGGCCTCGCGATGCTCGGGATCGGCGATGTGGTCGGCAGGATATCCACAGACGAGCATGTGATAGGGATAGACGCCCTCGGGCAGGTTGAACTGCTCCTGTGCCACCTCAGGCTTAAAATGGCACACCCAGCACGTTCCCAGGCCCTGCTCGGTGGCCTCCATCATCATCTGATCACACACGATGGACGTATCGATTTCACTGGAATTCATCTGGTCATACGGGCGCACCCATGCATCATCGGTAACGCTGCAAATGAGGAAGACAAGCGGAGCCCCAAAGATAGACCCATCACGAGCAAACCGAGGCTGACAAGCAGCAGCCTTCTCCAGAAGCTCAGGCGTATCCAACACCATCACACGGGTTGGATGATTATTACACGCAGAAGGAGCAATCCGCCCCGCCTCAACAATGGCATCCACAACAGCTTGCTCAACAGCCCGATCTTCAAACTCACGACAAGAATACCGACCCCGAGCCAGATCCAAATAAGACATACAAGTCCTCCAACAATTAAAAATCAAATAAACCCAAAGTAACCCAAACAGTACCCAAAGCAGCAATCAGCCAAACGCTCATCAAGGGCCAAAGTGTCCGAACGGATACCAAAGGTCCCTTCAGCCAAACCCCCATTGCGCTAAACCTATCAGCCAAAGTTCCCAATGGTGTACGTAAGGGAGCGGGCCCGACCACTAATACCTTTTGAACGACTCTGCTTGCAGCCGGAGTGAAAAAGGTATTAGTGGTCGGGCCCGCGACCGGTGGGATACGTACCCCCAATTAACTGTTTTTCATGACAATCGAATCCACGACATCGGCCACATTCTCGCAGCAGTCAGCGCAGTACTCCAGGAAGGCGTACACGTCACGCCAAGCGATGACCTCGAGCGGATCCTTGCCGTTGACGTGCAGGTTGCGCATGGCGTTGATGTAGAGCTCGTCGGCCTCGGACTCGATGGTGTTGATCTGGATGACCAACTCGCGCAGCGTTTTGGACTTGCGGTAGTTGGGAAGCTCGACCATCAGGTCCTTCATGGCGCGGCAGGCATCGGTTACCTTGTGGGCGATGACGATGGCGTCGGGATGGATGCTCTGAATGTTGGTGAAGTAGACGCGCTGCACGACGCCCTCGATGCGGTCGAGCACGGTGTCGAGTGAGCAGCTCATCAGATCCAGATCCTCGCGCTCGAGCGGGGTGATAAAGGCGGTGAGCAAGGCGTCTTCGAGCTCGTGGTGCTTCTTATCGGCCGCATGCTCAATCGCATGCATCTTATTGAGCATGTCGTGGATCTGCGCGGGGTCAAAGTTCTCAAAAATCTTGGTAAGCAGCTCGGCGGCCTGGACAGCGAGGTCGGCACAGGCGACGTAGTTGTCAAAGTAGAACGAATCAGGTTTCTTAGCCATGGGTGGGTCCTTTCGAGGCGAAGACGGGTGGGCGAAGTGTTGCGGTCCGGATGGACGTTCGGTTTGACTAGAGGAACATCATGAACAGCTTGGCCATGACAAAGCTGATGAGTCCGCAGGCGGGGAAGGTGAAGAACCAGGTGAACATCATGTCCTTGACGACGCCGAAGTTGATGGCTGAGAGGCGCTTGACAGCACCGACGCCCATGATGGCGCAGGTCTTGATGTGTGTGGAGGACACGGGGATGCCGGTAAGGGTGGCAAGCAGCAGGTTCGCGGCGCCCGCGAGGTCGGCGGAGAAGCCCTGATACTTCTCGAGCTTAACCATGCTCTGGCCGACGGACTTGATGATGCGCTCGCCGCCCACGCTGGTGCCGATACCCATGGTGGCCGAGCACAGCAGCATAATCCAGATGGGGATGCCGGCATCGCCGACGCTGGTCTGGCCGTTTGCGAAGGCCACGCCTAAAAAGAGCACACCGATGAACTTCTGTCCATCCTGCGCGCCGTGCATAAAGCTCATGGCCGCAGCGCTCGTGATCTGAGCGTATTTAAAGAAGACATTGGCACGTCGCCTGTTGGCGGCGGCGAAAAGAATCGAGACGAGTTTGCACAGGACCCAGCCCATGACAAAGCCCAGGCCGATGGAGAGCGCCAGGCCGTAGATGACCTTCATCCACTCGTGGACGTTGACGCTGCTCGCGCCGCCGAGGGCGATAGCGGCACCGGTCAGGCCGGCGATAAGGCTGTGGCTTTGCGAGGTGGGGATGCCGAAACGCGACGCTGTGGCGCCGTAGACGACGATGGAGAACAGCGCCGCGCACAGGCAGGCGAGCGCCATGGTGCTGTTTCCGCCAAAGTCGACGATATGCGAGATGGTATTGGCGACGCTCGCGTTAAAGTGCGTCATGATGAGCACGCCGAGGAAGTTGAATGCGGCGCTCATGAGAATGGCGGCGCGGGCGGGCATGCAACGCGTAGTGACGCAGGTCGCGATGGCGTTGGGCGCGTCGGTCCATCCGTTGACGAAGATGGCGCCGAGCGCGAGGATCACGGTGACGGCAAGGACTGGGTTCGACACAATTTGGCCGAGGAAGGTTGAGAACGTTACGTCCATATATGGGCTTTCTCGAAGTTTGCAGGCACGTTACAAAAACATGATAAATCGTATCACCTCCTGTGGGTTTCTTAACGGAGTTCTGACGTGAGAAGTGGATTTTTTGGCACTAAAATTGAATATTAGTCCTGTTGACCGCGGGTATTCTTTTTGCTAACACGCCATGCGGACACGTGCGATTGCTACGACACTCCAAAACCACAGTCTGTTCGCTTTACAACATGCAAACATGCGTTCGATAATAGGAGACATGGAATATCGACAGACAGATGGCAAAACTCGGCGCGTGCACAAGCAGTATGTGGACGTCGTGGCTCGCATCCTTGCGGGCGGACAGGTCGTGCCGGTCACCGTCTGCTGGGTCGACGGTCGTTGCTTTACGATTGACGAGATTGTCTCGACCACTGGGTTTGGCCTGACGGTTCACGGCATTCGTACGGCAACCTATAAGGTGCGTTTTGGCGGGCACGCGACCGAGTTGTATCTGGAGGACCAGACGCGTGAACGACCAGATGGCTCGCAGGCCCATCTGATGCGTTGGTGGGTGTGGGCATTCGACCGTACGCTCGAGGGCGAGCGCCGTAGGTAAGGACGCACGGCGTTCGGGTACAATGACAGGAATCTTGTCAGCTACTGCGCCGTTATTTGTGGCGCTTTTTGAAAGGACGAACCTATGAACGATATCCAGGGCTATCAGAACGGCCCCGTCGAGAGCGGCGCAAGCCGCGCCAAGGAGATGTCGCCGCGCGCGTACAATCTCGCCATGTCTGCCCTGATCTTCTTGGGCTTTTGCGCCATGGGCGCCGGCGCCTACTTTACGAGCACCATGTCGTTTGCGCGCATGATGATGAGCGGTGCCGCCTTGCCGCTGGTCTTTGGCTCGTTTATTTTGACCATCGTCGGCATGGTCATGATGTCGGCCGCCGCCAGCAAGCAGTCCGTGGGCCTGTCCCTTGTGGGCTACATAATCTTTGCGAGTACCTTTGGCCTGACCGCGTCGTTTGGCCTTGCCAACTACGACCTGCCCACCATCAACACTGCCTTTATCGCCACGGCCGCCATCACCTTTGTCTTTGGCGCCTTGGGTGTGACGTTCCCCAAGTTTTTCCAGCGCGTATATGGCATCGGCTTTGGCATTCTGCTCGCCACTATTCTGGTTGAGATCGTGCTGATGTTCATGGGCGTCTCGCAGACCATCACCGACCTGATCGTGATCGTGGTGTTCGCCGGCTTTATTGGCTACGACACCTATGTTGCCACGACAGTGCCGCCTACGCTGCCCAACGCCGTGCTCATGGCGTCCAATCTGTTCGTGGACATTATCAACGTGTTCCTGCGCATCCTGAACATCCTTGGCCGTCGCGACTAGTGGCGAATTGCGGCGGTGCTTGCCGTGCGTGTAAATCGATGCGAAAGGCGGTCCTTCGGGGCCGTCTTTTTTGTACGCGGCGGGGTATCATGGATGGGAAAAGCCGATAGCGGCAGAGACCGAGAAAGGTGACCACTTATGGCAGACGTCGACAACAGGAACCGTAACCGCAGGTCCAACCGAGCGGGTCAGTCCAATCCCAAGCGCGAGGCCCGTGCCAAGGCCGCCGAGCGTCACGTGGCAACTGTGTCCGAAGCGTGCGCCAAGGATATCGAGCGTTCGCTTGCCGGTGTTCGCGAGTTTGACGGTATGCCTGCCGGCTTTGTCGCGGCGATGAAGGCCAAGGCCCAAGCGGCTGCGGTTGCCGAGGAGCCGGTTGCCGAGGAGTCTGAGTCCGCCGAGGTCGAGGCCGCTGAGGTTGCGTCCGTCGAGACCGAGGTCACGGACGAGTCTGCGCCTGCCGAGGAACCCGCAGAGACCGAGTCCGCGCCTGCCGAGGAGCCCGCTCCGACCCTGCCCGAGGTCACCGTGCTTGATGCCTCCGCCACGCAGGCCATTCTGGACAACGGCCGTGGCTATGCGCAGTTCTGCGACATGGCAGTGCTCGCCTTTGCCTCGTTCACCAACCGGGTGGCGGCTACATCCAGGGCTATCTGGCCAGGAGGCTACGCTCTGCGCCGATTCGTATCTGTACAACGTGCTCGACAAGCAGCGCAAGTGGTATGGCGAGAACCGTCGCCGCAATATCAACTGCGAGCTCTACCGCAACCGTGCGCTGGTAGTGCCTGCGGTGCGTTTTGACCGCAACCACGTGCATGCATACGCCGATGTGATCGTGGCCGCCGCGCCCAATGCCAAGCGCGCACGCCAGGAGTACCGCGTGAGCGACGATGCGCTGCTGGACGCGCTGCGCGACCGTATCCGCTTTGTGCTCGCCATCTGCGACGAGCTGGATCGCGAGAAGCTCGTACTGGGCGCTTGGGGCTGCGACAACAACGGTTTTGATGCCGAGGCCGTGGCCGAGATTTTCCGCAAGGAGCTCGCATCGGGCGACTTCAAGGTCAAGCAGGTCTTCTTTGCTGTGCCCTCTACGCGCTGGGATGAGGACTTCGCCAAGTTCGAGCATGTGTTGGCAAGCTTCCCCGAGCGCAACGAGGAGTCCTATGCCCAGGTTGCCGCCCGCGCTGCGGCCGCCCGTGCCGCCGAGCAGGTCAGGCCGCTGCCGAGGACGATGAGGACGAGGACGATTGGCGCAAGTACCTGTAATCGGTGCGCGTGATGCGACATGCCGAGCCGACGGGGGCTGTTCCCGTCGGCTTTTTATTGAGTGGGGAGCTTACGATGAAAAACGTTCTATGCTTTGGCGACAGCAACACCTATGGTTACGATCCGGCTGGTATGCGCGATGGCACCGCGGTGCGCTATGCGCAGGATGTGCGCTGGTGCGGCGTGGCGCAGCGTGACCTGGGCGAGGGCTGGCATGTGATTGAGGAGGGGCTCAACGGCCGCACGACGGTGCGCGACGATATGTGCCACCTGGACACTAACCTCAACGGCATTCGCGCGCTTCCGATGCTGCTCGAGGCCCATAAGCCGCTGGACGCCATTGTGATCATGCTGGGCACCAACGACTGTAAGACGGTCTTTAACGTGACGGCTTCCGATATTGCCCGTGGCGCCATGGCGCTGATTCGCGCCGTCCGCGCGTTTCCGTGGACCGACGCTGCGCCTTGTCCGCGCATTCTGCTGATGGCTCCCATCAAGATCAAACCGCAGATCGCCGACGTATATATGACCGATTTTGACGAGCGTTCCGTCGAGGCCTCGGAGCATTTTGCTGAATACTACGCGCATGTGGCTGAGCAGTTTGGCTGCGGCTTTTTGAATGCCGCCGACTTTGCCGAGCCGGGCGATATCGACTATCTGCATATGATGCCCGAAAGCCACGAGAGCTTGGGACATGCCGTGGCAGCCAAGCTCCAAGAGATGCTCGGTGAGTAGCACGGCCCCAAGCCACCGCAAAGGTACCCTTGTGGTGGCTTGTTTCGTTGATTTGTCTTGATCTGTAACAGCTGTAAGGCCGAAAACGGGCTAGATGTTACAGATTGAGATTATTAAGGTCGATATCGGTCGTTTGTCTCGATCTGTAACATCTAGGGTCGATTTAGCCGAGTTACTGTTACAGATCAAGACTATCTTCTCGGTGGAATTTGAATGTCTCGATCTATAACAGGTGGGCTGAAAAATGGGCTCTAACTGTTACAGATCGAGATGTTTGTGGGAGCCACCGCAAAGGTGCCTGTCCCCTTTGCGGTGGTTTTGGGCTGCGAATCTTAATACTGCCACATGTGGTTGACGGGGCCGGAGCCTTTGCCCATGTCAAAGCCGGCGGCGAGAGCGCCGGTTAGGTAGGCCTTGCCGGCGTTGACGGCGTCGGCAAGATCCATGCCCTGGGCCAGCGCGCAGGCGATGGCGGACGAGAGCGTGCAGCCGGTGCCGTGCGTGTTGTCGGTCTCGATGCGCTTGTGGCGGAACCACGTGGTGAGCGGATCGCCCATATGGTTGCCCTCGTCATCGAGTGGCGCGGGTTCGGCCAATACATCGTTGGCCTCGTTGACAAGATGCCCACCCTTAACGAGGGATGCGCAACCAAAGCGGCGGGTGAGGAGCATGGCAGCATTTTGCTGTGTGCGCTCGGAGTCGACCTCGTAGTCAAGCAGGGCCATGGCCTCGGGAATATTGGGCGTGATGACGGTTGCTAGTGGGAACAGGCGGCGGGTGAGCGCCTCGGCGGCATCTTCGGCAATCAGCCGTGCGCCCGAGGTGGCTACCATGACGGGGTCGACGACCACGTTTGTCGCGTTCCAGGCGCTCAGGCGGTCGGCGATAACCTCGATAATCTCGGCAGAGGAAACCATGCTGATCTTGACGGCGCTGGGGCGGATATCGTCAAATACGGCGTCGATCTGCGCAGCGACGATATCAGGGGAGATATTCTGCACGGCGGTGACACCGAGCGTGTTTTGTGCGGTGATGGCGGTGATGGCCGTCTCGGCATACAGGCGGTGCGCCGTGACGGTCTTGATGTCGGCCTGAATGCCGGCGCCACCGCTGGAATCGGATCCTGCGATGGACAGGACGGCAGGTACCTTACTGCGATCCATGTTTGCTCCCTTGTTCGGTCGGAATCAAATGGGTCTTTAAGCCAGCATTATAAAGATGCCCGGGCCGACTCTATGTCGAACCCGGGCGGGCGATGCAATCTTTACGCAAATGTAAGCAAATGTTCACACGTCAACAATTGACGAACACCATGTTACCGATTGTGGCTCCGGTGACGAGTTAGTCCTCCATGCCGAGGTCGATCGTCGTGCCTTCGAACACCTTGTTAACGGTGCGGACGGCGCACATCTTGCCGCACATGGTGCAGGTGCCCTCGGTGGCGGCGGGGGATTCTTCGTAGCGTTTCTTGCCGGTAACCGGGTCGAGCGCGCACTTCCACATGGCGTCCCAGTCGAGCTTGCGGCGTGCCTGACCCATCTTGTCGTCCATGTCGCGGGCGTGGGGCACCTTCTTGGCGATGTCAGCGGCGTGTGCGGCGATCTTGGTGGCCATGAGGCCGTCGAGCACATCTTGGGCGTTAGGCAGGCATAGGTGCTCGGCCGGTGTCACGTAGCACAGAAAGTCGGCGCCGGAGCTGGCGGAGATGGCGCCGCCGATCGCGGCGGTGATGTGGTCGTAGCCCACGCCGATATCGGTCACCAGCGGCCCCAGCACATAGAACGGGGCGTTGTGGCACAGGCGCTTCTGCAGTTTCATATTGGCGGCGATCTCGTCGAGCGCCATGTGACCCGGGCCCTCGACCATGACCTGGACACCGGCGGCCCAGGCGCGCTTGCACAGCTTGCCCAGCTCGATCATCTCGGCGGTCTCGGTTGCGTCGTTGGAGTCGTAGAGGCAGCCCGGGCGGCAGGAGTCGCCGAGCGAGATCGTTACGTCGTACTCGTGGCAGATCTCGAGCACCTCGTCGTAGAACTCGTAGAAGGGGTTCTCGTTACCGGTGACCTCCATCCAACCAAACAGCAGCGAGCCGCCGCGGCTGACGATGTTCATGAGGCGGCCAGTCTCCTTAAAGGTCTTGATGACCGACTTGTTGATGCCGCAGTGGATGGTCATAAAGTCCACGCCGTCCTCGGCGTGTGCGCGCACGACCTCGAGCAGGTCGTCCTTGGTGAGCTTGACCAGCGGCTTTTCCATGTAGCCGATGGCGTCGTACATCGGCACCGTGCCCACCATGAGCGGCGTCTCGTCGATGAGCTGCTGGCGGAACTGGCGCGTCTTGCCCGAGTTGGAGAGGTCCATGATGGCGTCGGCGCCAAAGTCCTCGGCGATCTTGACCTTCTTCCATTCCTCGGCGGCATCGGCCTTGTCGCCCGAGATGCCCAAGTTCACGTTGACCTTGGTGGACAGCCCTTCACCGACGCCAAAGGCGCGCATGCCCTTTTTGATGTGCACAATATTGGCGGGAATGGCGATGCGGCCGTCGGCCACGCGCTCGCGGATGTACTCGGGGTCGCGATGCTCGCGCTCGGCGACTTCCTTCATCTGCGGCGTGATCTGCCCGGCACGGGCGAAGTCGATTTGCGTGACGAGCTTGGGCTCGGTCTGTGTGCTCATTGGCACGGCTCCCTTCGTTGGCATTACCCATATCAGGTTTGCGGGTCAGGGCGGGCGCGCCCAATCTCAGCCTGCCGTCTTGTCCTGCAAGCTCCCCGTTTATGTAATGGGCTCAAGTATAGCTCGAATGGGTACGATTGGCCTAACGAGCGTGCCTGTGGGGAGGCGTACATGGAAGACAAGCATCTATATCGAGAGACACAATGGGACATATCGGCCGAGGAGGGCCGTGCGCACCATGGGTTGGTCGCGATTGGCTTTGCGGTGCTTGCCGTGCTGGTGATTGCCTTTTGTATTTGGGCGTTTGGCGGTCGCGGTGGCGCTGCCTGGGAGTTTGAGGCCGACGATGCCCTGCCGATCATGACGATGAAGGTCTCTGGCGGCAACACGGTGGCCGCGCCGGGCGACTATTGGTATCCGCGCGACGAGTTTGTGCAATTGCAGCTGAGTGGTGGATCCATTCCTGGTGAAGAGATCGAGCGCGTGACCTTCGATGCGTCGCTTAAGACGCTGTCGGTCGAGCTCAAAGATCAGGGGGACGTTCCCACGACCATGGACATTGCGCTGACGGAATGGCGTCTGGCGCCCCCGTCGGGCGTCAAGGTGTCCGAGGTAGAACATGTCAAGATTACCTATCAGGACGGCTCGACAAATGAAATTGCCAAAGCCGACGGCTTGGCGGAATAGGCGCCGTGCTTAGGCGGCACATTCAAAAGTAGCGGTGGTCCTACAAGGCCTGTTCGTTCAGGAAGACCAAAGTGTTTTTATTTGAAAACTCGGGAAAGTGACGATAACCAACGTCGAACGCGGTGAGCCCGCTTACATCCTCGAGCCTGTTTTCTGCCATCCACCGCACCATGGAGCCGCGTGCCTTTTTGCTGGCGGTCGACCGTTGGATGGGCTTGCCATTGCGGATGCCTTCGCCAAAGAGGCATGTGACGACCGTGGCGTCGCCCGCGAGGTGGGGCAGAACGGCTTTGGCATACTCTACGCTGGCGAGGTTGACGATCGTGGTGTTTGAGCCTGCCGGGGCGATAGCCCGCGCGAGCTTGTCGCTCCAAAACGCGTAGAGGTCTCGGGCATCGTCGACGGCGAGCTTCGCGCCCATTTCCAGTCGATACGGTTCAACGGCATGAAAGGGGCGTGCGCATCCGTAAAGGCCCGAGAGGATCCACAGATGGTCTTGCAGCCATGCGAGCTGTGCGGCATCCATGACCTCGGGCGCATGCTCTGGTATTGAATGCCGTGATAGGACATGACGGCAGGGGAGAGGTGGCGGGCGAGTGCGGGATTGTCGAGATCGCCGTTATTCAGGATGAGCTCGAACTCATGCAGGGTGTTGAGGCAAGGCCCCAGCAGTTTGTCGCTCACGTTCCACAGCGCCTGCAGGCCGCCGCTGCCTTCATTCCGCTCGATATCTAGCAGTGCACGGTGGAGGCGAGCCGTCTCGCGCGCAAAGGGTGGAATGCCCAGGACTTCAAAAGCATCTTGGGCCGCGCGCATCTGCTTGGCTGGCGAAATGATGACCTGCAGCATGGACTCTCCTCTGCCAAAAAGGAAGTTGCGGTGGAATACGGTATGTTTTGGCCGTTTATGGGCCAGTCTAGTCCGTATTTCACCGCAACTGATGAAGGGTTGGTTAGGCTCGCTCGATGAAGGCCTTGTAGCCGCGGTAGGCCTCGTAGATATCGGCCTTGTTGGCGACCTCCCACAGGGCGTGCATGGACAGGACGGCAACGCCGGAGTCGATGACGTTCATGCCGTACTTGGCCATGATGTAGGCGATGGTGCCGCCGCCGCCCGCGTTGACGCGACCGAGCTCGCAGGTCTGGAAGTCCACGCCCGCCTCGTCCATGATGTCGCGGATGAGGGCCACATACTCGGCGTCGGCGTCGTTGGAGCCGCCCTTGCCGCGGCTGCCCGTGTACTTGTTAAAGCACAGGCCGCGACCCATAAAGGCCGCGTTCTTGGTCTCGAACTTGCCGGCATAGCCCGGGTCGAAGCCGGCTGACACGTCGGAGGAAAGCATGCGGCTGCGGGCGAGTGCACGGCGCAGGGCCAGCGAGCTATCCTCGCCGGCGAGCGTCATGATCTCGGCGACGGTGTTCTCGAAGAAGCGGCTCGTCATGCCGGTGGCACCCACGGAGCCGATCTCCTCCTTGTCGACGATGAGTGTGATGCTCGTGCGCTCCACGTTGGCGACGTCGATCTGGGCGAGCATGGACGGATAGGCGCAGACGCGGTCGTCGTGGCCATAGCCCAGAATCATGGAGCGGTCGAGGCCCATGTCGCGGGCCGGGCCGGCGGGCACGACCTCGATCTCGGCAGAGAGGAAGTCCTCCTCCTCGACATCGTACTGCTCCTTGAGGATATCCAGGAACATCTGCTTGACGGGCTCCTTGGGAGCGTCTTTGTCGTCCTCGTCAAACTTGACGGGGCGGCCACCCACGATCACGTCGAGGATCTCGGCGTCGACGGCGTCCTTGGCGGGCTTGGCCATCTGCTCGCTCGAGAGGTGGATCAGCAGGTCGGAGATGGTAAAGACCGGATCGTCGGCCTTGTCGCCGATGTTGATGTCGACGGTGGTGCCGTCCTTTTTGCAGATGACGCCTACGAGCGCGAGCGGGGAAGCGACCCAGTGGTAGCTCTTGACGCCGCCATAGTAGTGCGTGTCGAGATAAGCCATGTCGCCGGCCTCGAAGGCGGGGTTCTGCTTAAGGTCCAGGCGCGGCGAGTCCACGTGGCGCCAGGATGTTAAAGCCCTGCTCGAGCGGGGCGGTGCCCAGGTTGACGAGCATGAGGTCCTTGCCGTGGTTGGCGGCGTACGCCTTGTCGCCGGCCTTGAGCGCGCGGCCCTCGGCGATCACGGTCTCCAGATTGACGTAGCCCGCCTCCTCGGCCATCTTGATACCGGTCTTGACGCACAGGCGCTCGGTCTTGTTTTCACTCAAAAACTGCTTATAGCCGCGGCAAAGCTCCTCGAGTTCCTCGATCTGCTGTGGCGTGTACTTTTTCCATGCGCAGGGACGCTCCATGACGCAGGCTCCTTTCGGATCGATCGTGCTGGTTGATGTACCGTGAGCCATCGTATCACGCGCGGGCGCGCGGTGGCGGGGGAGCTTGATGTGCGGTGGCCGCGAGGCGGGGAGCGTGTAAACTGGTGGGAGCAAATCGTGCCCAGTCCAAAGCGAGGTATTCAATATGTCTGACAAACGCCGTACCTTTGCCGTTATCGACGGCAACTCGCTCATGCACCGCGCCTTCCACGCCGTGCCGCCGACCATGAACGCGCCGGACGGTCGCCCCACCAACGCGATCTTTGGCTTTCTGAACATGTTTCTCAAGATGATTGACGCCTTTAACCCCGACGGCGTTGTCGTGGCGTTTGATAAGGGCAAGCCGCGCGTGCGCATGGAGATGCTGCCGCAGTATAAGGCGCAGCGCCCGCCCATGGACCCCGACCTGCACGCGCAGTTCCCCATGATTAAGGAGCTGCTCGCCGCGCTCAACGTGCCGATTTTGCAGTCCGAGGGCTGGGAAGGCGACGATATCCTGGGCACCATGGCACGCCTGGGCGAGGAGGCCGGCTGCGATATGCTGCTGGTGACCGGCGACCGCGACATGTATCAGCTCGTGACCGAGCACGTCAACGTGGTCTCGACCCGCAAGGGCCTGTCCGACGTGGCGATTATGACGCCCGAGAGCGTGGATGACCTGTATCACGGCATTACGCCGGCGCTCGTGCCCGATTTTTACGGCCTAAAGGGCGATACGTCGGACAACATTCCCGGCGTACCGGGCATCGGCCCCAAAAAGGCGAGCGCGCTCATTGCGCAGTACGGCAGCCTGGACGAGGTCATCGCGCATGCCGATGAAGTCAAGGGCAAGATGGGCGAGAACCTGCGTGCGCACATCGACGATGCCCTGCTGAGCCGCAAGGTTGCGACCATTCGCACCGATGCGCCCGTCGAGCTCGACTTTGACGAAACGTCCTTCCCGGCGTTTTCTGCCGACGAAGTGTCCGCGGCGCTGGGCACGCTCGGCATTACGGCCATGCAGAACCGTTTCTTGTCGCTGATCGGTGGCGAGGGTGGGGCTGCGGCCTCTGCCGGCACGTTTGAGATTCCCCCCGTTATGCGCGCTGCCGCCGGCGATGCCGAGGCGCTTGCTGCCGCTGCCGCCGAGATCGCTCGCGCGATCGAGGCAGGCGAGTGGATTGCCGCCGTGGTGGACGATGACAAGGAGGAGGGCGCGCTTTTTGGCCTGACACGCACGCTTTGGCTGGCGACGTCCAAGGGGCTGCTTGCGCTTGAGGAGGGCGACGGTGGTGCGCCTGCCGTGGTCGATGGCTTCAACTTCGCCCACGGCGTGATCGCCGGTGTGCTTGCTCGCCTGTTTATGGGGGGCCGCGTGGCGTGCCCGGATATGAAAGCACTGCTGCATGAGCTTTCGCCCATCGATTCTTCCGAGCCCGAGCTCATGGATCCGCTGGCAGTCGATTCCACGCGCATCTTCGACACCGTGGTCGCGGCCTACCTGTTGGATTCCGACCGCTCCGAGTTTGACGAGGCGTATCTGGCCGATACCTATCTGCAGATGGCGCTGCCTGCGGCGCGCGGTGCAGAGGGCGCCGGCGAGGACGCTCCTGCGCCCGCCGCTCGCACGGTGGCCTTGACGTTGGCGCTGGTCGCACCACTGCGCGACCGCATGGCCCGCGAGAACGCCGCCAACGTGTTCGATGGGATCGAGATGCCACTCGTGCCGGTGCTTGCCAAGATGGAGCGCGCAGGCATGCTCGTGGACCCCGACCGTCTGCATAGTCTGTCCGAGGGACTTGCTACCCAGATTGCCGAGGTCGAGCGCAGCATTCGCGACCTGGCAGGTGACGAGACCTTTAACATCGGTAGCCCCATGCAGCTCTCGCACGTGCTGTTTGACGTTATGGGGCTTCCGACCAAGGGCCTCAAGAAGACTAAGCGCGGCTACTATTCGACCAACGCCAAGGTGCTGAGCGACCTTGCGCGTGACCACGAAATCGTGCGTCTGATCTTGGACTGGCGTGAGAAGTCTAAGATCAAGTCCACCTATCTGGACACGCTGGGCCCGCTGCGCCGTGGTGACGGCCGTGTGCACACCACGTACAACCAGACCATCACCGCGACGGGGCGTCTGTCTTCGAGCGACCCCAATCTGCAAAATATTCCGACTCGCTCGGAGCTGGGGCGTACCGTCAAGACGGCGTTTTCGGCAGGCGAGGGAAGCGTCTTTTTGGCGGTGGACTACTCGCAGATCGAGCTGCGTCTGCTGGCACATCTTTCGGGTGACGAGCACTTGGTGCGCGCCTTTAACGAGGGCGAGGACTTCCATGCCGAGACGGCGGCGCGCGTGTTTGGTGTGCCGGTGTCCGAGGTAACGCCCGACCTGCGCAGTCGCGCCAAGGCCGTGAACTTTGGCATCGTGTATGGCCAGCAGGCCTACGGCCTGTCGCAGTCGCTGCATATCTCGATGGCCGAGGCGCGCGACATGATCGACCGCTACTACGAGGCCTACCCGGGCGTGCGTACGTTCCTCGACAACGTGGTGGCGCGCGCCAAGCAGACGGGCTACGCCGAGACCATGTATGGCCGCAGACGCCACATTCCCGAGCTCAAGGCCAAAAACCCGCAACTCCGTGGCTTTGGTGAGCGCACGGCCATGAACCACCCCATGCAGGCACCGCCGCCGACATCATCAAGATCGCCATGGCCCGCGTAAGCCGCCGCCTGGAAGAAGAGGGTTTTGCCGCCCACATGATCTTGCAGGTACACGACGAACTGGACTTTGAGTGCCCAGTCGATGAAGTCGAGCGCCTCACCGCCATGGTCCGCGACGTCATGGAACACGTAGTAGACCTCCGCGTACCGTTGATCGCCGAAGCCAGCACCGGCATAACCTGGGCCGACGCGAAATAGGGAAGCACTCCGTAAGGCAAGCTCGCCCAAGACGCAAGCCCCCACATACTTAAGATTTGGGACAAACACTACTGATTAATTTGTCCCACAGTAACCAAAACAGAGGGGAGCCCCTTCCAACAAGGGGCTCCCCTCTGCTCAAATCATTTCAGCTAAGTATCTAGACACTCAAGACGCCATCTTGGCGGCAGGAAAGTAAACCTAGGACCTGGCCGGGCGGCGCGGATTAGTTTTTCGTAGATTCCGCACGAGCCGGAAAGCACTTAATGTGCTTTCCGAGCGAGCCCAGGACCTGACCGAACGAAAAACTAATCCGCGCCGCCCGGCCAGGTCCGACGAGCCACGTTACCGAGCCGCCAGGATGGCGTCGATGAGCGTCAGTACGCCCCCGTCGTTGTTGCTCGGAATGCGCCACTTGGCATGCGCGTTCATGTGCTCCTCGGCATTGTCCACGATAAAGCTATGCCCGACGCGCTCCAGCATGGGGATATCGTTATAGGTATCGCCCACGGCGGCGGCATCGGCGATATCGATGCCGAGCTGCTCGCACAGGTGCGCGACGCCCGAACCTTGTCGACGCCCAGGTTCATAAAGTCGATCCACTCGCGGCCGGCATTGGTGACGTAGAGCTGGTCCGAGAATGCGGGGCTATAGTCCTCGCGAAATGCGGGCTCGGCATCGTAGGCGGGGAAGAAGATCGAGATCTTGTTGGACTCGACGTCAAGGCCCTCAAAGGTATCGACATAGTTAATGGCCGTGTAGTAGACGCTGATCTCGTCATGGTACTTGTGGTCGCGCGCCAAAACGTAAGCATCGTCATAGCAGCACAGGACGGGAACGGCGCGCGGATCCTGCGCGGCATGCGACAGGACCTTGTGATAGAGCGCAGTATCGATATTGCTCTTATAGATATAGTTGCCACGGTAGATAACGCAGGCTCCGTTATCGGGGCAGAAAGCGATGCGGCTCTTGATGTCCTCGAACATCTCCTCGAGCTTGGGAGCGGGGCGTCCGCTGGCGGGGCAGAACACGATGCCAGCCTCGGCGAGCTTGTCCAGGCGCTCATCGAGGCCCTGGGGCAGTACGCGCTCGTCGGTCAGCAATGTCTTGTCCATATCGACGGCAAGGATCTTGATGTTGCCGATAGCGGCGTCCGATTCGTAAGTTTGCATAAAAGCGCCTTTCCGTTTCTAAATTGTTTCGGGCGGAATAACCCTCCGGTTGGTAATCGAGCGTATTTTCGCAGGGTTGACGCGTAATTGCATCACGATTCACAAACTAATGAAAAAACTTTTCAGAAATTTGAATTTGTCGCTTGTGCCGCGGGCACTTTAGCGTAATATAGCGAACATCGAAAACGGAGACGGAAAAACAACCGCTTACCGAGTAAAAGGTACCGTTTACGATATTAGAATTGCGCCCGGCGATAGGTGAAAGGAGAGGCAGATGCAGTTCGTAAAGATCATCACCACTGCAGACAATGCCATCCGACGCCAGCGCGCAATTTCCCGACGACGATAACAATCGTCTCTGTCCGCATGGGGCGAATTGCCTCAACAGAGTCATTTTGAGGTCGTTGGGTTTTAGCACGACATTGCTGCATGTTTCTAGGGCATGTATGTGCTGATTTTTGCTATTTAACCTGATATTGCACGGTATTTGACCTTGAAATGACTTGCAACTGACCGATGTTCTAACTAGCTACCAAGGGCGAAAGGAAACAGCCATGAGCAAGGAAAAAGTCGTTCTCGCATATTCCGGTGGTCTTGATACATCCGTATGTGTCAAGTGGCTCCAGGACGAGAAGAATCTCGATGTCGTTTGTGTCTGCGGCAATGTGGGCCAGGAGGAGACCGGCCTGGACGCCAAGAAGCAGAAGGCCCTCGACCTGGGCGTTCTCGATTGCCAGGTGCTCGACCTGCGCGACGAGTTCTCCGATGAGTTCCTGACCAAGGCCATCGCCGCAAACTCCATGTACGAGAACAAGTATCCGCTGCTCTCCGCTCTGTCCCGTCCGCTGCTTGCCAAGAAGCTCGTTGAGGTCGCCCACGAGTTTGGCGCGACCTACGTCGCCCACGGCTGCACCGGCAAGGGTAACGACCAGGTCCGTTTTGAGGCCGCCGTCAAGGCCCTCGACCCCGAGCTCAAGGTTATCGCCCCGGTTCGCGAGTGGGACCTGAAGTGCCGTCCCGACGAGGTCGCTATGCCCACGCCCACAACGTGCCGGTTCCCGAGGGTGCCAACGACAACCCCTACTCCATCGACGACAACCTGTGGGGTCGTGCCATTGAGTGCGGTCACCTGGAGGATCCCTGGAACGAGCCGCTCGACGACGCTTGGGTTATGACCAAGAACCCCGAGGACACGCCGGACACCCCGACCTACACCGAGATTGAGTTTGAGGCCGGCAAGCCCGTCGCCGTCGACGGCAAGAAGATGAAGCTCTCCGAGATCGTCATCGCCCTCAACAAGATCTCCGGCGACAATGGCTTTGGCCGCCTCGATCTGGTCGAGGATCGTCTGGTGGGCCTCAAGAGCCGTGAGTGCTATGAGGTTCCCGGAGCCCTGACGCTCATCACCGCCCACAAGGCGCTCGAGGACATCTGCGTCGAGGGCGACCTGCTCAAGACCAAGATCAAGCTCGAGCAGGATTGGGCCACCGCCGTGTACAACGGCCAGTGGTACAGCCCGCTCAAAAACGCGCTCGATGCCTTTATGGCCGATACCCAGAAGTTCGTGACCGGCACCGTCCGTCTGAAGTTCTTTAAGGGCAACTGCCATGTCGTCGGCCGCAAGAGCCCCTTCAGCCTCTACGACTACGGTCTGGCTACCTACGACCGCGACACCACGTTTGACGAGAAGGCCAGCGCCGGCTTTATCGAGATCGATACGCTGTCGCTCAAGACGTGGGCAAAGGTCCAGGGCCCCAGCTCTGCTGCCGCCCAGGCCTAGCGCCTCCTTCCCTTGGTATCCGCGCGGCCCATCCGCGTGATACATAACGGGCGCACGGGGTCCCTACCTTTCGTTATGCTTGCTGACACTTCTTAACATCGGTGGCCCCTACGTTCCGCCCGCATATATGATGCCGCGTCTGCGGCTGAGTCCGAGCCCCGCCGGGGTTGTCCGGCGGGGCTCCTTCTATCAATTTGGCGGCTCTGCGCTATATATATGAGGAGTATCCATTATGTTCAATGCTATCGCGCATGCTTTACTTGCCCTCGCGCCCGAGTTCGATGCTGCAAGGGTCGAGGACGTCCCTATGAGCCTGAAGGCCTGGATCGATGGTTCGCAGGGCAACATCCGGAGGGAGACGTTGGGCGCCAAGTGCATGGCGCGTCACTTCTTTGCAAATTAGCTACATGGCTCCGCACACGGTGGGGAATGTGTAAAACTAGCTGTTGATAAATCGCTTTAGCGACATGGCGCATTGCAATGGGCGCTTGGTTTGGTATTTGATGAAAGGGGACGGTTCCATGGCTCTTTGGGGTGGTCGTTTTGAGGCGGGCGTGGCCGAGGTCACGCAGGAGTTTGGCGCGTCGCTGCCGGTCGACAAACATCTCTATAAACAGGATATCGCAGGCTCCAAGGCGCATGCCAAGATGCTGGCGGCTCAGGGCATCATCAGTGCCGAGGACGAGCAGGCGATTGCCAAGGGCCTGACCGGAATCGAGCAGGATATCGATGCCGGCAACTTTACCTTCGATATCAACGACGAAGACATCCATATGTCCATCGAGAGCGAGTTGACGCGCCGCATCGGCGAGGCCGGCAAGCGCTTGCATACCGGACGCTCGCGCAACGACCAGGTGGCGACCGACACGCGCTTGGGCGTCAAAGCGCTGGCCAGGGAGCTCATGGAGGCCAATCTTGAGCTGCGCCATGTGCTGGTGGATGCAGCCAAGAAGTACGACAAGGTGATTCTGCCGGGCTACACGCACATGCAACATGCTCAGCCCGTGCTGCTATCGCATCATCTGCTGGCGTATTCCTGGATGTTCGCGCGCGACTTTACACGCCTGAAGGCCGCCTTCGATGCCGCCGACAACTGCCCGCTGGGTGCTGCCGCGCTTGCCGGTACGAGCTATCCGCTCGATCGTCAGATGACGGCTGCCGAACTTGGCTTTGCGGGTGTGATTCCTAACTCGCTCGACGCTGTTTCCGATCGCGATTTCCTGCTCGACCTGCATTACGCTGGCTCCGTTATGGCCATGCACCTGTCGCGTCTTTCCGAGGAGATCGTGCTGTGGTCGAGCTCCGAGTTCGGTTTCATCACGCTGTCCGACTCTTACTCCACCGGCTCGTCCATCATGCCGCAGAAGAAGAATCCCGACTTTGCCGAGCTGATCCGCGGCAAGAGCGGCCGAGTCTACGGCAACCTGGTGCAGCTACTGGTGACCATGAAGGGCTTGCCGCTTGCCTATAACAAGGATTTGCAGGAGGACAAGGAGGGCGCGCTCGATACCGCCCATACGCTCATGCAGTGCCTGTCCGTTATGGCCGGCATGATTTCGACCTGGACTGTCAACGAGGATGCCATGGCGCGCGAGTGCGGCGTCGGGCACCTTGCGGCTACCGACGTTGCCGATTACCTGGCTAAGCGCGGCCTGCCGTTCCGCGAAGCGCACGCCGTGGTGGGCCATCTGGTCCTGATGTGCGAGAAGCGCGGCTGCAATCTTGAGGACCTGCCGTTCGAGGTGTTTCAGGAGGCGAGCCCGCTCTTTGAGCGCGATATTACCGAGGCGCTCGATATCCCGTCGATTGTCGCCGCGCGCACGACCGAGGGCGGTACCGCTCCTGCCGCCGTTGCCTCCAGCTGGAGCGTGCCGAGGCACAGCTCGTGGCCGACGAAGGCACGTTTGGGTCGCTGACCAAGGTCGTCGAGATGGGCCACGGGGCAAAGTAAGGGTTTGCTTGAGGCTTATTGGCCATTTATTGATAAATCGTTTTTGCTTCTTGCGGGCGTCTGCTGATGCGGACGTCCGTATTTTGTTGTAATGGGGAGGGGCTTGTCGAGAACTTCTGTAGGACCTTTGGGCAGGTTGTGAAGGGGGTACGTTCACAGGCGGCAACTGACCGTCCGCTCGGTTCGGTGTGGTTGATGGGCAGTCGGATGGTACTCTAGTCGGGCTTCGAAACAGAAGTGACACATATGGAACGCTTCAATTAATTGCAGCGCTTCAATAAACAGCTTTTTGTTTAACTGCAGCTAAAACTCTGTTACGATGCAGTCCAGGCGAGTGCCGGAATGGGACTTGGGCACGCGCGAACCTACTTGAAAGGCTACCTTATGGCTATCGAGAAGACCTTCATCATGATTAAGCCCGACGCCGTGCGCGATCGCAAGATCGGCGAGATTGTTGCTCGCATTGAGCGCAGCGGCCTTGTCATCGAGCGCATGGAGATGACTACGCTCGAGCGCGCTACCGTCGAGGAGCACTACGCTCATCTGGCCGACAAGCCTTTCTTTGGCGGCCTGTGCGACTTTATGACGAGCGGTCCGGTCGTCAAGATGGTCGTTTCCGGTCTCTCCGCTGTCTCCAAGATGCGCACCCTTATGGGCGCTACCAACCCGCTTGATGCTGCCCCCGGCACCATCCGCGGCGACTTCGCTGTCGATGTCAACGCCAATGTGATTCACGGCTCCGATTGCCTGGAAAACGCCGAGATCGAGATCAAGCGCTTCTTTGGCTAAACCAGCTTTGACTCCTTAAAGCTGTTAGCGTGTGGCTTGGGCGCGCGGAACTCCATCCGCGGCGCCCTTTTTATCCCCGTAGATTTAAAGGCACGTCCCAAAAATCTACTAAAGAGCCCCCGCCTGGATGTGTGTTCCGAGCGGGGGCTTTGGTTAGCGTATGGCGTTGTGGGTCTTTAGGCCTCGTCGACGACCTTGAGGCCGCGGGTCTGGTCGATCTCGTTGAGGAGATTGACGCGACGCTCGTGGCGACCGCCCTCAAACTCGGCGTCGAGCCACTCGTCGACGATCATCTTGGCGAGCTCGGAGCCCACGACACGGGCGCCAAAGGCGAGCACGTTGGTGTTGTTGTGCATACGCGAGAGCTTGGCGCTGAAGGGCTCGGAGCACACGACGGCACGAACGCCCTCGACCTTGTTGGCGGCCAAGCTAATCCCGACGCCGGTGCCGCAGATCAGGATGCCCAGATCGACGTCGCCGTTGGCTACGGCTTTGCCCACCTTGTAGCCGGCGATAGGGTAGTCGAAGCTCTCGGAGGTGTCGGTGCCAAAGTTCACGACCTCGCAGCCGCGCTCCTTCAGGTGCTCGGAAATGATGTTCTTGAGCTCGACGGCGGCGTGGTCGTTGCCGATACCGATCTTCATGAGTGGTTCCTCTCTGGTCCGTGCGGCGGAATTGCTAAAGGTTTTACCGCGTTCGACTGCATGATAGCGCGACTTTTGTGTAAACGCTCGGGCGTTTTTTGGTCAAACGCTTAAGCATGCAACAAGACCTGCTTTTCATGAATGAATGCCGCCAGTTTGTGCTTGAGCGCCGTCCGCCGGAACCGTGGTTGCGGTTTTTGATGCATTGTTATCAAATAAAGGAGCTAACTTTTTTGAGAGACCAGCCCGTTATGCAAGCAGGAGATACCTATGCCTACCGATTCCCTTCGTGATGCCGCGTTTTGCGATGTTTTGAACCGCGAGCTTGTCTGTGCGCTCGGCTGCACCGAGCCTATTGCCGTTGCCTATGCAGCGGCGTTGGCGAGCCAGACGCTCGGTTGCGAACCCGATCATATGGACGTTGCCTGCTCGGGCAACATCATCAAGAACGTTAAGAGCGTGACCGTGCCCAACTCGGGCGGTATGCACGGTATTGAAGCTGCAGCCGTGCTGGGTGCCGTGGGCGGTGACGCCAAGAGCGCGCTTGAGGTGCTCGAGAGCGTTAACGATGAAGACCGCGCTCGTGTGGCCGAGCTCCTCGCCGACGCCGGCTACTGCGATGTGTCGCTTGTCGAGGGTGTGCCCAACCTCTACATCAAGGTGACTGCGACGGCCGGGGGCCATACCGCGGTCGTCGAGATTACCGATCACCACACTAATGTCACGTGCCATACGCTCGACGGTATTCCGGTATGCGGCAAGTCGGCGGGGGAGTGCGCCGCCTGCGCCGAGCGCGTGGTGGCCGAGCGTGCGGCAGATAACGCCGATACGCCCATGTCCATTGATTCCATCATCGACTTTATCGAGGACGGTGACATTGAGGGCGCCCGCGCTGCCGTTGAGCGTCAGATTGAGCTGAATGGCGCAATCAGTGCCGAGGGCCTTGCGCACGCTTGGGGCGCGAGGTGGGTCGTACGCTGCTGGGCGCTCGTGCCGATGACGTCGCCTGCCGTGCCCGTGCCCGTGCGGCCGCCGGGTCCGACGCCCGCATGAACGGTTGCGCGCTGCCGGTCGCCATTGTGTGCGGCTCGGGCAATCAAGGCATTACCTGCGCATTGCCCGTCATGGAGTATGCCGAGTACCTGCGTTGCGACCACGAGCGTCTGGTGCGCGCCGTGATGCTGTCCGATCTTATCGCCGTGCATATCAAGAGCTATATTGGTGCGCTTTCGGCGTTTTGCGGTGCTATTTGCGCCGCGTGCGCGCCGGCGCTGCGATTACCTGGCTGTGCGGTGGCACGCGCGAGCAGATTGGCGCGACGGTCTCGAATACGCTCGGTAACGTGGGCGGCATCGTGTGCGACGGCGCCAAGGCGAGTTGTGCCGCCAAGATTTCGGCTGCCGTCGATGCGGCGATTCTGGGACATGACATGGCCATGCAGGGGCGTGGCTTCCGTGCCGGCGAGGGTTTGATCCAGGATACCGTCGAGCAGACGATTGCCAGCATGGGCTACGTGGGCCGTGTGGGTATGAAGGACACCGACGTCGAGATCCTCAACATCATGATCGGCAAAACCCAAGTGTGCTAGGACAGTTCGTCGGCTACTTGGTGTTCGTAGAAGGCTTCTACTACGGCGTTAAAGTCGCGGGCGAAGCTTCCATGGTTCCGCGCCAGGTGACTCGGTTGGGCTTGCCCTGGCCTACATAGGCTGTCTGAATGCCGCAGGCGGGACTAGGGAAGTCGCGTTTGGGATCGTTGCCCACCATAAGGACCTCGTGCGGTTCGAGTCCCATCACCTGAAGCTGCTCTAGATAGTAGGTGGCATCAGGCTTGCAGCGGGTGGCGTTTCCCATGTGCGTGACGAGCTCAAAGGGGGCGTCGGCCAGGTCGCCCCAACCCATGCGGCACTCGATGGCCCCCTGCGGAAAGCTGGGGTTGGTAAAGAGCGCGCAGCGCAGCCCTGCGTCCTGTACGGTCTGAAGCGCGGCGTGTGCGCCCGGCATGGCATGGGCGTTGATGAGTTCGTCATTCTTGTACGGAAGAACTTCGCGGTCGTAGTAGGTAAACGCCTCGTAGATAAGTGGGTCCGAGAGGCAAATGCCGCATCGGCGCTCGACCTCTTCTTGGTAAAACTCAAGATTGGTGCGATTGTCCGTGCTGCTGCGGCGATTGGCGTTGAGGTCGACCAGGATGGTGCCGAGGCGTGCCATCGTGCCACCGCGGCTGCGGCGCCCGATATCCGCGAGCATCGAAGAGACATCCTTAAAATATCGAAGGATGAACGCGTTGAGGTTGATGCTAAGAAGCGTTTCGTCCATATCGAAAACGACTGCTTTGAGCACGCGGGCACCTTTCTCGAAAAATCGTTCCAGAATCGTATGTCTGGGATACTTTACTCCAAAGCCGTATGCCCAACTGCTTATCGTCAGCTTGTGGAGACAGTCGTTCACAAGATTGCGAAAAAGTCTCCATACGAGTAAAAAATGGCAGTTCACGCTTGAAATCGAACTCATTTCCCCGTAACCTATACGAACGTGATTGCACAAGCGTCACATTAGTATCTGTCGGCTCCCGAGTGTTCCTAAACGTTGTGTGCTTGTCGCACCCTTCTGTAGGTCCTAGCAATCGGGGCCCCGTAGTTCGAAAGGGGTCCACCTTTGAGTGAGATTCAGAACTCGTCCATTTTCTCTCTTGACGATGTCAACGAGGAGGAGATGAACAACCTCATCGACGGTACGATTACCGACTTTGATGAGGGCGATCTCGTTAACGGCACTGTCGTTAAGATCGAGCATGACGAGGTGCTCGTTGACATCGGATTCAAGTCCGAGGGCGTTATCCCGGTCCGCGAGCTGTCCATCCGCAAGGACGCTAACCCTGCAGACATCGTTGCACTCGGTGATCCCATCGAGGCTCTGGTTCTCCAGAAGGAGGACAAGGACGGTCGTCTGGTCCTGTCCAAGAAGCGTGCCGAGTACGAGCGTGCTTGGAACCGCATCGAGGAGAAGTTCAACTCCGGCGAGAACGTCGAGGGCGAGGTTATCGAGGTTGTCAAGGGCGGCCTGATCCTCGACATCGGCCTGCGTGGCTTCCTGCCCGCTTCCCTCGTCGACCTCCGTCGCGTCAAGGACCTCACCTCCTACATGGGCACCCGCATCGAGGCCCGCGTCATCGAGATGGACCGCAACCGCAACAACGTTGTCCTCTCCCGTCGCGTCGTGCTCGAGGAGTCCCGTAAGGCCGAGCGCTCCGAGATCCTGTCCAAGCTCAAGTCGGGCATGCGTCTCCAGGGCACCGTTTCCTCCATCGTGGACTTCGGCGCCTTCGTCGACCTCGGCGGTATCGACGGCCTCATCCACATCTCCGAGCTCTCTTGGAACCACGTCAACCATCCTTCCGAGGTTGTCAAGGTCGGCCAGGAGGTCGAGGTCGAGGTTCTCGACGTCGATCTCAACCGCGAGCGCATCTCCCTGGGTCTCAAGCAGACCACCGAGGATCCGTGGCGCGCACTGGTCAAGAAGTACCCCGTCGGTGCTATCGTCGAGGGCACTGTGACCAAGCTTGTCCCGTTCGGCGCTTTCGTCGACCTGGGCGAGGGCATCGAGGGCCTGGTGCACATCTCCGAGATGGCCAACAAGCACGTCGACCAGCTTCTCAGGTCACCCACGTTGGCGACAAGGTTCAGGTCAAGGTCATGGAGATCGACCTCGACCGTCGTCGTATCTCCCTGTCCATGAAGTCCGCTGCTGAGACTCTGGGCGTCGAGATCGAGGTTACTCCGCTGCCTTCCGAGAAGAAGGACGAGGAGACCGACGCCGAGTAAATCGGTTTGACGATCACTTGTTTTAAGGGATCCGTCCGTAATGGATGGGTCCCTTTTTGTATTTGCTGCTGATGCGCGCGATGCTGCTCGTGCGCAATGATGTCCGGGCTGTCCACAGGCTATTGGGTTGTCGGTGCATGAAAAATGCCGACATCCCGCCTCGGGGAGGAGGCGGGAACGCACCGAGTAGACGGAGGGGTGCGGAGCGCGGTCGCGTCTCGACTGACGACGTTGCCCATCGACGTGATTATTGTAGCGCATGGGTGGTTCTTGGTTTATCGTGCGAGCGCTTGTGTTGTGCCGTTGCCTGCGGCAACGGTGTGCTACACTCTTGCACTGCTGAGTGGGCCAGACGGTCGCGCGATGTGCTGCTTGCAGCACGCGTGAGGAAAGTCCGGGCTCCAGAGGGCGGGATGCCGGCTAACGGCCGGGCGGAGTGATCCGACGGAAAGCGCCGCAGAAAAGAAGACTCCCACCTGCGTCGCAAGGCGTAAAGGGAAAAGCTGAAACGGTGGTGTAAGAGACCACCAGCGTCGTGGCAACACGGCGGCTTGGCAAGCCCCATCCGGAGCAAGCGCGAATAGGAACGCTATGGGCCGGCCCGGTCCGCGTTCGGGTAGCGTGCGTGGAGCTGCACGGTAACGTGCAGACAAGATAAATGACCGTTCACGACAGAACCCGGCTTACAGGCCCACTCAGCTTTCTTGTTGACGCTGCGACGGCGTCAGCTGGCCGATTTGTCGCTCATTCGTCGGTCGCCGCCATAAGGCGTGCTCCCTCCTCTTTCGGACCAAATCGACTCAGCTGACGCCGTCTCGCTGTTTTTGCCTTATCATCGGTGGCTCCGTTCTTTTTGGTGAGGTAGCCGAAGTACTCTTTGCCGTATTATTGAGGCTGTTTGTTGCTTTGCTTGTTGTTGAGGGGCTTTGTTGGACAGCTATTTTACTCTGCAATCGAATAATGAGGCTTCGGGCGAGTTTGTGGACCGCAAGAGCCGGTTTATTGCCCAGCTGGTCCATATTGAGTCCGAGGATGAGGCGAATGCCTTTATCGAGATGGTTCGCAAGCGTCATTATGACGCTCGACACAATGTTCCCGCGTGGATTTTGGTCGATGGACGCGAGCGCCAGAGCGATGATGGTGAACCGAGCCGCACGAGTGGTATGCCGACGCTCGAGGTGCTGCGCGGTGCGGGGCTCAAAAATGTTTGCTGCGTAGTAACGCGCTATTTTGGTGGCACGCTGTTGGGGCCTGGTGGTTTGGTGCGTGCCTATACCGCGGCGACGCAGGCGGCGTTGGCCGCGGCTCAGGAGGCCGGGCAGATCGTCGAGATGACGAGCGTCGTGCCGGTTGATGTGCATGTGGCCTATCCACAGTATGAGCAGGTGCTTCGCTTGGCGCAGGATTCGGGTGCCAAGGTTTCGGATACCGATTACGCGGATGCTGTGACACTTCACTTGGTGTTTAAAGCGGGGGAGCAAGAGCCGTTTTGCGCTAAGATGTGCGAGCTTATGGCGGGGCGCGAGGAGATTGAGGTCAGCGCTCCCGTGTTTGCTGAGTTCTAACGACGACGGCCGGCGTGCATTTGGATGAATCCCAAGCGCGCCGGCTGTCGTTTTATGTTGCTGCCGTTTACTCGGCGAGCTGCTTTAGCACATCGCAGGCGATCTCGACGGCATCGTCGATGCAGCCGGGCAGCCGCGGAGCGGACCCTTGTCCGATCCGATGCCCTTGAGCGTGCCGCAGACGGTCGTCGTGTTCTTCTCGCCAAAACGCTTGGCGATTTCGCGCGACAGCTTGTAGGTCTGACCCTTGGTCTTGGGGTTCTCCATGCCGTCACTCATTACAAAGCCCATGATGGCCACGGCACCCGAGATGGCGCCGCAGGTTTCGGTCATGCCGCCCATGCCGGCGCCAAAGCCCTCGGTGAGGGTAAAGGCGACCTGGGGGTCGAGCCCGACGGCGGGCGCGAGCGTGCAGGCGACGGCCTGCGCGCAGTTAAAGCCGCGGGCGTGGTACTCGGCAGCCTGAGCCTGACAGGCGGTGATGCCGAGCTGGGCTGTATCGATTTGCTTCATCGGTGTCTCCTTGATTACGGTGTACCCGCCTATGGTACCCTTGCCGGTGTATGTAATCATTGAGAGCTTCAGGTATGCCTCATTTATATCCATCGAACAAATGCCTAAGGCTGAGACGAATGCCCTGATTCATTTGTCCCATAACCTATCGGCGGGATGGGTTGAGAGGGGTGCGGGGTAGCGGTATCGTGAACCGAATAAAACAAAACCCAAGTAAGGGAGTTGGATATGAGCGAGCAGACCATCGGTACTACATGTGTTCAGGGCGGCTATCACCCGGGAGATGCGGAGCCGCGCCAGGTGCCCATCTACCAGTCCACCACGTGGAAATACGACACGTCCGAGCACATGGGCAAGCTGTTTGACCTGGAGGAGTCGGGCTACTTCTACAGCCGTCTGCAGAATCCCACGTGCGATCTGGTTGCCGCCAAGATCTGCGAGATGGAGGGCGGCACCGCTGCGATGCTCACGAGCTCGGGCATGGCCGCGAACTTCCTCGCGATCTTTAACGTGGCCGGTGCCGGTGATCACGTGGTCGCGAGCTCTGCTATCTACGGCGGTACCTACAACCTGCTTGCCCATACCATGGGCCGCATGGGCGTGACTTGCACGTTCGTCGCCCCCGACTGCACCGATGAGGAGCTCGAGGCAGCCTTTGAGCCCAATACCAAGCTTGTCTTTGGCGAGACGATTGCCAACCCCGCCCTTGCCGTGCTCGATATTGAGCGCTTTGCCAAGGCCGCGCATGACCACGGCGTGCCGCTGATGGTCGACAACACCTTCCCGACGCCCGTGATGTGCCGTCCCTTTGAGTGGGGCGCCGACATCGTTACGCACTCCACCACCAAGTACATGGATGGACATGCTGCCTACCTGGGCGGCGTGATTGTCGACCACGGCCAGTTTGACTGGATGGCCCATGCGGACAAGTTCCCGGGTCTCACCACGCCTGACGAGAGCTACCACGGCGTGACCTATGCCGAGAAGTTCGGTCGCGAGGGTGCCTTCATTACCAAGGCAACCGCTCAGCTCATGCGCGACCTCGGCCCCATGCAGAACCCGCAAGCGGCGTTTTTCCTGAACAGCTCGCTCGAGAGCCTGCATGTGCGTATGCCGCGTCATTGTGAGAACGGCCTGGCCGTTGCTAAGTTCCTGCAGAGCCATCCCAAGGTGCGCTTTGTGAGCTATCCGGGCCTTGAGGGCGATAAGTACTATGACCTGGCTCAGAAGTACATGCCCAACGGTACCTGCGGCGTCGTGAGCTTTGGCTTTACCGGTGGTCGCGCGGCGGCCGAGACCTTTATGAAGAGCCTCAAGCTTGCCCAGATCGCCACGCATGTGGCCGATGCTCGCACCTGCTGCCTGCATCCCGCTAATGCCACGCATCGTCAGATGAACGATGAGGAGCTCATCGCCTGCGGCATCTCCGCCGACATGGTGCGCCTGTCGTGCGGCCTCGAGGACACGGCCGATCTGATTGCCGACCTTGAGCAGGCGCTCGAGCAGTGCTAGGCTAGCTTCTTGTATGAAGCGACGGAGCCTCTTGGGGTTCTGTTGACATATAGTTCCGATTCCGTAGGCGGGCCCCAATCGCGACTGTTCGCAGGCGATTGGGCCCCGTTTTTGCGTTGCACCACTCGAAAGGATGGATATGGAGAAAACTGCAGAGCAGCTGCGCCGCGAGCACATTGCCCTTGAGGGCGACACCCATGGCAAGAACAAATGGGCGATTCTGTTTACCGTGCTCATCATGACGTTTATGTCGTGTCTGGATTCGACCGTCGTGACCGTGGCGTTGCCCGTGATGCAAAAGGAGCTGGGCGTGGGCCTCGACCGCATCCAGCTGGTGAGCTCGGTGTACCTGCTTGCGACATGCGTGGCTATGCTGCCGTTTGGCCGCTTGGGCGACGTGCGCGGCAAGGTGGGCGTATTCCAGCTGGGCGTAATCGTTTTTACGGCCGGCTCGCTGCTTTGCGGCCTTTCGAGTTCGCTCGAAGTTCTTATTCTGGCACGCATTGTGCAGGGCGTCGGCTGCGCAGCGGCCATGGCCAACAACATGGGTATCATCACCGAGTCGTTTCCGGCGCGCGAACGAGGCCGTGCCATGGGTATTCTCGCGACCTTCGTGGCCCTCGGCATGATGTGTGGCCCCGTACTCGGCGGCGTGCTGGTGGCAAGCTTTCCCTGGGAGAGCATCTTCCTCATCAACCTGCCCATTGGCGTCATCTCGTTTATCGTGGGGCTCTATACGCTACCGCATGTTAAGCCGGAGGCCGGCGAGTGCCCCATGTCCCTGATCGAGGCTGCTCGCCGCTGCTTTGCAAATTCGGCTTTCACCATCAACCTTGCCTGCATGCTCATCGTGTTCGTTGGTATTGGCGCATCCGAGTTTATTCTGCCGTTCTATTTTCAGGATGCGCATGGGTTTGGGTCTGACGTTTCGGGCCTGCTGTTTTTGGCGCTGCCAATGGTGAATGCCTTTATCGGCCCGCTTTCGGGAACGGTTTCGGACCGTGTTGGCTGCGAGGGCCCCACGGCGGTCGGCCTTGGCGTGTACGTATGCGGTCTTTTTGCGGTAAGCACGCTCGACGAGCACTCTTCCATCCCTGTGATCGTGTGTTGCGTCGCGTTTATGTCATGCGGCACGTCTATTTTCCAGAGTCCCAACAACTCGCTGTACATGGGTTCGGCCCCGCGCGAGGCGCTCGGTATTGCGGGCAGCCTGGGTAGTCTGGCGCGCTATGCGGGTATGGCAGTGGGCATTACAGCGGCGTCGCATATCCTCTATGGGCAGATGAGCGTTGCGATGGGCGAGGCCGTGACCAGTTTTGTTGCAGGCCGTCCGGATGTATTCCTATTCGGCTTTCGCTCGGTGTTCTACGTGCTTATGGCTGTGGCCGCTGTGGGCTTTGCGCTTGCATGGTGCGTTTGGTGAAGATGCGCGCCCGCCATTAGCGTGTTGGGAGGCTGTCTGCCACGATTCGCGCCGTCCCAAAAAGACTGGTTTGTGGTGCGATACGGCTTGTGGGGCGGGCGGGGGTCGGTCCGTGGTAGACTATCGAACAACGTTTATTAATCGCGCGGTATCGTTGCCGCGAGAAGGGGTTGCGCCATGCAGGAGCTTGAGGATCGTATTCGCCATGACGGCATCGTAAAGGCCGGTAACGTCCTTAAGGTTGATGCCTTCCTCAACACCAGTGCGACGTTGAGCTGTTCGACCACATGGGCGCCGAGTGGGCCCGTCTGTTCAAGGATGTCGAGATCAACAAGATCCTGACGATTGAGGCTTCGGGCATTGGCATGGCTTGCATCGCAGCTCAGCATTTTGGCGGCGTACCGGTGGTCTTTGCTAAGAAGGCACAGTCCATCAACCTCGATGGCGAGCAGTACGCCACGACCATCTACTCCTTTACCAAGCAGAAGGAGTACCCGGTCATCGTTGGCAAGCGCTTCCTGTCCGAGGGCGACAAGGTCCTGATTATCGACGACTTCCTGGCCAACGGCTGCGCGCTTGAGGGCCTTATTAAGATTTGTGAGGCTGCGGGCGCCGAAGTTGCCGGCATTGGCATCGCCGTTGAGAAGGGCTTCCAGGGCGGCGGCGATAAGCTCCGTAAGCGCGGCTTCCGCGTTGAGAGCCTGGCCCGTATCGCCGATATGGACTGCGACACCGGCGAGATCACCTTCGCTTAAGCGCGTAACACAAGCGATTGGTATGCGATGTGACAAAGGGACTTTCCCTTTGTCACATTTTTTGTATGAGGGGAGGTGTTGATATGGATGAGAACAAGATGGGATGGCGCGAGTATGCGCGCTATGCCGAGATGTCGGTCGAGAGGTTGGCACGCGACTGCGAGGTTCAGGTGTTTCGCGCGACAGGTCCGGGCGGACAGGGCGTGAACACGACGGACTCGGCGGTGCGTATGAAGCATGGGCCACGGGGATTGTTGTGACGGCGCGCGAGAGCCGTAGTCAGTTTCAGAATCGCGCGAGCTGCCTGCGTAAGCTGCGCGCTGAGCTGGAGCGTCGCGGGCGTCCACCGCGCCGACGCGTAAAGACTAAGGTGCCTCTGCGCTCTCGCCAGCGCAGGCTCAATGACAAGCACTTCAACGCCATTAAAAAGGCTAACCGTCGCAAACCGGGCGGGGAGGAATGATCTTCTCAATAAGTTGCGGTGAAATAGGGACTGTTTGCGGCTTTAGCTGCATAAACAGTCCCTATTTCACCGCAACTTATGGGATGGCTAGCGGGTGGGGCGCCAGACGTGGAGGGCGCCGGCGAGGATGTCGACCTCGATGCGCGAGGCGACGACGGGCTCGCCGTCGGCTTGGATGGGGTGAGTCGGGCTCCTCAAAGGTGAGCTCGGCATGCCGACAGCGGCGCATGCGAACCGGTGGCAGCTTGGTATGGTGACCATCTTTGGCCGAAAGGAACATGGGAAGCGCGACCGCGCGTGGGACGGGGCCGCAGGCGTAGCAGACGTCGAGTATGCCGTCGCAGGGATCGGCATCGGGACAGATGCGATAGCCCGAGCCATAGGTGGGGCCCAGCTGAATTGCCATGATGATCGCCCTCACGCGCTCGGCGGGCGCGCCGTCAAAGCTGGCTGTCATGGGGTAGTTGCGATAGCGCAGACCAAACTGCTCAAGTCCCGAGAGGGTGTAGAGCGGCGCGCCTGTCAAGCCGGTCTTTTTGCGTAGCTCGGTGGTGCCAAGGCCGATGGCGGCATCGATGCCGACGGAGAGTGTCTGGTCGTAGTACTCGACGGTAGCCTCGCCGCTGCCTCTTGCGGGGTTCCATGAGCGAATCCGCCCGATGTCCTGACGCTGCAGCTCACAGGTGAGCAGCGCGCCAAAATCCTTGCCGGAGAAATCTTCGATGCCGAGCGTTTGGGCAAAATCATTGCCGGAGCCTACGGGCAGGACGGCAAGCGCCGGTCGAACTGCCTCTTCTAGCGCCATCAAGCCGTTGACGACTTCGTGAATCACGCCGTCGCCGCCAAGGGCGATAACGGTGCGGTAGCCCGTTGCCTGGGCGGCGAGCTCCTTGGCGTGTCCCATGCGCTCGGTTAGCACAAGGTCAAACTGGGATGCGCGCGCGGTCATATCCAAAAAGCGCTGCAGGCGTTCGGCAACCTCACGCGCAGCGCCCGACTGGGCGGCAGGATTGGCGACGATGAGGGTGCGACCAAAATCAGTTGCGTGCATGGGGCGACTCCCGGCGTGTGGCATGACGGTGCGGTCGCGCTCAGGTCGAATTGCCCCCGATTGTGGCTGCACGGCGAATACTTACGTCTACTCTATCAGGTCGTTGTGGCGCTCGATAGCATCCGCTACCGTACCGCCCTCATCCACAATAAGCGAACGGCGCTTGGGTGAGATGATGCGCTGGGCGGGGTACACGCCGCGGTGTCCGCCGGCGAGATAGCTGATAAAGGCCACGATGACAAAGAACCCGGCGGCCGTGCCGTGGAACAGGTCGATGGCCATCATGCAGGTGGTGATGGGCACGTTGAGGCCGGCGCAGAACACTCCGAGCATGCCGAGAGCCGCCAGAAAACTGGGGTCAAGCCCGGTAAGGCAACCAATCCAGCCACCGAGTGCCGCGCCGATGCCAAACAGGGGCGTGACCTCGCCGCCTTGGAAGCCCGCGCCCAGGGTAAGCGCTGTGACGACCAACTTGATGGCTGCGTCCGCCAGGGTGGTGTTGCCTGCAAATCCAGCGCCGGAAAGCCACGTGGAAAGGCCGGCGTAGTCCCAGGCGTCGAGGAGGGCATAGGCGGCCAAAACCACGAGTGCGCCTATGAGTGCGCGGACGAGGTAATTGGTGATAAAGCGACCGTACAGGCTCTTGACGGCTCGAACCGACCAGGCAAAGAGGCGTGCCGTCAGACCGAAGATGATGGCGCTGATAACAACGATGACAACCGTTCGTGGTGTCATGTTGGGAACGCTGGCGATGACATTCGCTTCGTACTCGGTACCCAGGGCGAGTGATGTAAAGTAGCCGGTAAACGAGGCGACCAGGCAGTAGATGCCCGCGGTGTAGTCGATCTTGCCGATAAAGCACATCTCCATGCCAAAGAAAGCTCCGGCGAGGGGCGAGCCGAATACGGCGCCAAAAGCGGATGAGATGCCGGCGAGCATGAGGTCGTGGTGATCATGCTTTTTGAGGTGGGCGAGGCTCGAGATGTTGCTGGCGATGGTGCCGCCAATCTGCACTGCGGCTCCCTCGCGACCGGCCGATCCGCCCGTTAGGTGCGTGAGCGTGGAGCAGATGAAGGTGAGGACGGCCATGCGCATATGGATGAGGCGTGTGCCCAAGGCGGAGTCAATGACCAGGTTGTTACCGCGTTTGGCGGCAAGACCGTGGTTTTTGTACACCCATGCGGTGGCAACGCCCACAACGGGAAGCAGCGCGTAAATCCACGCATGGTGCTCGCGATAGTCGGTCGCGATATTCAGCGAGGCCAAAAACGCCCAAGCGGCAACGCCCATGGCGAGCGAGACGATGACGACGAGCGCGAGCAACTTGGCGCTCGCGAGTAGGTTGCGGGCGTTGCGGCGCGTGTCGGCAGCCAAGAGATGCTCGGAGCGGGTGAGCTGTTGCCTGCCTGCCATGATGACGTCATTAAGGGAGAAAAAGCCGCCGTCGTCGAGCGACTGGGAATGATCCTGCGCCTCGTTTGCGCTTTCGGGTTTGTCGGTAAAAGCCATACGTTCCTCTTTTGGGTTGCAACACGAGCATTATAGAACGTGCCATACGTGACAAACCGGCAGGTTGGTTTTGGTATTGTTTCGCGGCTTGCGGCCGACAGATGTATTCGCGGCCGCGGGCCAGGTCTTGAGCAGGCGGCGAGGGATTATACTGAGATAAACATAAAGAATCGGCGCTTTTGTTGCGCGCCGCAGCATGCTAGAGGTGCATATGGCTGAGAAACTCATTCCGTTGGAGGACGCACAGGCGATCGTCTTGTCGCACATGAATCGCACCGAAGTTGTCGAGATTCCCGTGTGGCAGGCCGCCGGTCTTCCCTTGGCAGAGGACGCGGTGGCCGATATCGACATTTCGCCGTTTGCCAACAGCGCTATGGACGGATATGCCGTGCGCTCGGCGGACTTGGCGCAGACATCTGGCGAGGCGCCGGTGACGCTCGACGTTATCGGACACGAGGCCGCGGGCCATGTGTTTGAGGGCACAATTGGCGCGGGCGAGACCGTCCGCATCATGACGGGCGCGCCGGTACCCGAAGGTGCCGATGCCGTGGTGAAATACGAGATCGTCGAGGTGCTTGACGGCGACGGCAACGAGGGCTCGCACGTGAGCTTTTCGGCGCCTGCTAAAGTGGGGGAGAACGTTCGCTCTGCCGCCGAGGAGGCCCATGCCGGCGATGTTGTGATGCACGCCGGCGAGGTTGTGGCCCCGGCCGCGCTGGCCTGCTGGCAAGCGCCGGTTGCGCGAGCGTGAAGGTCCATGCCGCTCCGCGCGTGGGCATTATCTCGCTGGGCACGGAGCTGGTCGCGCCGGGTGAGCTGCCGGCACGCGGGCAGATTCGCGACTCCAATTCGTCGGCGTTGATGGCCGAGGCACTCGATGCCGGCGCCGACCCGGTGTTCTATGGCATTGCGCCCGATGATGAGCAGGCGATTGCCGAGCTGGTGCATCGCGCCGTGCAGGAGTGCGATTTTGTCATTACGAGCGGCGGTGCCTCGGCGGGCGATTACGACTACGTGACGGCGCTGGTCAAGCGCGAGGGCGAGGTGCTCTTCGACCGCATTTCGATGCGTCCCGGCAAAGCCATCACGTTTGGCCTGCTTGGGGGCAAGCCGTATTTGGGGCTTTCGGGCAATCCCGCGGCGGCGTATGTGGGCTTTGAGATGCTCGCCCGCCCCGCGATCCGCAAGATGCGCGGCTTTGCCGAGGGTGCGCGTCCCGTGCAGCAGGCGATATTGACGCACGGCGTAAAGAAGCGCCAGGACCGACGCTTCTTCGATCGCGCCACGGTTTTGCGCGACCCCGAGACCGGTGAGCTGTTGGTGACCGAGGCCAAGACGCAGAATTCGGCGCTGCTCGGCACGATGCAGCGGGCCAACTGTCTACTGCGTATTGACGAAGGACCGTGCGAGCTCAAGGCGGGAGATGTCGTGGACGTTGTTCGCGTCGACCTGCCCGAGGGCGCCGTGTTGTAGGAGGAATGCTATGGAGTTGAAGATTTCGATTGTGACGTGCTCGGATACGCGCGATCTTGCCCAGGACGAGGCCGGAGCCGCACTCGAGGAACTTATCGAGGCACAGGGCTGGACGGTCGCCTCACATGTGGTCGTGCGCGATGACGTCAGCGAGATTGGTGATGCCATTGTGGAAGCCGCCGATGAGTGCCACGCCCATGTCGTGCTCACCTGCGGCGGCACGGGGCTTTCGATGCGCGATGTGACGCCCGAGGCGACGCGTGCCGTCTGCGATCGCGACGTGCCGGGTATTGCCGAGGCGATCCGTGCGTACTCGATGACCAAGACGCGCCGCGCCATGCTCTCGCGCGCCGTGTGCATGCAGCGTGGGCATACGCTTGTCATCAACTTTCCGGGATCCACGAAAGCGGCCCGCGAAAGCTGGGAGGCCGTGAGCGATCAACTGGAGCATGCGGCCCAAATGACGGCGGGCGGCGGGCACGCCAAATAATCGCACTACCTGCGGCGGAGCGACTTTACGAGTCGCTCCGCCTTTTTATGCAGCAACAGCGCGGAACGTCCTGAGACTATCGGCAAAAGAAAATTATCAGACGAGAAATCTTTATCACTTACATTATTCGCGTGAAAGTATAATCTGAATGCAGATTATAGCTCGCGGTGGGGTACCCGGGCACAAGGTCCGAAAGGGTTGAATATGTTCGATATGGTTTCTCGCCGCGGATTCGTCTCGCTTTCTGCTGTCGCCGCTGCCGGCCTTGGTCTTGCCGGCTGCTCGGGCAGCAAGACGTCCGAGCCGGCCGGATCCGATGCCGGTTCTGCCAAGGCATCTTCCAAGAAAGCTGTCGAGCTGCAGGTCTTTGCCGCCAACTCGCTCGAGAAGGCTCTGCCCGAGGTCCAAGAGCTCTACACCGACCAGACCGGCACCACGTTTGCAGACACGCAGTTTAAGGCGTCTGGCGACCTTGTCGAGCAGATGCGCGCCGGCGCCACGGTCGACGTGCTCATCACCGCCTCCAAAGGCACCATGGACGACGCCGAGGCCGCCGAGCTCGTCGATGCCGACACCCGTGAGGATATGTTCGTCAACGACCTTGCGATCATTCGTGCTGAGGGTTCCGACACCAAGATCGAGGCCATCGCCAACGTCGCGAATCTGGACGGCAAGATCGCCATCGGCGACGCCAAGACCGTCCCCGCCGGCAAGTACGCCAACCAGGCCTTAGCTTCTGTGGGTCTCTACACCGGCACCGAGGCGACGACGGCGAGTATGCACCCGAGCTTGCCGACAAGGTGGCCCTGGCCGACAAGGTCGGCACCGCTGCGTCTTACGTCTCTACGGGCGACTGCGTTGCCGGTTTTGTCTACAGCTCTGACATCTACCGCTACAACGGTATCGAGGAGGCCTTCGTGTGCCCCGAGGACTCGCACAAGCCCATCGTGTATCCGGGCGCCGTTGCCGATGGCTCCGAACATGCCGACGAGGCCAAGGCGTTTATCGACTTCTGCCTGTCCAGCAAGAAGGCTCAGAAGATATGGGCTAAGTACGGCTTTGAGCTTTCCGCGTAGTGCGGCTTGGCGCGATAATTCCATCGTTCTGTGTTTCACTCCGTCCTTGTATTCGCTTGGAGCTTTTCGTGCTTAATAGATTCCGCATGCTTGTCGCCTGTGCTTTGACCTTCGCGCTTTGCTGGGTGCCGGGATTTGCGTTTGCTGGGGTCGCTGAGGACGGGGCCCAGGTTGCTGCGACCGCTCATGGGCTTTCCTATGGGATCGAGGGTTTTGAGCGGTTGGCCAAGGGGACCGCTCGTGCTATGGAGGGCCAGCCTGAGGGCTACCGGTTTCCCGTTGACGAGGACGTGGACCTTGTAGTGGCGCCTGCTGCCGATCGCGTTGTGGTGTGGATATCGCCCAAGGCGGCCGAGAAGTATGGATTGGATCCGCAGGACAACGAGTGTGTATCGGGTCTCAAGGCCCTCGTCTGTGAGCTCGACAGCGCAAACTCCATGGGAGGTGCGCAGCTAGGGGACGTTGATCTTCCTTGGTATGTTACGGCGGAAACAACGTTTGATGCCGGCGGGTATACCTATGGCTTTGACGAGCACGGTGCGGATGGGGACCGCTATGTGGTGATTGCATCGGCCTCGGGTGATGCCAAGGGCGGCGCGCGCTGGCTTGATAGCGCTCAAATGGTAGAAGCATCGTCTGTCGTGTTGCGGGATGAGCAGGGTCCCTTGACCTCTCTGGCCTCCTTTTTGGGCGACATCGACTATCGCCCGCTTTGGGTGTCCATAAAAACGAGCGGCCTTGCCCTGCTGATTTCCTTTGCGCTGGGCCTGTTCGCCGCGTGGAAGACTATGGGTACCTCGAGTCGCATCAAGGGCCTGCTCGACTCGGTCTTTACGATTCCTATGGTGCTGCCGCCCACGGTCTGCGGCTTTCTGCTCCTCATGCTATTTGGCCGCTCGACCGGGGTGGGCCAGTGGCTCATCGCGCACGGCGTCTCGATCGTCTTTACGTGGCCTGCGGCGGTGATATCTGCCGTGGTGGTGTCGTTTCCCCTGGTCTACCGTACGGCGCTCGGTGCCTTTGAGAGCCTTGACACGCAGATGCTCGATGCCGCGCGAACCCTGGGATGGTCCGAGCGCCGTATCTTTGCCAAGCTTATGATGCCGCTTGGCTGGCCCTCGATTGCCGCCGGCGCGGTGCTTGCCTTCGCGCGTGCCATGGGCGAGTTTGGCTGCACCCTGTTCTTTGCGGCAACTACGCCGGCATTACCCAGACCATCCCTATCGCCATCTACTTTGAGTGGATGGGCGGCAACACCTCGGTGGCCCTCTTTTGGGTCGTCGTCGTGATCGTGTTTAGTTTCCTGGTCATTTTGTTCATCAATATGTACACGGCGCATTCGCAAAAGTACCGCGAGCGCGGCCTGTCCCACGCGGAGCGCAAGCAGGCCAAGCAGCTGGGTAGCCAGATCGATTCGCTCGACCCAGTGGGCGGCGATGCGCTGCGTATCGATCGCGAGGCGCTGGCCGAGCTCATGCGCGATGACGCAGCACCGCAGGGAGGTCGATAAGCTATGTCGCTCGTTTTGGATATCAAAAAACGCTATCCCGGGTTTATGCTCGACATGCAGCTTGAGGCCGGCGAGAGCGTGTGGCGCTCCTGGGCGCCTCGGGTTGCGGCAAGAGCTGCACGTTGCGCTGCATTGCCGGCGTGGAGACACCCGACGAGGGCAAGATCGTCGTCAACGGCGTGACCTTCTTTGACTCTGCGGCGGGCATCAACCTTTCGCCCCAGGAGCGAAAATGCGCCTGATGTTTCAAAACTATCAGCTGTTCCCTAATATGACGGTGGCCGATAACGTGTGCGCCGGCGTTGAGGGTGCAGGTGACGCCGCAGCGCGTAGACAACTTGCCGAGCGCTACCTGGGCATCTTTGGACTGGCCGACTTTGCCGACCGTTATCCCGCGCGCCTCTCGGGCGGCCAGCAGCAGCGTGTGGCGCTTGCTCGCATGGTGGCGGCACACCCGGGCATTTTTTATGTTCGACGAGCCCATGAGCGCGCTCGACGCGTATCTCAAGAGCGCGCTTGAGCAGAACATGCTCGACCTGTTCGACGTCTGTAACCGTACCGTGCTCTACGTGAGCCACGATATTGACGAGGCATGCCGCCTGTGCGAGCGCATTTGCGTGATGCATAACGGGCATGTGGAGGAGATCGGCTCCGTCGAGGACGTGGTCCGCCGGCCGCAAACCTTGGCTGCGCTGCGTCTGACGGGCTGCAAGAATACGAGCCGCGCGCGCAAGATCGAGCTTCAGGAAGTTGAAGCCCTGGACTGGGGCATGACCTTCAACGTGGGCCGTGAGGTTCCCGATAATGTGGCGTACCTGGGTATTCGTGCGAGCTATTTCCATGTGGACAACCGCGCTGAGCGCGGTCGTAACAGCTACGATCTGCATGTGGCCCGCGTGAGCGATTCGCGTTTTGAGCGCCTGGTGCTGCTGGATGTGCCGCGTGCCGATGCGCCGACGCGCCTGCAGTGGAAGGTCAACAAGGTGAGCGTGGCTTCCGACGAGCTGCCGCAGGCCGACGAGACCCTGCGCATGCACTTCGATGCCAAGAGAATTCATCTGGTTTGTCGATAATGTGACAAAGGGACAGTCCCTTTGTCCCTTCTGCTGCGTCGCGTAGGGGTTGCGATACGCCGTCCGCTCGCGGCGCCACCATGCGTATACTGGGAGGAAAAGATTGACCTATGAGAGGAGGGATCGATGGCTGACGATTTCATCAAGCTCACGCAGATGACCGCTGCCTCTGGTTGAGCCGCTAAGTTGGCTCCTGGAGCCCTCGCCAGGTCCTGGGCGACTTACCCAATGTGCATAACGACAACCTGCTCGTGGGGTTCGATACCTCCGACGATGCGAGCGTCTTTCGCGTTGGCGACAACTTGGGCCTCGTGCAGTCCATCGACTTCTTCCCGCCGATGGTCGATGACCCGTTTCTGTTTGGTCAGATCGCCGCGGCCAACTCGCTTTCGGACATCTACGCCATGGGCGGGCGGCCGAGCCATGCCATGAACCTGCTGTGCATACCTAACTGCCTGGGCGTAGAGGTTGCCGGCCAGATTTTGGCGGGTGGCGCCGACAAGTGCGTCGAGGCTGGCTGCACCATCGCGGGCGGCCACACCATCAACGACGACGAGCCCAAGTACGGCCTGTCCGTGAGCGGTTTTGTGCCACTCGACCGCATGCTCGCCAACAGCGGTGCGCGCGTGGGCGATGTCCTACTGCTGACCAAGGCGATCGGCTCGGGCATTATCACCACGGCCATTAAGGGCGAGCTCATCGAGCAGGACGAGGCCAGCCAGATGTTTGATTCTATGCGCACCCTCAACGAGGCCCCGATCCGTTTGGCCGAGGGGCTCGAACTTCACGGCTGCACCGACATTACGGGCTTTGGCCTGATTGGGCATGCGTGCGAGATGGCCGAGGGCTCGGGCGTGCAGATTGAGCTTGCGTCGGGGGCGGTGCCGCTCTTTGACCAGGTGCTCGACATGGCGCGTCTGGGCATTATCCCCGCTGGCTCCTACCGCAACCAGGACTTCTTTGGCCCGCGCGTGGCGGCCGACGATGACCTGGAGCCGGGCATGCTAGATGCGCTGTACGACCCGCAGACCTCGGGCGGCCTGCTCATCGCAGCGCCTGCTGCCGATGTGGATGAACTCGCGCGCCGTCTGCATGCCGAGGATCGCATCGCCGCCACAATCGGCCGCGTGTGCGAGGCGGTGCCGGGTGGTCCTGCCGTTCACGTTGTGCATTAAGGAAAACCGTTTATGCGACCGTCTGCTGTTCTGGGCGGTCCCTTTTGAGAGGATTTGCTATGTCACCTAAGATTGAAGTCAATGCCATGGGCGATGCCTGTCCGCTGCCCGTCGTCAAGACGCTTAAGGCGCTCAAACAGCTTGACGGCGAGGGTGCCGTGGTGACCTCGGTCGATAACGAGACCGCCGTCAAGAACATCTCCAAGATGGCGCAGGAGAAGGGCTGCACGGCCTCGGTCGAGAAGATCTCGGACGCCGAGTGGCACGTGACCGTCACGACCGCGGGTGCCGTGGCCGTTGCGGACCCCGAGCAGGACGGTGCCGCTTTCTGCGACGCCAGCGCCGGCAAGGGCAAACTCGTCATTTCCGTCTACACCGATTGCATGGGCCGCGGCGACGATGAGCTGGGCCACAAGCTCATGAAGCCTCATCTTTGCCGTGACGCAGCAGGAGGAGCTGCCCGCGACCATGCTGTTCTACAACGGCGGTGCCAAGCTCACCGTAGAGGGCTCTCCGGTGCTCGACGACCTGAAGGGCCTGGCCGAGCAGGGTGTCGAGATTCTCACCTGCGGTACCTGCCTGGACCACTTTGGCATTAAAGACCAGCTTGCGGTGGGCGAGGTCACCAACATGTACGTGATCGTGGAGAAGATGGAGCAGGCCGTGCGCGTCGTGCGCCCGTAGCGTATTGGTTGGAGTTGCCATGAGGGAGAAGCGCCCGGCGCTTGTCATCACGTTTCCCACCACGGCGGCCGCATGGGGTGCGAGACCCTATGCATCGAGCGCGGCCTTCCCGGGCGAACGATTCCCGTGCCCGGGGAGGTCGCTGCCGGCTGCGGTCTGGCGTGGAAGGCGTTGCCTGCCGATGAGGAACTGCTGCGCGCCGAGCTTGCCGCAGCGGGCATTCCCACCGAGGGCTATACCGTGATTGATATGTGGGAGGTCGTGCGATGATCTATCTGGATAACGCGGCGACGACCATGCACAAGCCGCAGACGGTCATCGATGCCGTGACGCAGGCGATGTGCTCGCTCGGCAATGCCGGGCGCGGCGCCACGTCGGGTGCCCTCGATGCCGCTCGTACGATTCACGCTTGCCGTGCCAAGCTCGCGCGCCTTTTAGGTTGCCCGAGGGCGGACCATGTGTGCTTTACGCCCAACTCCACGGCGGCGCTCAACACCGCCATCAACGGGGTGGTGCGCCCCGGCGACCATGTGGTCACAACGGTGCTCGAGCACAACTCCGTGCTGCGTCCGCTCAACCGCCTGGCGGCAGAGCAGGGTGTGACGGTTGAGCATGCGGGCTGTGATACCAACGGCGTGCTCGACTACGACGAGCTCGAGCGGCTGGTCACGCCCGGTACGCGTGCTGTGGTGGTGACGCACGCCTCCAATGTGACTGGCAACGCGGTCGACATTGCGCGCGTGGCGGCCATGGCCAATGCTGCCGGCGCGCTGGTGATCGTCGACGCCTCGCAGTCTGCCGGCGCGATGCATATCGATATGCAGGCCATGGGGCTCGACGTGGTGTGCTTTACTGGCCACAAGGGACTCATGGGTCCGCAGGGGACCGGCGGGCTGGCCGTGGCGGAGGGCATTGACGTGGCGCCGTGGGCCATGGGCGGCACGGGCGTGCACAGCTTCGATGCGCTGCAGCCGCTTGAGTGGCCCACGCGCCTTGAGGCGGGCACGCTCAACGGCCACGGCATCGCGGGACTTTCCGCAGGTCTCGACTTTATCGAGGCGCAAAGCGGGGTCGAGGCGATTGCGGCGCATGAGCGAGCACTGGCGGATCGCTTTCTCGCTGGCGTGCGCGAAATCCCGGAGATCAAGCTCTACGGCGCCTTTGACCAGCCGTCGCGCTCGGCGATCGTCTCACTCAACGTGGGTGATATCGACTCTGCCGAGATCTCGGACGCGCTCATGCAGGGGTGGGGGATTGCGACGCGCCCCGGTGCCCATTGCGCCCCACTCATGCACCGTGCGCTGGGAACCGAGCGCCAGGGCGTAGTTCGCTTCTCGTTTGGTTACTTCAACGCGGCCGAGGAAGTCGACACCGCGATTGACGCTTTGCGCGATTTAAGCAGCGATTAGACCAACCATTTGCGCCCTTAGATAAACCGTTTGCGCAGCCTTCCCGCATTGTCGCTTATACAGGGTATTGTGTGATGATGGCCCACACTGGGACTCTGTATCTTTGCAAATTGCGGGAAGGTTCCTATGAACAGGATCACTGCTGCCCTCTATAGGTTTTTAGTCGTCTATCTTTCGGTCGCGATGGTCGTGACCTCGATACCCCTTGCGCCCAGCACAGCCTATGCCGATGACGCCGGGGCGCTTGCCGTTGAGAGCGAGGCCCAAGAGACCGACTCGGGCTCCGATACCGATGCGGTCGATGAATCATCACCTTCGGACGAAAGCGCTTCATCCGCGTCTTCCGATCAGGAGAATAATACGCAGGACGACTCATCCAGCGCGGCATCCGACGCCCCCGGGACGAGCCTAGCTCAGGACCTCACAAGTGCTGCGACTGATTCCGATGCTGCAAAGAGCTCGCCTGCAACGTCAGAGTCCTCGTCCGATGACAGCGAAGTCGATCCCCTCGTGTATGAGGATCCAACGGTCTATGAGTATGCCAAGCTTATGCCGAACGGCTATGTGTATCCGTGCGATGCAGGCGGAAGCGTTACGGTAGAGATTGATGGAAACGACCCGTATGGGAGCTCTGTCGACGGTAAATTGGTAACCAATCTGATCGTTGATTACGGAGTGGATGGGGTCCCCGGATATATTTGTGAGTATTCCTCCAATCTGCGTTCGGTGCGTTTTGAGAACAGCTCTATTTCTTCAATTGGACTACACGCCTTTTCTGGGTGCTCCAATCTCGCCGATATCAGCTTTTCCGGTATGACCATTGGAAGTATCGGAACAGGGGCCTTTTCTGGGTGCGGATCGCTTACGAGCCTAAATATTGACGACGTTGCTACCATCGGCACGATGGGCGATGCCGCGTTTGCCTGGAGCGGGCTGCGGTCTACGGGGCTCGACAAGGTCGTTGGCCTCTGTTCGATTTCTGAGAACGCTTATAATGCCTGCAGCGCTCTGACCGATACCGGTCTGGGCAGGAACACATCCATCACGTCAATCGGCGTTAATGCGTTCAAAAACTGCTCCCGCCTTGCGACGACCGGACTTGAGAGCAATACGACGATCAAGACGCTCCGCGAAGGTTGCTTCTCCGGGACCAATATGAGCGGCGGGCTGACGCTGCCCCTTTATTCCAAAATCGAGGAACTGCCGAGCCGTGCGTTCTATGGCTCTAAGCTCGAAACCGTGTACCTTGGGTGCGGCCATGCGGTGCTCATTAATTCCACCACGTTTCCCAAGCAGTACATGACTGTCATGGTCCCTGCCAAGATGGTTTCGCAATACGAAAGCGGCCACCCTAAAGAGGTTTGGGAGAGCTGCAATGGTAGCCTGCCCGTCCCCGTGGGTAAGGTACTCCAAAAGATAAAGATTTCGCGCGATCCCGACAAGATGGCCTATCAGCAGGGGGAAAAGATCTCGCTCGAGGGCATGAGCGTCACGTTTCAATATCCTCATTCGACGATGGATAGCGACTACGAAGCCCTCATAAAGGAAGAACTCGGCGAGTACCTTACGGCAACTCCTTGCGACGGCGACGTCTTCGATGGCTCGATGGACGGAGAACCCATACAGCTGGTGTATGACGATGGCTACACGCGCCTTGTCGCGTACAGCAAGTGCAACCTGCAGCAGGCAGCCTACGAGTATGCCAAGCTCATGCCCAACTACTATCTGTATCCGTGCGACGCAAACGGAAATCTTACGGTAGAAATCGATGAAAACAACCCGCGCGAGAACTCTGTCGATGGTCGAATGGTAACGAATTTGATTGTCGATTACGGGGTTGATGAAGTCGACGCACAGCTCTGCGCCGACTCTACCAATCTGCGTTCAGTGCGCTTTGAGAACACTTCCATTTCCAAAATCGGGTTGCACGCCTTCTATAACTGCCCGAATCTCACCGATATCAGCCTTTCCGGTATGACCATCGGCACCATCGGGAAAGAGGCATTCTATGGCTGCAAGTCGCTTATGAGTTTGAACATCAACGAGGTTGCCACTATTGGCTCTATGGGCGACGCCGCGTTTGCGAGAGTGGACTGGTGTCCACGGGGCTCGACAAGGTTGTCGGCCTCACATCGATTCCCGACAGAGCCTACGAAGGCTGCAAGGCTCTGACCGATACCGGCCTGGACAAGAATGCCTCCATTACATCGATTGGCGTTTGCGCGTTCAGGTTTTGCTCGAACCTTGCTACCACAGGGCTCGAGAGCAACACAACGGTCGAAACGCTTGGCCACACCTGCTTCTACGGCACCGACTTGAGCGGCGGACTGACGCTGCCATATAACTCCAAGATCGAGGAGTTGCCGGAAAAGGCGTTTGGCAGTACCAATCTCGAGACCGTGTTCTTTGGGTGCAACCATGCGGTGCTCATTAACACCGACACGTTCCTCAAATACAACATGACCGTCATGGTCCCCGCAAAGATGATTCCAAAGTACAGCAAGGGAGAGCCCAAGGCTGTTTGGGAGAGGTGCAACGGCTGCCTGCCCGTCCCGGTGGGCAAGGTGCTCGAGAACGTTGAGATCTCATGCGACCCCAACAACATGACCTACGAGACGGGGGAGACCATTTCGCTCGAGGGCATGAGCGTTGAGCTCGATTACCCGCATACGGTATCGATTTGGAACTACGAGGCGCTCATACAGGAAGAGCTCGGCGAGTACCTTACGGCCACCCCCTGCGACGGTGACGTCTTCGATGAGTCGATGGACGGACAGCCCGTAAAGCTCGTGTATGACGACGGCTATTCGCATTTTGAAACCCAGACCAAGGGCACGCTACAGCTCAAGAAGCCTGAGCCGACGTCGTTCCAGATCTCCTATGCCCAAACGATCGATAAAGGCGAACGCAAGCTGATGGACGGCGTTGAACTGCCCGATGTTTCCAGCGCGACGACGATTGATGCAGGCGACGAGGTCACGCTCGATGCCGGTGCTCTAGGAATGCTCAACGACAACATCACGTTTAAGGTTGGTATGACACCGAGTCCGGCAAGTACATCTCCAGGGAGCCGGTCTACACGTTTACGCCGGATAAGGATCTGTCCCTCGAGGCTCGCTTTAAGCTCAAGGACTATGCGGTGCGTGTCAACGATGCGCAGGCGACCGATTCGTCACAGGACTATGCGCACCTGAGTGTTACCGCTCAAAGCTGCTATCGCAATGCCGGCGAGACGGTCGACCTTTCTGCCGCCACGGATAACGCGCTGTTCCTGGGCTGGTATCTGGGTGAGGGCGATGACGCCTACGCCGTGAGCGATCAGCTCGACTTTACCTATACGGTGAACGAGGCGGACGCGACTGTGTCCGAGGATGAGAGCGACTCCAAGATCGAGATCACTCCGCGCTACTGCGCTCCGCAGGCGAGCGTGGTCCTGAGTGCGGACGGGGTCGATGAGAACGGGCAGCCGCTCGGACAGTTCCTTTCCACCGGTCTGTACGGCATCGGGTCACGCGTAACGGTCGTGGCGGTCCCGTTACCCGGCTATGTGTTTGACTACGCGACCGATGCCCTCGGCAACGTTGTCTTTACCAGCGACGATGGTCCGTCCTATACGTTTGTGCTCGAGGGGGATGTGCAGTACACCGCGCATTTCCGTGAGGCGACTGGCCCCGACGAGTCGCTCGCGGCGCTGAAGGCCGCGCTCATCGCCGCGATTACGGCTGCGGCCGTTCTCGCTACCATGTATGGCTTGGGCGAGATTGTCGACCCCATCGCGGCCGACGCGGTGATTGAGATCGGTATGGCCGACAACATTGAGGATGTTGCCGCTGTGGGCACCAAGGTACTCAAGGAGATCAAGGACATCATCGACGACCACAAGAAGCCCAAGCCTCATGGCGACCATAAGATCGAAATAATTGCCACCGCGCAGCCCGAGGTGGGCGGCGTCGTTACCGGAAGCGGTATCCACTATGAGGGGACGGTCGCCACGCTCGAGGCTGTCGCAAATCCCGGCTATCGCTTCGTATGTTGGAAAGAGAACGGTGTCGAGGTCTCGACATCTCCTCTCAAGACGATGACGATCACGGACCTGACGCCCGAGGTCGTAAAAATGACGGCCGTTTTCGAGAAAAAAGTCGAGATTACGGCGGTTGCCGAAGCCGATGGCATTCAGGCCGATTTTTCGACAGGCTGCACCGCAAGCCCCGTAAAGCAGAGCATTACGCGTGGCGATCAGGCTATGGTCACTGCGAGCGAGGGTCCCGACTATGCCTTTGTGGGATGGCTTGAGGACGGCATCGAGGTTTCGCCCGAGCGCACGTATATCTTCAAGGCCGAGGTCGACCGCCATCTGGTTGCGCGCTTCCGCAAGGCGGACAAGACCATTCTGGTGAATACCGATCCCTTCGATAGCGCCGAGGTGCTGTGCGATGGCGTGCCAGTCGTGGATGGCAAGGTTCGCGCGAAGGATGGGGACATTCTCACGTTTACGGTGCGCCCCAAGTTACGCCCCGACAATCCGGAGAAAACATACCGGTTTGTAGAATGGCGCGAAACCGATGCACAGGCATCACGATTGCCAACAAGCAGGAAGTTTGCGAATACCGCGTTAACGGGAATGCTCGGATCGAGGCTGTGATGGACGGCAGGGATGCGCACACTGTGCGTGCCGATGCCGACCCGCTCGAGGGCGGTACCGTTACGCTGAAGCGCGGCGAGACTGCCGGCATGGTGCTCGAGGTTCCCGAAGGCGAGCGCGTGACCGCGGAGGCCACCCCATCCGAGGGCTATATCTTTGACGGCTGGTATCTGAGCAACGGCGGCTCGGATGCCACCTCGACGCTGGTTTCGAGCGAGCACTCCTATACCTTTGAGCCCATTACTGACTGCGTGATCCAAGCAAAGTTTACGCGTGCCTGCAAGGTGGACGTGGTCGTTGAGCCTGCCGCGGCCATGGCGGGCAAATATATGGTGCACGGCGAGGGCTATTGCATGAAGGGCGAGCCTGCCACGCTGAGCATTGAGCTCACGGCCGAGGCGAGCAAACATTTTACTTTTAAGGCTGGTACGACGCCAAGACGGACCTGCTTTTGGGCACCGACCCCAGCTACCTCGAGTTTTATCCCAAGGACGTGGAATGCACCGTGCGCGCGGTGTTTGAGGAAAACACGTATACCGTGACGGCGAAGGCAAAAAAGACCTTTGTGGAGCGCGGTACGGTTGAGATCGAGGGCCACCCGGGGGCGTCTTCTGTTACCTGCGGATACGGCGATACGGTGATGCTCAAGGCAAAGGCCAACGACGGCTATCGTTTTGACCATTGGAAGGACGGCTCCGGTAAGGAGTACGAATCTGCCGAGCTAGTCGTTAAGGTCACCAAGAGCGATACCTATACCGCGATCTTTACCGACTCAAAGCCCGAGGTCATGGTCACGGCCGATTCGTGGCTCGGCGGTACCGTGACGTGCAATGGGGCCGTGGTGAAGCCTACGACCGATACGTTCAAATTAGGGGAGACCCTTCATCTGACGGCCAAGACCCATCCTGGCTTTTTGTTCTGGGGTTGGTACGTCAATGGCCGCCTGAAGAGCCTTAAGCACGAGACCTCGTTGGTTGCGAAGGCTCGCGGTAAAACCGGGCACTGCGTTATTACCGCGGGCTTTGTGCCTATCGATACCGTCTGCGTGCCCCTCGCTGATCCTGCGGAGGGCGGCACCGTCAAGGCGAGCCGTGTTCTTGCGGACCGCGGCGCGGAGGTTGCCCTTAAGGCAACGCCCAACCCCGGTTACGTCTTTACGGGCTGGTATACGGCCGGCGGCACGTTTGAGTCTGCCGATGCGGAGTTCACCTGCCACCAGGAGAGCAGCCATGTGCACGTCGCGCGCTTTATGGCAAATAGCTATGAAGTCGACGCCACGACGGTAGTCGATTCCGGCACCGGTTCGCTGGTCGAATCGAGTGCCGCCGGCTGGGTTGAGGGCGCAGGTACCGTTGAGGCGGAGCATGCCGTCACGCTGACCGCGCATGCGCTTTCTGGCTATGCGTTTGAGTATTGGGCCGATGCTTCGGGCGCCGTGGTAAGCCGTGACAGAACTTATCACGTGGTGCCGACGTCTGACACGACGCTCCAGGCCGTGTTCTCGGCAAAGCAATATACGGTGGACGTCTCGTGTGAAGAGAGCATGGGCATGGTCGAGGGCGCGGGGACGTATGCCGCCGGACAGGTCGCAACCGTGCGTGCGGTCGCCGCCGAGGATACGTCTTTTGTGGGCTGGTTCCAGAATGGCACGTGCGTGAGCTCCAAGAAAACCTATCGATTCACCGTGCGTGAGGACACGTCGCTCTATGCCGTCTTTGCGTCGGGTTCGTATGTCGTGCATACCGTTGCTTCGCCTGCCGAGGGCGGAGCCGTGAGCGGCTTTGGTGGCTATGAGGCTGACGACCGTGCGACGCTTCGCGCGATCGCCAACACTGGGTATTCGTTTGCGGGCTGGACGGACGGCAAGGGCGAGACAGTCAGCGAGAACGCCGACTATACCGTTAAGGTTACGGGCGACGCTACCTACACGGCGACCTTTGCGCCTAAGTCCTATCAGGTCGTTTTGAGCGCAAGTGACGATGGCGTGGCACCCTGAGCGGCGAGGGCTCCTATCAATTCGGTGATACGGTCGAACTCAACGCTACGCCTATGGGAGCCAAACGTTTTGTCGGCTGGCATGTCCTGGATGCCGAGGGCAACAAGTCGCTGCTGAGCTGCGACGCCCATTGTTGGGTTAAGCTCGACAAGGATATGGTCGAGGGGCTTGAGGACGATACGCTGGAGCTCCAGGCCGTGTTTGCCGATCCGTACGAGGTGACCGTTACGGGCGAGGTCGTGGTGAAGGACAAGGCATCGAACAGGGGCTGCCGCGTTACGGGCAGCGGTAGCTTTGCCGTGGGCGATCAGGTGGAACTGACCGCTGCTGCCGGTATGGGCTATCGCTTTGTGGGCTGGAGCACCGATAAAGAGGGCTCCTCGATTGTCGAGACCGCGACGACCCTCGATGTGACCGCCACGCAGGACATAACGTACTACGCGCAGTTCGAATCCGATGGACAAGTGACCATTACCGTCACCGGCTCGTCCATCTTCCGCGGTACGGCCCTTCTGGTCGACGGCATTCCTGCCGGTAGCAGGTCCTACGACAGGGGCGACATGTTTATGGCGATCGCGATCCCGTGGAAGAAGTACCACTTCTCGCATTGGGTCGACGATGCGGGTGTCACGGTGAGCTACAGCGCGTTCTATATCGGTACCGCAAAGGAGAATAAGCAGCTTACGGCCGTGTTCTATGAGACGGGCTGCGATGTTCAGGTCGCTACGTATCCCAAGGACGCGGGCTTTAGCATGGTTGCGCTTGGCACCGGCGGCTCCTACCACTCCGCGGCGATTATGTTTACCGTGCCGCACGAGGGTTGGAAGTTTAGATACTGGGTCGATGAGAACGGCATACCCGTTGGCTTTACGCCGGTCATTAACCGCGTAGTGTTTGGCAACCGTACTTTTACGGCCGTTTATGAGCGGGCGTCGATGACGGTTACGGCGGTGGATTCACGTCAGGGCGGCCACGTCGAGGGTTCGTCTGCGCACGAGTCGCTGGGCTATGCCGTGACAAACGAGGTAGAAAACGGCGAGTCGATGACGTTGACTGCCGTTCCCGATGCGGGGTATATGTTCGATGGGTGGTATACGCGCAACGAAGACGGTTCGTTGGGCGACGTACCGCTGAGCACGGATGCTACCTGGACGTTTGTCCCCGAGGACAATATGACCGTCGAGGCGCGCTTTGCGGAGGCGCCCAAGTACAAGGTGACGGCCCGAGCGGTCAACGGATCGGTTGATCTGGAATCTGCTTTGGTCGCTACGGATGGCAAGGTGACGCTTTCGGCGACGCCCGATGAGGCTGCTATCTGACGCGCGTGACCGTTGCCGAAGAGGCCGGTGATGACGGTTCGGCCGGCAATGCCTATGACCTTGATATTTCTGACTACAAGGGTGGGGCGTACGAGGTCACACTGAGTGGCGTGAGTGCTCCGCAGCAGGTCACGTTTGAATTCGTGAAGGCTGCGGCTCCGGAGGTACTCGCTCAGCCGCAGGATGCGAGTGCTTACGAGGGCGATCCGGTTGAGCTTTCGGTCGTCGCCGAGGCGGGGCGCAACGTTCGCGTCCATGCGGCCGTGTCTTCTGGATCCGCTGCAGACGTCAAGCTGAGCTACCAGTGGTATCGCGTGTCTGACGATGGCGGCAAGGCGGTGGCGCTGAAGAGCCAGACGGGGGAGACTCTTTCGATCGCCCAGCTCGACAGCGACGGCGAAGGCGAGTACTTCTGCCGCATTACGCAGAAATACCTGGGCACGGTGACAAGGACGGATACCGAACATGCGAAGGTAACCATCGTGCCCCGAGAAGCACTTGTGTTTAACGGGCGCGTGCTGCCGGCGGCGACCGCTCACGATGAGTACCGTGCAGAGATTGCCGGCGCTACGGGCGGCAAGGCACCGTATGCGTACAACTTGGATGATGCTGAGGTTCCTGAGGGCATGCAGCTGACGCTGGCAGATGACGGACCGGGCGCTTGGTGCTCTCGGGCGTGCCTGCGGCCACGGGTGCGTGTCGCTTCAAGATTAGGTGCACCGATGACCTGGGCAACAAGCGCGATGCGCACTTCGCGCTGCTCGTGAAGGCGAAGGAAGCCCCGCTTACATTTGAGGGCCAGACCTTTACCTACAACGCGACGGCGCAGGCACCGGAGCTTTCGGGCGTGCCCGAGGGTTGCGAGGACGATGTCAAACTGACCTATGTTGGCACGGGCGACACACATTACTCGTCGGATCAGGCGCCGGTGGATGCCGGCACGTATCGTGCGGTGGCGACGCTCGACGCCAAGGGATATGTTGGTAATTCCTCCTGTGACTTCACGATCGAGAAGGCCCCGGTCGATATTTCGATCGAGACGTCTGATGTGACATACGATGGCGCACGACACGTTGCGGCGGTTGCGGTTGCCGGTCTTGATACGTCTGCCTATTCCGTTGCCTATCGCGGTATAGATGGAACGTCCTATGGTCCGACGGCGCTGGAGCCGTGCGACAGTGGCAACTACCGCGTCACGGTTACGGTGACTGACCCCAACTATCAGGGTAAAAAGTCCGCCGAGTTCTCGATTGCAAAGGCAAGCCAGGTTATTACGGGAACGACGAGCTATTCGGGTGTTTACGGTGGAGACCTCATTGTGTTTAACAACGTTGCCCAGACTCCTGTGAGCTTTGAGCTGGTTGATTCCGATGACGATGCGAGCCCGGTTTCGATTAAGGGACGCTGCGCGACGGTGAAGGCCGCCGGTACGGCACGTGTTGTCGCCCGTGCCAAGGCGTCTCGAAACTATCTTGCCGCCGAGGACGTCGAGTTGACGGTTTCCGTTGCACCTGCCAGTTGCTGGTGAAGGTCGACGATGCCGAGCGCTTTGAGGGCCAGGAAAATCCCGAGTTTACTTCCAGCTTGGTGAGCCGTTGCGACACCTCGGACGTAAAGGTCACGTACTTCTGCTCGGCGAATAAGAAATCGCCGGCGGGTGAGTACCAGATCGACGCAGCGGTCGCCGATCCGAACTTCGATGTCGCGGTCAAGCCCGGACGCTGACGGTGAAGAAGAAGCCCGAGCACTACAAGGTGACGGGGAAGGCAGTCAACGGTTCGGTCGACAATGCTTCGGTTTCGGTCGTTGAGGGCGGGGATGCAACCCTCTCGGCGACGCCCGACGAGGGCTGCTACCTCGAGCGCGTGACGGTCGTGCAGGCCGGCTCGGATGCGACCGTTGACCTCGACATTTCTGATTACAAGGGCGGGGCGTACGAGGTCACGTTGAGCGATATCACCGCATCGCAGGAGGTCACGTTCGAGTTTGTGAAGGCGGACGCTCCGCGTGTGGTCGCGCAGCCGCAGGACGTGAGCGTCCACGAGGGCGATGCCGTCGCGCTCTCGGTCGCTGCCGAGGCAGGCAAGAACGTCGCCGACCACGCGGCCTCGTCCACGGGTTGCGTTGCCGAGGTTGAGCTTTCCTACCAGTGGTTCCGCATGGCGAATGGCAAGGCTGTGGCGCTCGATGGCGAGACGGGGGAGACGCTCTCGCTCGCGGATCTCGATGACGAGAAAGCCGGCGAGTACTTCTGCCGCATCACTCAACGCTACCTTGGTGCTGAGAAGCAGGCGGACAGTGATTGTGCTTCCGTCTCCGTCGTTGCCTGGGACACCCTTGTGTTCAACGGCGACCTGCTACCGGCAGCGAGTGCGCACGGCACGTACATCGCTACGATTGCCGGGGCCGCGGGCGGCAAGGCTCCGTACGAGTACGCATGGATGAGACGAAGCTCCCCGACGGCTCAAGCTTTCCCGTACACCGGGCGGTCTGACGCTCTCGGGCATCCCGTCCAAGACGGGCGTTTCCGCCTTTGATATCACGTGCACGGATGCTCGTGGCGAGGCCACGACCGCCCGCTTTGCGCTCGTTGTCCAGGCAAAGCACGTAATACTTACGTTTACGGATGGCGACTATACCTTTAATGGCGCACCGCAGACGCCTGAAGTTTCCGGTGCCCCTAAGGTTTGCAAGGGCGACCTTAGGGTCTGGTACTTCGGTACCGGAAGCACGCAATATTCCTCGACGGAGGCCCCGACCGATGCCGGCACGTACCGCGCTGTCGCCACGCTGCGCAGCAACGGCTACATCGGTGCCGCTGCCTGCCAGTTCGAGATCGCTCCGGCAAAGCTCAAGGTGAAGGTTGACGACGCCGAGCGCTTCGAGGGAGAGGCGAACCCAGCGTTTACCTCGAGCCTGGAGAGTGCGGTTGACACTTCGCGTGTGAAGGTCGAGTACTCCTGCGATGCCGATGAGAGCTCTCCTGCTGGCGAGTACCAGATCGGCGCGACGGTCGCCGACCCGAACTTCGATGTCGAGGTCGTGCCCGGAACGCTGACGGTGAAAAAGAAGCAGGAGCCCGTCAATCCCAACCCGGTGGTTCCGGACCCGGACAATCCGGATAACCCAGAGCCCGATAACCCGGACAAGCCAGAGCGCTTTGAGGTGACGGCAGAGGCGGTCAACGGTTCGGTTGACAACGCTTCCGTCACCGTTGATGCGGGCGGAGATGTGACGCTCTCGGCGATGCCCGACGAGGGATGCTACCTCGAGCGAGTGACGGTCACGGAAGCCGGCTCGGACAAGGCCGTCAATCTCGATATCTCCGACTATGAGGGTGGAGCGTACGAGGTCACGCTGAGTGGCGTCACCGCGTCGCAGGAGGTCACATTCGAGTTCGTGAAGGCGGACGCTCCGAAGATGATCGCCCAGCCGCAGGATGCGAGCGCCCACGAGGGCGATGCTGCTGTGCTCTCGGTTGCTGCCGAGGCGGGCAAGGGCGTCCTCGACCACGCGTCCTCGTCCACGGGTTCCGCCGCCGATGTCGAACTTTCCTATCAATGGTTCCACATGGTGGGCGGCGAGGCCGTGGCGCTCGAGGGCGAGACGGGGGAGTCGCTCCTCATAGAGTGTCTCGATGACGATTGCGCTGGCGAGTATTTCTGCCGCGTCACTCAGCGCTATCTCGGCACCGAGGCGCAGGCGGACAGCGATCGCGCCGTCGTTTCCGTTGTGCCCCGGGATGCCCTCGTGTTCAACGGCGGTCTGCTGCCGGTCTCACGTGCGCATAGCACGTATCGCGCGACGATTTCGGGTGCCGCGGGTGGCGAAGCTCCGTACGAGTACACGTGGGACGACGCTAAGCTCCCCGACGGGTTTAAGCTCACCCGCACGGCGGGCGGTCTGACGCTCTCGGGCACCCCGTCCAAGGCCGGGGTGTCTACCTTTGACATCACGTGCAAGGACGCTCATGGCAAGACCGTGACCGCGCACTTCATTCTGGTCGTTCAGGCGAAGCGGGTCGAGCTTGCATTTGAGGGCGGCAACTTCGTCTATAGCGGTGATGCTCAATCGCCTAAGATCACGGGGGTTCCCAAGGCCTGCGAAGGTGACCTGAGGGTCGGGTATTACGGGACGGGCGGCACGCACTATTCGTCGAGCGAGGCCCCGACCGATGCCGGCACGTATCGCGCCGTTGCCACGCTGCGAAGCAACGGGTATATCGGCGCCGCCTCGCGCAAGTTCAAGATTGCGCCGACGAAGCTTAAGGTGAAGGTCGACGATGTTGAACGCTTCGAGGGAGAGATGAATCCCGCCTTTACCTCGAGCCTAAAGAGCTCGGTCGATACCTCGGGCGTGAAGGTCGAGTACTCCTGCGTCGCCGATGAGAGTTCCCCGGCGGGCGAGTACCAGATCGAGGCGACGGTCACCGACCCGAACTTTGATGTCACGGTTGAGCCCGGTACGCTGACGGTGAAGAAGAAGCAAGAGCCTGTCGACCCGGACCCGGTGGTTCCCGATCCGGACAAGCCCGACCCGGACCAGCCGGACCAGCCTGACCCGGACCAGCCTGATCCGGGCAAGCCCGAGCCCGACAAACCGGAGCCTGATCAGCCGGACAAGCCGGACCCGGATAACCCGGATAAGCCTGAGCCTGACAACCCGAGTAAGCCGGACCCGGATAAGCCCGGGACGCCCGATTCCAACCAGTCGGATTCTGGGGATCCGGCAAAACCAGGTAGTTCGGCTGACTCCGCAGCCGATAAGGCAAGGGGCGATGGTGCGGAAAACCCCGGACAGAAGGCTTCGTCCAAGACGAGCGCTCAGCAGCTCGCCGATACGGGCGATAACGCGCCATTGGCCGTCGACGTGGCTGCGGGCGCCGTTGCGCTTATCGCAATAGCGCTCGAGCTGCTGCGTCGTCGTCGATCGGACGCGTAACGGCTCAGAAGGGGTGGCTAGATTGAAGCTTTGCGCGATTTAGTCTGCTAAAGCGTATATACTTGCGGGACGGGTCTTTTGCCCGTCCCGTTTTTGTCTCGACTCGAAAGGTGGTCCCATGGCCTCATCCGCTTCCCGCGGCCTGCGCTCCGACCATGTCCTCACTGTCGGCATCGCCCTGTTCTCGATGCTCTTTGGCGCCGGCAACCTCATTATTCCGCCGCTGCTGGCGCTGCAGGCAGGTTCTGCCACGCCGGTCGCCATGTTCGGCTTTCTGATTGCCGCCATTGGCCTGCCCGTCATGGGCTTTATCGCCGTGGCGCTTGCCGGAACGGCGCGCGAGCTTGCCGGCCGCGTGCACCCCAAATTTGGCGAGTTCTTTGTCGCGGCGGTGTATCTGGCTATCGGCCCGTGCCTGGCCATTCCGCGTACGAGTTCCACGGCCTCGAGATGCTGGTGCCGCTGTTGCCCGAGGCGTCTCGCTCGGCACGGCGCGCCTGGTGTTTGCCGTCGGCTTCTTCGTCGTCGCGTTTGCGCTCACGCTGCGCCCGGGCGTCATCACACGCGTGCTCGGCCGCATTACGGGCCCCGCGCTCATTGCCCTTATCGTATTGGTCGTGGGTGCCGCCATGGTCTCGCCGCTGGGCCCCGCCGCCGCGCCGCAGGCTCCCTATGATGCCGGTGCTGCCGTGCAGGGCTTTTTGACCGGCTACCAGACCATGGACCTGCTCGCGTCGCTCGCCTTTGGCATCATCATCGCCGAGACCATCCACGAGCTGGGCGTTACCGATGACAAGCGCGTTGCCTTCGAGATTTCGCGCTCCGGTGTGATCGCCGGCGTGCTCATGGCCATCATCTACTGCGGCTTGGGCCTTGCCGGTATGCAGCTCGGCACCGTGATGCCCGACGCTACCAACGGCGCCGCAATCCTCGCCCGTTCGGCCTCCATGCATTTTGGGCTTGCCGGCACGGTCGTGGTCTTCGCCATCTTCTTCCTTGCCTGCATGAACGTGTGCATTGGCCTTATCAGCTGCTGCTCGCGCTACTTCTGTGAGACGTATGTGGTCGAAGGGGGAGCAGAGGCTTCCGAGGAGGCCATGCGCCGCCCCTTTGCGGTTCTCGCCTTTGTGTTCGCAGCGTTTTCGTGCGTGCTCTCCAACGTGGGCCTCGACGTGATTCTTATGTTCTCGGTGCCCATGCTCAACGCCCTGTACCCCGTCGCCATCGTGCTGGTGCTTATGGGTCTGGTGCACGGTTTTTGCGACGCGCATCCGCAGGTGTGGGTCTGGGTCGGCGGCGTTGTCGCAGTGCAGAGCGTGATTACCTCGGTCCGCGATGCGTTCTTTACGGGCGCGTGGCTGCCGTTCGATGCGCTGCCGCTGGCAGACATTGGAGCCGCGTGGGCGCCGGTTGCCGTGGTGGCGTTTGTGATCGGCCTGCTCCACAGCCGGTTTGTCGTACATTCGAGGAGCTAGGGTATCGTCGCTTGCACAGGCGGGGAGTCTCCCCTATAATTTCCTTCGCTTTGGGACACGCAAGGTTTAGACCTTAGCTGCTCAACACCTTCGGGACGTGGCGCAGTTTGGTAGCGCGCCTGCTTTGGGAGCAGGATGTCGCAGGTTCAAATCCTGTCGTCCCGACCATATCTTGCGGGCGTAGTTCAATGGTAGAACCCCAGCTTCCAAGCTGATGACGCGGGTTCGATTCCCGTCGCCCGCTCCATAAGAATTGTTTTAACGGCTTTGGTTTCCTTTGGGGATCAGAGCTGTTTTCGTTTACGCGCCGGGCGACGGGAATCGAACCCGCCAGGTGCGGAGCTGAGAAAATGCGTGAGCATTTTCCAGCGCAGCACGCAAGCCGAAGGCCCGCAGCGAAACAAGGATTTGCGAAGCAAATCCTTGGACTTTCCGTCGCCCGCTCCAAGCTATATAATCGCAGGCCAATATGCTAATTTGGCTCGCGTTTATTTTTATACCGTCCGACCTCGCGGGCAAATGAACCAGGAGCGTTTGTCCCGAATCGTAAGAAAGAAGTGATTTCCATGGCACAGAGCAAGGCAGAATACCCCACCTCCGATTGCCTGGCGTCCGCCGCGATCGAGGCGAAGACCGAGGCCGCAGGCGTTACCAAGGCCAACCTGCCGGTCTCGAAGGCCTTTTTGCTCGCCATGTTCGCCGGCGCGTTCATCGCCTTCGGCGGCCTGTTCTTCACGGTCTTTCTGAGCGATCCCACGCTTGGCTGGGGCGCCCAGCGCTTCGTGGGCGGTCTTGCTTTTTGCCTGGGACTGGTGCTCGTGCTCATTTGCGGCGCGGAACTGTTTACCGGCAACTCGCTTATGGTCTGCGCGCTTAAGAGCAAAAAGATCACGCTCGTCCAGATGCTCAAGGCTTGGGCTATTGTGTGGATCGGCAACTTTGCTGGTGCCCTGTTCGTTGTCTTTTTGATTTACATGGCAGCCATTTACAAACTCAACGGCGAGGCCGTCGCCAACACCATGGTGAGTGTCGCCGCCGGTAAGGTTGCGATCGGCGCCGTCACCATCTTCTTCCGCGGCATTCTGTGCAACATCTTTGTGTGCCTGGCCGTATGGATCGGTACCGCCGGCAAGACCGTGGTCGATAAGGTCGTGGGCATTCTGCTGCCCATTGCCGCCTTTGTGGCCTGCGGTTTTGAGCACTGCGTTGCCAACATGTACTTTTTGCCTATGGGCATTTTGATGCACTCCTGCGGCTATGGAGCCGATGTCGCTGGCGCCGATGCCCTCAACGCTGCCGGGTTGGCGCTCAACCTTACGGTCGCCACGCTGGGCAATATCGTGGGTGGCGCCCTGATCGTGGCGTTGGGCTACTGGTTTATCTACGCCAACAGGGAGGCCTAAGGACCCAAGCCATAACCGACCAAAGAGGGACAGGTTTATTTGGCAGGTTTTGGACGAGGCGCTTCGACGTCTTGTCACGAGCTGCCATAATGGACCTGTCCCTTTTGCGTGCGCGCCGGTATTTTTTTGCCGATGACGATCGCGGGGGACCAGCTTTTTATTGAACATGTCGAAAGGCTTTTCATGAGCGACTGCGAATCCATGTCTGCCGAGGTGCGCGGCCGCCTGCGTTCCATTCCCGCCGTTCACGAGTTACTTGCCGAGTGGCCGGTCATGAAGCTGCTGGCGATGCAGGCGACACGATGGTACGCGAGGCGATTGACGCCGAGCTCGATGCCGAGCGCGCGGCGATTCGCTCCGGCGCCCTGCAAGGAACAAGCGCGAGCTCGCCTTGGCAATTGAGCAGCGGACCCATCGCCTGTCGCTGCCGACCCTGCGCCCTGCCGTCAACGCGACGGGCGTTGTGATTCACACCAATCTGGGCCGCGCTCCGCTCGCTCCCGCGGCGGTGCAGGCGGTGACCGATGTCGCCCGAGGCTACAGCACGCTTGAGTATGACGTCTCAATCTGCGCTCGCGGGGGCCGCAAGGAGCATGCCGCACGCCTGCTGCGCACGCTCACGGGGGCGCAGGACGCCTTGGTTGTCAACAACAATGCCGCCGCGGTGCTGCTGGTGCTTGCCGCGCACGCGGCTGGCAAAGAGGTCATCGTGAGCCGCGGCGAGCTTGTCGAGGTGGGCGGCAGCTTCCGCATCCCCGACATCATGGCGGCTTCGGGTGCCAAGCTTGTCGAGGTTGGCTCTACCAACCGCACACATCTGGACGATTATCGAAGCGCCATTACGCCCAACACGGCGATGATCTTGAAAGTTCATCCTTCTAATTACCGTATCGAGGGCTTCCACGAGGAGGTTTCCGCGGCGGAGCTTTCCGCGCTGGCGCATGAGCACGGGCTGTTGCTGTACGAGGATCAGGCTCGGGCGCTTTGCTTGCAGACGGGGTGCTCGCCGATGCGGGGGAGAAGCCCATGTCCGCCTCGCTTTGCGCCGGCGTTGACGTCGTCTCGTGCTCGGGTGACAAGCTGCTCGGCGCCTCGCAGGCAGGCATTATTCTCGGCAGCGCCAGGCAATCGCCGCCTGTGCCTCGCATCCTCTTATGCGCGCGCTTCGCCCTGGCAAGCTCACGCTTGCGGCGCTCGAGGCCACTTTGCGACTGTATGTGACCGGTCCCGATGCGGCGCATCGGGAGATCCCGGTACTCAACATGCTTTCCGGCGTGCCGGCTCCGCTCGAGCGCCAAGCCAAGCGCCTGCACGACCGCATGCTGCGCAAGCTTCGCGAGGCTCAGTGCGAGGAGGCCGTGGAGCTGCAGGTTGTCGAGGGCGCCTCTACTCCCGGCGGCGGTTCGCTGCCGACCGTCGAGCTCCCAACTTTTTGCGTTGCCGTTTGCCCCGCCGATGGGCGCCTGTCCGCCGATGGCCTAAAGCGCGCTATGGTACAGGAGCCCGATACGCCGGTCGTGACGCGCGTGCGGCATGGCCAGGTACTGTTTGACGTTCGCACGCTTTTGCACGATACCGACCTTGATCTGTGCGCGTCCGCGTTGGCCGATGCCGTGCGGGCGGGTTTGCATCGATGAGTGCGCGCGAGCTTGTTGAATGTCCCGTTGTCGTTGGAACGGCAGGACACGTCGACCACGGAAAGTCGGCCCTTATCGAGGCGCTGACTGGCAAAAATCCCGACCGTCTGGAGGTCGAGCGCCGCCGAGGCATGACCACGGAGCTCGGTTTTGGCGAGCTCGAGCTTCCCGGCGGCAAGCTTGTCGGCTTGGTCGATGTGCCCGGGCACGCGCACTATCTGCGCGCCATGGTGCAGGGCGCCACCGGCGTGGACGTTGCGTTGCTGGTTGTTTCTGCCGTTGAGGGCGTGATGCCGCAGACGCGAGAGCACGTGTACGTGTTGGAGCTGTTGGGCGTGAGGCACCTCGTGGTGGCGCTCACGATGCGCGATCTGGCCGATGACGAGACGGCGGAGCTCGCCGAGCTCGACGTGATGGACTTCCTCGGCGATACCGTCTTTGCCGATGCGCCCGTGGTGCCTGTTTCCTCGCGCACGGGCGTGGGCATCGAGGACGTTCGCCTTGCCCTCGATGCAGCCATCGACTCTTTCCTGGCCGATGCCGCATCCCGCCCGGTGCGCCCCGGTCTGGCCCCGCGCCTGCCCATCGACCGCTGCTTCACCATCAAGGGATCCGGGACGGTCGTCACGGGCACGCTTCACGATGCCCCCGTAGCGGTGGGCGACGAGCTCGTCTCATGTCCCGCGGGCGTGCGCTGCCGCGTGCGCGCGGTGGGCGACGAGCTCGTCTCATGTCCCGCGGGCGTGCGCTGCCGCGTGCGCGCGATTCAGGTGCATGGTGATACTCCTCGGGCGTTGCCGGGCAGCGCGCGGCGCTCAACATCGTGGGCGACGGTGCGGGCGACCTTCCGCGTGGCGAGGTCCTCTGCGGGTCTGGTGCTGAGGGCTCGACGCTCAGGCTCATCGCCCGCTTCACGTATCTGGGGCGCGAGGGCACCAAGCCCGCGCCCTTCGAGTCCGGTACGCGCGTTCATGTGATGGCGGGTACGGCGGAGGTCCTTGGCCGTATCATGCTCATGGAGGGTGAGGGACCCATTGAGGCTGGCGAGACCCGCATCGTGCAGGTCCGTCTGGAGGAGCGCCTTCCCGTGCGATCAGGCGACGGCCTCATTGTGCTCGCGTTCTCGCCGGTGGTGCTTATCGGCGGCGGTCGTGTTCTTCTTTCGCGGTGCCGCCGCTCGCGCGTCTCTCCGCGGGCGGAGTGCGCGCTGCTCGGGGCCTGGATGCCGACGACCGCGCC
>JAQEDJ010000029.1 GCA_027669525.1 Coriobacteriaceae bacterium AM48-5 | reverse complement strand
CGGCGCATATGAACTTTATCGCGAGTTCCGCACGCAAAGGAAAGCACTTAATGTGCTTTCCGTCTTGCGCAGGACTGTAGAGCAGGAAAGTTCATATGCGCCGCCCGGCTCCCGCGGCCCTCAGGGGCATCTCTCATGCAAAAACTTTTGTCGGGTAAAGTCCGAGGTCAGTGGCGTTTTATACCGAGAAATTCAAAAAAAGTTGAAAATTCATTACATATTTGCGTTGACTTTAGGTAACTAAAGTTTCATACTCCTTTTCAACCACTGGGGGATGTGAACACGCACGGATCGTTCGCATCATGATTGAAGAGGATTTCTTAGACATGTTCACGCATCAGCTAAACATTATCAGCGTAGTAATTATCTGATGCGGGTTAGCACATACAGCTAGCCCGTACGATAACGGGCGGCTGATGAAGATGAGGGCCGTCGAGCGCAACCGATGGCCCTCATTTTTTATGTCTAGGAAGTTCTTTTTAGAGGAGGAAATGTAATGAACGGAGTTTTGCTCATGGTTGTGGCCGCGGCGGTGCTCGCCTGTGGCTATCTGGGCTATGGCCGATGGCTGGCCAACAAGTGGGGCGTTGACAAAGAGGCCCTCACGCCGGCCAAGCGCATGAAGGACGGCAACAGCTTCTCGCCCGTCTCCGCCTTCACCGCGTTCTCGCACCAGTTCAGCTCGATCTGCGGTGCTGGCCCTGTTACGGGTACGATCGTCGCCATGGCCTTCGGCTGGCTTCCCGTCGTGCTCTGGGTCCTCGTCGGCGGCATCTTCTTTGGCGCCGTCCACGACTTCGGCGCCCTGTACGCCTCGATGAAGAACAACGGCAAGTCCCTGGCTCAGCTCATCGAGAAGTACATCGGCAAGACCGGCCGTCGCCTGTTCCTGCTGTTCTGCTGGCTGTTCTGCATCATCGTCATCGCCGCTTTCACCGACATGGTCTGCAAGACGTTCATGTTCACCCCGGCCGTTGACGCTTCTGGTGCTGCTACCGGTGCCATCGACTTCACCAAGTCCTATGCCGCCGGCTGCGCTGGTACCATCTCCATCCTGTTCACCTTCGTCGCTATCGCCTTTGGTTGGGCCCAGAAGAAGTTCAACCTCACCGGCGCTGCCGAGTTCGTCACCGGCGTGGTCCTCATGGTTCTCATGTTCGCCGTCGGCATGCAGTTCCCGGTCTACCTGGATAAGTTCCAGTGGTTCGCCGTCGTCATGGTCTACCTGGTCTTTGCTGGCGCCATGCCCATCCAGATGCTCAAGACCCCGCGTGACTACCTCACTTCCATCATGATGATCGTCATGATCGTCTGCGCTGTCCTCGGCATCGTCGTCCTGGGCGTCAACGGTCAGGCCACTATCACCGCTCCGGTCTTCACCGGCTTCTCCACTGCCTCCGGCATGATGTTCCCGGTCCTGTTCGTCTCCGTCGCTTGCGGTGCTCTCTCCGGTTTCCACAGCCTCGTTTCTTCCGGCACCTCCTCCAAGCAGGTCGAGAAGGAGCAGGACGCCGTCAAGGTTGGTTACGGCGCAATGATCGTCGAGTCCTTCGTCGGCATCCTTGCCATCATCGTTGCCGGCATCATGTTCTCCGATATGAACACCGCCGGCACCGGCGCCCTCAACGCTGGTGTCGCTTCCACCCCGTTCCAGATCTTCGCCGCTGGCATCTCCCGCGGTATGCAGGCCTTCGGTGTTGACGGCACGCTCGCTACCGTCTTTATGACCATGAACGTCTCCGCTCTGGCTCTGACCTCGCTCGACGCCGTCGCCCGCATCGCCCGCACCTCGTTCTCCGAGTTCTTTGCCCAGACCAACGATGCCCTGGCCATCGAGTCCAAGGCCGGCTATATGAAGGTCCTCGGCAACCCCTGGTTCGCCACGGTCGTTACCCTGCTTCCTGGTCTCGCCCTCGCTTTTGGTGGCTATGCCAACATCTGGCCGCTCTTTGGTGCTTCCAACCAGCTGCTCGGCGGCATGACCATGATCACCCTCGCCGTGTTCTGCAAGTGCACCGGCCGCAAGGGCTGGATGCTCTATGTGCCCGTCGCCTTCCTGCTCTGCTGCACCTTCACCTCGCTGGTCCAGAGCGCCATGGGCTGCATGACCGCCGTCCAGGCCTACGGTTTCTTCGGTACCATCCCGGCTACTGCCACCACGGCCGCCGTCTCCGTCGCCGCCACCAAGGGCCTGCAGCTCGTCTTTGCCGTCCTGCTGATGGTCCTGGGCCTCATCGTTGCCGTTAACTGCCTCAAGGAGTTCTTCGGCAAGGAGGCTGGCTCCATGCCCGACGAGGAGCCCGAGTGGTCCGAGATGGGCAAGGCCGAGTACGGTCGCGCCGCTGCCGCCGAGGCTCCCGCCGACGCCGAGGCCGCCAAGGCCTAGTCGGTCGGACGGGTTGAATCTCCCATCTATTTGACTCGGAAAGACCGGGTCCGCAATCAAGCGGACCCGGTCTTTTTTCTTGTGAGAACAGGTGGTGCAAGGGCGTTCTCGCAGATGTTTTGCGTGGATAGGCTCGTGCGTTGTACCATATGGACGTATATGTGTGCATATGAAAGGGGCCCCGTGGCCAAGACGGTATATTCCGATAATCAAAACAATGTCGATGCTCTGGCTGAGCGTCTGAGCAGCCAGACATCGCTTTCTGCCGAGCGCGCCAAGCTGGTTGCCTACGACCTGCTCTGCCGCAAGGCGCTCAAGATTAAGTCGAGCGCGCTGGCGCAGATTTTCCGCTCCGTCGATAAGGAATGCGACACCAAGGCGATGCGCGATGAGCTTATCGCGGCAAATATCGTGACCAAGATCGAGGGCAGCGGCATTAACGGGCGCCCGGCGTTCTATACCATCAATGTCGAGATCCGCGATGCCCAGGAGCAGCCTGCCGAGTCCGTCGAAGATTTTGTCGTCGAGGATTCCGCTGACGTGCCTGCTGTGGAAGAAGCTGCTCCGCGTGAGCATGTCGATACCGATGAGTTGCTCGATGAGAACGTCGTGCGTGCCTTTACGGCCAAGGCAGGACGCGGCGGTTTTGGCGGGGGTGGCAAGCGCGATGCGCAGCGCCGCGCCCAGCAGGAGCGCTTCCGTCGTGCCGTTGCTCAAAAGGGTGAGACGGATGCCGAGGCTGTTGAGAACGAGGTTGCTGCCGAGTCGCAGAGGCCCGCGAAGGAGCAAAAGCCCGTGGAGGCCCAGGAGCCCCAGCGTCGCCGTGGTGCCCACTTTAAGGCTGCGCAGCAGGATGTCGCGCATGAGGTTGAAGAGCCTTCCGAGGCTGCAGACGATGTTGAGGAGTCTGCCAAGAAGGCTCCGGGTTCATGCCGTCCCGGGCGTGGTTTTGCGAGGCGCGCGTATCCCGTAAGGCGTCAGGAGAAGGGCGAGCCGGCTCCGACCGCTCAGGCCGAGAAGGCCGAACAAACCGAGAAAACCGTTGAGCCGGCGGCTCGCGAGCAGAAGCCTGTTGAGCCGCAGCTTGAGGTTGCTGCCGAGGCCAAGGGCGAGCAGCCTACTGATGGGCAGACGGAGCAGGGCGCGTCGAGCAGGCCTCGCCGCCGTCGCCATCGCGGGGGTCGCAGTTCCCATGCCGAGACTGCAGCCGAGAAGACCACGCCGCAGGACGAGGATGCGAAGGCCGAGGTTTCTTCGGGGCAGCCTAAGCGCCAGCCGGCGAAGGAGAGCAAGTCCGATCGTCCGCAGAAGCAGGCGTCTATGCCGAAGCGCGAGCGCAATTCCCAAGGCGATTCTAAGCGCAGGTCTCAGAAGAAGCCGGAGTCTGCCGCAGCAGATGCTGCTGCCCAGCAGCCCGAGTCGGCCGTCCACGGCGAGGTATCGGCGTTTGCCCTTGCCCGCGTTTTAGGCAGGCAGCTGCTCAAAGTTGTCCCTACGCCTACGGCGCTCTCTAGGATCAAGGAGCAGCAGACACAGATCGTAAAGGTCGAGGGCAAGGACGGCAAAAAGGCTCCGCAGCGCACTCAGCACAACGAGATGTCCAACCGCAAGATTGCCGAGGAAATCGCAATCATCCAGGCTTGGATCGAGCAAAACCGAGGTGCCGATACGCCGGTTGCCTCGCGCCGCCAGCGTGCCTACCAGATTTTTAACGACGAGAAGGCTTTTGACGGCAAGCACGGCGAGCGTCTAATTCGGCGTATGACCGAAAAGGGCATCAGCATGCAGGCGATTAAGGTCGCCCCCAACCGCCCCGTGCACTTTACGGGTTTCTTTACGCTGGGCGCCGATAAGCCGTTCATTATGGTCGAGAACCTGGACACCTATGACGAGATCGTCAAGCTCCTGCGCGGCCGCAAGCACGCTAAGCTCTTTGGCATCAAGGTGGGCGGCGTGATTTTTGGCGGCGGATGCAAGGCGAGCGTCTCGCATGCCCTGGACGATTATCTGGCTGAGATCGGCTATCGCTTTAACTACGTCTACTACGTGGGCGATATCGACCGCGAGGGCGCGCGCATCGTCGAGCAGGCTCGCAATGCCAATGTGGTTGAGATTCGCCTGCATGCCGGCATGTACCGCGCCATGCTCGCCGAGCATAAGCGTCGCGTGAAGGCCGGCGGCGAGTGCGAGCCCGCGGCTGCCAACCAGGGCGTGCCGCAGAACTTGGCGGCGACGATCAAGGATCTGCCCATGGTCACGCGCGTGCAGTTCCGCAATGTGCTGCGCGAGGGCGGGCGCATTCCGCAGGAGATTCTGATGACCGCCGACTATCGGGATGGCGACTCGGGAAGCTTCGACCGCATGCTGAACAACTAAATTCCGCTCTCCCGGGGCCTGTCGTGGCTTGGCCGTTGCATGCGGCTCGCTTTTCGGAACGGGGCTGACGGACACGTTCCGAAATCTACCACCGTCGCTGTGCAGGGTGTCTATAAAGAGCCGTGGCCAAAAAACATCAAATATGAGTACTGATACTCTTTTAGTAGCAGTAATTTTGACCACATTTAAGGTGATTTGACGTGTCGATCGAGCAGATAAGCTGCCGTATCTCCTCAAGTGTTCATTAAAGGAAGACCTTGATGCGAATAAATCTCATTAAGATCTTCTTTTATTAACGAAAATAATGTAGCTACAACGGTGACAGTACTCATATTTGCCGTTTTTTGGCCACAGTCCTTCGGAGGGTCCTCGAAAATAGTCCCGAGCCGGCACTTGGGGACGTTCCTATAATGCCGGCACTTAGGAGCGTCCCCAAGTGCCGACACCGCGTCTGCCTGCGGCGGCCGCGCCCCGCTGCATCGCTCCGCACCCTTGCGGGTTCGAATCCCTCCGCTTGGCGGCGTTGGCTCGATTTGCTTGACGTGAGGGGCTCTTGGCTGGTGTGGGACGGAGGGATTCCGCGTCCGCCTGGTCGGCGGCCGCGCCCCGCTGCGTCGCTTCGCTCCTTGCGTGCTGCGCTGGAAAACGCTTCGCGTTTCCTCAGCTCCGCACCCTTGCGGGTTCGAATTCCTCCGCTTGCCCACAAGAAAGCGCCCTGGGCCGTTATGGGCTTAGGGCGCTCAGTTTTAATGGCTGGGACGGAGGGATTCGAACCCCCAACAGCCGGCACCAAAAACCGGAGTTCTACCGTTGAACTACGTCCCAATGTGTGGTGTTGCCCAAAAGCAACTCGTCTAGTTTACCTAATCTGCGAGGGCATCGCAAACGCCGTCGAGTAGGCGTACGGCGAGCGTCTGCGCGTCGCTGGCCGTGAAGGTGCCGTTGTAGCGCGTCATGCCCGTGAGCTCAATGCGAATGCGAGCCGGCTTCTGCTGCGCGGCGACATTGGCGGTGCGGATGCGCTGGGCCAGGTTGTGGCACTCGGCGAGGGCAATCGTGGCGCGTGGCGCGGCGTCGGCGGGCAGCTCGTCGCTTGCGATCTCGAGCACCAGGTCAACGTCGGTTGGGACCTCGGAGTCGCAGAGCATCATGCCGCTGTTGTCGGTCGTTGCCGTGGCGATGTTCCACATGCGCGAAGCAACGCTGCGTGCGATGGGGTCCTCACCGATAACGGCGATCTGGAAGCGCTCGAGCACGTTGGCGGCGCGAGCAAAACCGATGCGGGACTCGGCTTCGGTGACCGAGGGCTTGCCCTCCCACACGTGGTGCAGGCGGTTGATGTAGGCGTAGGTGTCCTGGAAGGCCATGCCATCGGCAAACAGGCCGACATTTTCCTGGAACTGCTGCAGGGCGGCCTCGGTATGCGGACCAAAGTAGCCGTCGTCTTCGCCACAGGCAAAGCCCAAAACGTTGAGAGCGCGCTGCAGGGCCTGCACATCGGCGCCATGGAAATTGGGCATGCGCAGATACAGAGTGCGGTCGCCCAGCTTATACGAGGCGTCGACCAGGGCGCTCCAACAGGGGATATCGACGGCATGACCGGCAGCAAGGCCGCTGTCGAGCCTGAAGGTGCTGACGGCCTGCTCGGTGGTGGTGCCAAAGCGCTTGTCGACAACCTCGGCGTCATCGATTGTATAGCCGAGCTGCAGAAGGCGGGACTGAACATCCTCGACGGCTGCTCCCTGCATGCCCGTGGTAATAGGTTCCATGAACGAACCCCTTTCGGCGTACGATTCGTACTATTTTGAGCGCGTGTCGGATAGACAACGCGAGACAATGCATAAACATGCACTCAACAGTGTAGCAACTTGTACCCAAACTCGCTGCCCACAGGTTTTATGACCCCCGCTAGTTAAGACGCTCCACAAAGAAATCTGCCATTGAGAGGAAGAGCTCGCGCGCATGCGGGTCGAGCTCGACGCCTTCGATAGCGGCCTTGGCCTTAGCGGTCAGGTCGAGCGCATAGGTGTGGGCGTAATCGATGGAGCCGGTCTCCTGGAAGATCTCCACGGCGCGTGCGAGCTGCGCAGGGTCCTCGGTGCCCGAGGAAAGGATTGCCTCGATCTCGTCGTGATAGCGCTCGTCTGACAGGGCATGCACGGCAACGAGGGTGCGCTTGCCCTCGGTGATATCGGTGCGGAAGTCCTTGTTGGCGGCCTCCTTGGTGCCGATCAAGTTGAGCAGGTCGTCTTGAATCTGGAAGGCAAGGCCCGTGTGCAGCCCAAAGGCGCGCAGTGCCTCAATCTGCTCTTCGCTGCCGCCGCCGATAATGGCTCCGGCGGCAAGCGGCGTCGCTCCGCTGTAGTACGCGGTCTTGTGCGTCGCCATGTCCAGATAATCGTCGACCGAAATGTCAAAGCGCCCGTCGCGGACCCAGCCCAGGTCGAGCGCCTGGCCCTCGATGGTACGGACGATCATCTCGGTAAGCTCGTGGAGCACGCGAAGCTTCACGTCTGCGTTGAGTGTGGGGTCGTCGAGAACCGTCTTGGTGACCATGGTGAGCGCCAGGTCACCGCAGTTGATGGCAAGACCGGTGCCCTCGGTAAGGTGCATGCAGGGCTTGCCGCGACGAATCTGCCCGTTGTCGGCGATGTCGTCGTGGATGAGTGCGCCCGACTGAAAGTGCTCGATGGCCGCCGCTGCGCTGCGGGCGCTCTCAAAGCTGCCGCCTACCGCAGTGGCGGCGAGCATGCAGATGAGCGGGCGGTGGCGCTTGCCAGCGTTTGCCGTAAATGCCGAGAGCGGGGTATACAGGTAGCGCTCGATATCGGCGGAAGTCGCCTGTCCGTCAAAGAACGTGGCCAGATAGTCGTTAATCTGGTCAAAGTGCTGGGCTAAAAAGCTGGTAAACGGACTGGACACGGGTTCTCGCATTCTTTGATAGGTTGCATCGTTGCATTATGCAGACAACATATTGCCACATTAGGGCGTCGAGCGCGGCGGTTGAAGACGATTGGTCCATGCGGCCGCAAGTGCGGTAGGGGCTTGGCTAGATAAGCCCAAAGTGTTCGAGCGCGGTGACGACGCCGTCGTGGTCGATGCTGTCGGTGACATAGTCGGCCTTTTCCTTGAGGAAGTCCGGCGCATTGCCCATGGCGATACCGACATCGACGGCGTTCATCAGCGAGACGTCATTGCTGGCGTCGCCGATGCCGTATACGGTTCCGTGGTGGGGATCGAGGGCGTCGAGTACGGACTGGATACCCTCGCGCTTGGTGCATTCGCGAGGCGAAATCTCGGTCACTTCGAGCTCGAGCTCGTTAAAGCAGAGCAGCGGCTCAAACGCTTGATCCTGAGCGATGCGGTTGGCAAGCGACGTGGACATTAAGATCTTGTAGGCGCTGTAATGTTGCAGCTGCGTAATTGCATCGCCCACGGTGCGGGCGTATCCCGGAGCGTCGGGCGCATCGGCACTCATGCGAACGACGCCATTGAGTCCCTCAAAACGAATCACTTCGTCCGATTGCTCAAGAATGGGAGCAAGGCGCTGCAGCATGCCGGGCGTCATCGCCAAATCGCGAATCACGTGTCCCTCAAGTTCGACATAGCCACCCGCGAGGCAGACGATGCCGGTCCAGGGCAGCTCGAGCAGCTTTGGATGGATGCAGCTCAGCGTGCGCCTGTGCAGATAAACGCCATATTGCCCTTGGCGACAAAATCACGGATGGCTTGCGAGACCGCTTCATTGGGATAGGGGGAGAGGTCTCGCTCGCTCTCGGGAAGCTCTTGTGCCACTCGAGGGTCTTGCCAGGCGAGTGTTCCGTCGATATCGAAGAAGCAGATATCGCCGCGCTTATGGGCTGCGCTGGCGGCAGGGGAGGCCGAGGTGGTGGGCACAAATCCCGGCTCGAGGCCCATGATCTGGTCAAAATGCTCTTTAACGCGGGGAACGGAGATGCCAATAATCACCTGGGCGGTCTTGCCCGTAATGATGAGGCCCTTGGCGCCCACCGCGACAAACGACGCATTATCTGCAACGATGGAAGGGTCTGCGACCTCGACGCGCAGGCGCGTGGCGCAGTTGGTTGCGCCCACGATATTGCCAACGCCACCTAAAAGCTGAATTACCCGCTCAGCGAGGACGTGATCTTGATCGGATTGAATACTGACCTCGCCATTGGGAGATTGCTCTTTGGCAAAGCCGCTTCCCGTTAAACGATCGATTGCCGCGCGATTGGAGACATGATCCTCGCGGCCCGGCGTCTTAAGGTCATAGACCAAGATGAGTGCTCGAAAACTAACAAAAAAGATGAGGCTAAAGGCAAGACCGATACCGAGCGCCAAAAGGTAGGAGCCGGCATGCATTCGCATGAGTGGGATGAAGTTGAAGGCCGTCATTTCCATGAGACCGCCCGAGAAGATGCCGACGATACCGAAGAAGTTCATGGTCATGGCAAGGCAGGAGGATAGGACGGCGTAGAGCAAAAAGAGTCCAGGATAGGTGAACATAAAGAGAAACTCGAGCGGCTCGGTGACGCCGCAGACCACCGAGGCGACGATGGCGGGCAAAAGGATGACTTTAAGGCCGGCGCGGCGTTCGGGTTTGGCGGTGAAATAGAATGCTGCCGCGATGGCGGGAAGGCCAAAGAGCTTGCCCCAGCCGGTGGCGGTAAAACCTGCCCAGGGCGCAAGTTCATTTAAAGGGCGCGTGCTATGGGAGAGAATGGGGAGCAGGTTGGTCCACGTGGCGTAAATACCGTCGTGAATGACCAGATTGTCGTAATATATGGGCATATAGAGCAGATGGTGCAGCCCCATGGGCTCGAGCGCTCGCTCCAAAAACACAAAGATGCCCACGCCGAAGGGGCCGACGCCCGCAAGTGCGTGGCGCAGCGTTTCGGTCACAGCGTATGCGAAGGGCACGATGGCGGCCGAGATGGCGGCAAGGGCAAACACGGCAAAAAAGCTGATGAGGTAGACCAGCGAGGAACCCGAGAAGGTGCCGAGCCAATCGGGAACCTTGGCATCGTAGAAACGGTCATGGATGGCGACGACGGTTGCCGATACCGCCAGCGGGCCGATAATGCCGGTGTCGAGCGTCTTGATGCCGTCGATGACGGTGATACCGCTGGCGGGGGTCAAAGATGATGGGTACTTAAGCCCAAGGTTGTCGCCGCTCAGCTTAATGATCTCGCTCAAAAAGAAGCAATAGGCAAAATAGGCCACGAGTGCCTCGAGGCAGCAGCGCGCCGGTTGCTTTTGGGCAAGGCCGATAGGCAGCGCTACGGCAAAAAGGAGCGGGAGACGTTTAAAGACCGTCCACGAGCCGCGCTGGATGATGGTCCAGAAAACGTACCAAGGGGTTCCGTATACGGCGAGATCGCCGACGATGTCTACGGTCGTGGCGAGGGCGGAGATGCCGACCATGAGGCCTGATATAGAAAACAGCATGGCGGGCGCGAACATGGCTCCGCCAAAGCGTTGGATTTTCTGCAGCATAATATGCCTTCCGGATGCAACATGCTGTGCGAGCAAGAACGTTTAAACAATGAACTCATTGTAGAGGACTGGCTGCTTGCCGCATTGACGGTTTTGATTCGGTCCGATTTGGGTTTCGGGGGAACGTCGACGGTAAATAATCCGTGCTTTACCGATAATCGGTTTAAACAACTTTAAGAAATGCTATCGTGCCTAGCCATACATATTCATTAGAGGTGAAATCATGCCAAAAGCGATTTACGAAGGAATCTACCGCGAGATCCGTTCGCGCATCATCAACGGGACCTATGCGTTTCAGGAGATGCTGCCAACCGAAGCCGAGCTGACCGCGGAGTTTGGCTGCACGCGCAATACCGTTCGACGCGCCTTGAGCATGCTGGCCGACCAGATGTTTGTGCAGCCTATACACGGCAAGGGCGTGCGCGTTATTTGGCTTAAGGGCGAAACCGATATGCTGGGCGCACTCGAAGAGGTTGAGTCGTTTGGCGAGTTCGCAAAACGCAACAATGCCGTCGCATCGACCGAGGTCAAGTCTTTTGAACATTTGATTTGCACTGAGCAACTCTCTCGTCGCCTGGGCTTTAAGGTGGGCGAGGAGCTGATTCGCGTCGTGCGTGTCCGAAGCCTCAACGGCAGCGCGCGCCAAGTGGACCACGGCTACTTTTTGGCGTCGATCGCCAAGGGCCTGACCCCCGAGATCGCGGCGGATTCTATCTACGGCTATCTGGAGCACAAGCGCGGCATCAAAGTGATGGCGAGCCGCCGTACGGTGAGTGTCGAGCTCGCCAACGATGAGGACTGCAGCTATCTGGACCTTGGCAAGTACAACTGCGTCGCCGTTATGGAGAGCCAGTCGTACACCTCGGACGGCATCTTGTTCGAGGTCACGCATGCCCGCACACACCCCGAGATCTTCCATTACCGCGTCAATTCCAAGCGATAGCCGGCTAGCTCGCAGCCTGACGAGACTCATGCCCTCAAAGCGAAAACGCCCGGTCAAACCGACGATGCATCGGCTTGATCGGGCGTTTTCTCTGCATTCGATAACAAATAATTGTTTATACAAAACTTGTCAAGTATCAAGTCGAAATTACCGTTCACCGAAGTTTTTCTACCGCTCTAGTAATACTTGTTCAAACAACTAGCCAAATAGCGTATTGTACAAGTCAGCAAAAGGGGCAAAGTCCCCGAGCCAATCTCCGAAGGCGGCGGCAAAGGGTGCCGCCACGGTGTGAAAGGGTGGATTGTAATGAAGAACGAAATGAGCAGAAGGCAGTTCCTGGGCTTTGCTGGTTCCGCGGCTGCGGTTCTTGGTCTGGGCCTCGTGGGCTGCGGTGGTTCTGCCGGCTCTGGCTCCTCTGCTTCTGGTGACGCTGCCGAGGTCTACTTCCTCCAGTTCAAGCCCGAGGTCGACAAGGAGTGGAAGGAGATCGCCAAGGCGTACAAGAAGGAGAAGGGCGTCGAGGTCAAGATCGTGACCGCCGCCTCCAACACCTACGAGGAGAAGCTCAAGTCCGAGATGTCCAAGAGCTCCGCTCCGACGCTGTTCCAGGTCAACGGCCCCACCGGCCTTAAGAACTGGAAGGACTACTGCGCCGATCTTTCCGACACCAAGCTCCGCGGCGAGCTCATCGACGACTCCCTGGCGCTGCAGTCCGACGGCAAGGATCTGGGTATCGACTGGGTTCAGGAGAGCTACGGCATCATCTACAACAAGGAGCTCCTCGAGAAGGCCGGCTACAAGGCCGAGGACATCAACTCCTTCGACAAGCTGAAGCTTGCGCCGATGACATCCAGGCCCGCAAGGACGAGCTCGGCGTTGACGGTGCCTTCACTTCCGCCGGTATGGATGACTCCTCCAGCTGGCGCTACACCACGCACCTCGCCAACCTCCCGCTCTACTACGAGTTCGAGAAGGAGCACAATCAGGAGGACGACGAGATCAAGGGCGAGTATCTCGACAACTTTAAGCAGATCTTCGACCTGTATATCACCGACTCCACCTGCGATCCTTCGCAGCTCGCCTCCAAGACCGGTGACGACGCCACCAACGAGTTCGCAACCGGCAAGGCCGTCTTCTATCAGAACGGCTCTTGGGCCTACGCCGACCTCACCAAGGCCGGTATGACCGACGACCAGCTCGGCATGCTGCCGATCTACATCGGCGTCGACGGCGAGGAGAACCAGGGCCTGTGCTCCGGCGGCGAGAACTACTGGTGCGTCAGCTCCCAGGCTTCCGAGGATGCCCAGAAGGCCACCGAGGACTTCATGTATTGGTGCGTCACTTCTGACACCGCCACCAGCATCATCGCTGACAAGATGGGTCTGACCGCCCCGTTCAAGAGCGCTAAGGAGACCACCAACGTCTTCTCTCAGCAGGCCGTTGCTATGGCCAAGGACGGCAAGAAGACCGTCGCTTGGGACTTCGTTTACATCCCCTCCGAGGAGTGGAAGAAGAACCTCAAGCAGGCTCTCATCGCTTATGCTGCCGACAACACCAAGTGGGACGGCGTCAAGAACGCCTTCGTCGATGGCTGGAAGACCGAGAAGGCTGCTTCCGAGTAAGCAGTTGCTGCCCAAGCTATCTGATTAGCGACAGGGGGCGGGCAGACGTAGGTTTGCCCGCCCCCTGCATATTGAAAGGACCCTTCTATGGGCAAAGCACTCAAGCGCTGGTGGCCGCTCTTTATGCTGCCCACGTGCCTGGCGTTTATGATCGGGTTCGTGATTCCCTTTATCCAGGGTTTCTATCTCTCGTTCTGCCAGTTTATTACCATCAATAACGCGCACTTTGTCGGTATCGAGAACTACGTGCGCGCGCTGTCCGATCCGCAGTTCTCCACGTCGTTCTTCTTTACCGTGGCGTTTGCCTTCCTGTCGACGGTGCTCATCAACGTGATCGCGCTGGCCATTGCGCAGGCGCTCACTCGCAAGGCGCTCAAGGGCACCAACATCTTCCGTACGATTTTCTTTATGCCTAACCTGATTGGCGGCATTGTACTGGGTTACATTTGGCAGATTCTGATCAACTGCCTGCTCTCCAACGTGGGTGCCCAGCTTATCGCCCTCAACTCCGCCGCTGGCTTCTGGGGCCTTATCATCCTGACCCTGTGGCAACAGGTCGGCTACATGATGATCATCTACATCGCCGGTCTGCAGTCCATTCCGTCTGACTACATCGAGGCCGCCAAGGTCGATGGCGCTACGGCATGGCAGACGTTTTGGAAGGTTAAGATCCCCAACCTGATGCCGACCATCACCATCTGCCTGTTCCTGTCCATCACCAACGGCTTTAAGCTGTTCGACCAGAACCTCGCCCTTACCGGTGGCGCCCCGGCGCACTCCACCGAGATGCTCGCCCTGAACATCTACAACACGTTCTATTCGCGTGCTGGCATCGCATGGCAGGGCATCGGTCAGGCCAAGGCAGTTATCTTCTGCATCCTGGTTGTCGCTATTTCTATGATCCAGCTTAAGGCCACGAGGTCCAAGGAGGTGCAGCAGTAATGAAACGCGATAAGGCTATCAACCGCGCGCTCTCGATCTTCTTTACGATCCTGTCGCTCGCATGGATCTACCCCGTGTTCATGATTGCGCTCAATTCCTTTAAGAAAGCGACCGCAATCAGCACCACCACGGCGTTCGATCTGCTCACGCCCGAGACGTTCAACGGCCTCGCAAACTACGTGCACGCTCTGAACGAGCAGGGCTTTGCCTCGGCGTTTATGTACTCGCTTATCATCACGGTCACGTCGGTCGTGCTGATTCTGGTGTGCTGCTCCATGTGCGCTTGGTACGTGGTGCGCGTCAACAGCAAGATCTCGAACTTCTTCTATTACCTGTTCGTCTTCTCGATGGTCGTACCGTTCCAGATGCTCATGTTCACGCTGTCCAACCTCGCGGACCGCATCGGCTTTAACACGCCGTTTAACATCTGCTTCATCTACCTTGGTTTTGGCGCGGGCCTCGCGGTCTTTATGTTCGCCGGCTTCGTCAAGAACATCCCGCTCGAGATTGAGGAAGCGGCCATGATCGACGGCTGCAACCCGGTCCAAGTGTTCTTTAAGATCGTCCTTCCCATTATGAAGCCCACCTATCTTTCGGTCGGCATCCTTGAGACCATGTGGGTCTGGAACGACTATCTGCTGCCCTACCTTACGCTCGACTCCACCAAGTACAAGACCATTCCTATCTTGATCCAGTACTTCCGTGGCGGCTATGGCCACGTCGAGCTCGGCCCCATGATGGCGTGCATCATGATGGTCGTCATCCCCATCGTCATCATGTACATCTTCTGCCAGAAGTACATCATCGACGGTGTGGTGGCAGGTGCCGTCAAGGCTGATGCCGTAACTGTTTTGCAAGTTTTGGCGGCGCCTCTCAGCGCGGCGCCGCGTATCGAAAGGTAAAGACATGGCCGAGATCGTTCTCAAACATGTTCAGAAGGTGTATCCCAACAACGAGTCAAAAAAGAAGGGCTTCTTTGGCAAAAAGAAGAAGACCGAGGAGAAGAAGCACAACCTCAAGGTTACCGAGGACGGTGTGCTCGCTGTAGAGGACTTCAACCTCACCGTTCACGACCAGGAGTTCATCGTCCTCGTTGGCCCCTCTGGCTGCGGTAAGTCCACGACGATGCGCATGGTCGCCGGCCTGGAGGACATTACCTCGGGCGACGTGCTCATCGACGGCAAGCGCGTCAACGACGTGGCGCCCAAGGACCGCGACATCGCCATGGTGTTCCAGAGCTACGCTCTGTACCCCAATATGACGGTGTACGAGAACATGGCATTTACGCTTGAGCTCAAGAAGGTCCCCAAGGACGAGATCGACCGCAAGGTTCGCTCTGCTGCCGAGATCCTGGGCATTACCGAGTATCTCGACCGTAAGCCTAAGGCGCTTTCGGGTGGCCAGCGCCAGCGCGTCGCCATCGGCCGCGCCATCGTGCGAGACCCCAAGGTCTTCCTGATGGACGAGCCGCTGTCCAACCTGGACGCCAAGCTTCGTAACCAGATGCGTGCCGAGCTCATTAAGCTGCGCCACGAGATCAAGGGCACGTTCATTTATGTTACTCACGACCAGACCGAGGCTATGACCCTCGGTGACCGTATCGTGGTCATGAAGGACGGCGTCGTCCAGCAGATCGCCACCCCGCAGGAGGTCTTCAACCATCCCGCGAACATCTTCGTCGCCGGCTTTATCGGCGTGCCGCAGATGAACTTCTTCGATGCCCAGCTGGTGCGCTCGGGCAACGGCTTTACCGTCAAGACCGAGGATATGAACGTGGCGCTCGCCCCCGAGACCTGCGCTCAGCTTGCTCTCAACTGGGACGGCGGCGACGTGAAGGAGATCACGGCCGGCGTGCGTCCCGAGCAGATTCTGCTTGCCGACAAGGACGAGGAGGGCGCGCTCCAGGGTACCGTCGAGGTGACCGAGCTCATGGGTTCGACCGAGCATGTCCACGTGACCGCTCCCGATGGCCAGTTCGTCCTGATCATTCCCGTCGTCGACCTCGAGGCCAAGGGCGCGCTCAAGGCGGGCGACCCCATCTGGTTCAAGTTTGAGAAGAACGCGACCCACCTCTTCGATAAGGTCTCTGGCAAGAACCTTATCTAGGCCCGGTGCAACCAGGCCCTTCCTTTGGGCGACTGCGGCTTTGCCATCCTTTTGCCGCGGTCACATATAAGGCTCCCCTCCCGTCCACTGGGCGAGAGGGGAGCCTTTCTTTGTGTTGGGACTGTCTGACCGGTCGTTTGTCTCGATCTGTAACGGATAGGGCCGATTTCGGACGTTAGATGTTACAGATCGAGACGGTTCCGCTGAGCTAACCATTTCATCTAAATCTGTAACACCAAAGGCGAATTACACCTGCTAGATGTTACAGATTGAGATAAACCCAAGGGGAGGGGCCGGTATGTCTCAATCTGTAACGGCTGGGACCGTTTTGGTTGAGTAATTGCTACGGATCGAGATTGTTTGGCCGAGTCGGATCACAGGGTAACGTGCGGGCACAAAAAACGGAGCCGTGTTGCCACGACTCCGTTTCTCAAGAGGATGGGTAAGGAGAATGAGCTAGCTCAGGTGCCAGATCTCGTCGTTGTACTGGGAGATCGTACGGTCGGACGAGAAGGTGCCGGCGTTGGCGATATTGATGAGCGCCTTGCGCATCCAGGCGTCCTGGTCCTCGTAGTCGGCCAGCACGCGCTCCTTGGTCTGGATGTACTCCTCAATGTCGAGCAGGGCCATAAACCAGTCCTTGCCCTTAATGTCGTCGTGCAGGCGCTGCAGGCGCTCGGCGTTGCCGGTTGCCATAAAGGCCGGGTTGGTGATGAAGTCCACCAGCAGTTTAATTCCGGGCTTGCGGTAGAGCGCGCCGGCGTTGTAGGTGCCGTCGGCGTAGAGCTGCTCGACCTGTTTGGACGAGGCACCAAAGGTATAGATGTTCTCGTCGCCCACGAGCTCGGCAATCTCCACGTTGGCACCGTCGAGCGTGCACAGGGTTAGGGCGCCGTTGAGCATGAACTTCATGTTGGAGGTGCCGCTCGCCTCCTTGGAGGCCAGGCTGATCTGCTCGGAGATGTCAGCGGCGGGGATCACGCGCTCGGCGGCGGTGACGTTGTAGTTCTCGATCATGACAACCTGCAGGTAGGGAGCCACGTCGGGGTCGTTTGCAATCCACTGCGACAGCGTCAGGATCAGATGGATGATGTCCTGCGCGATAGTGTAGGCAGGCGCCGCCTTGCCGCCAAAGATGATGGTGACAGGGTGCTTAGGCCTGTTGCCGTTCTTGATATCGAAGTACTTCCAGATGATGTAGAGCGCGAGCATCTGCTGACGCTTGTACTCGTGGATGCGCTTGACCTGGACGTCGATGATGGCGTTGGAGGGAATGGTCACGCCCTGCTCGAGCGCCATGAACTGGCGCATGATGGCCTTGGCCTCGACCTTGGTGGCGGCCAGGCGCTCAAGAACGTCCTTGTCGTCGGCGAACTTGGCGAGTTTGCTCAGATCGCCGGTGCTGCGCCAGTCGGTGCCGATTACATCGTCGAGCAGGCTGGCGAGCGCGGGGTTGGCTCCATGGATCCAGCGGCGGAAGGTGATGCCGTTGGTCTTGTTGGAGAACTTCTCGGGATAGATCTCGTAGAACGGATGAAGCTCGGTGTCCTCCAGAATCTTGGTGTGGAGTGCGGCGACGCCGTTGATGGAGAAGCCAAAGTGGATGTCCATGTGGGCCATGTGGACGGTGTCGTATTCGTCGATGATGGCGACGCGCGGGTCGTCGTGCTCTGCCTTTGCGATCTCATCGAGCTTGACGATAATGTCGGCGATGGCGGGCGAGACCTTCTGCAGGCTGGCGAGCGGCCACTTCTCGAGCGCCTCGGCGAGAATCGTGTGGTTAGTGTAGGCGACCATGGAGCGTACGATGGTCACGGCTTCGTCAAACTCGATGTCGTGCTCGGTGGTGAGCAAGCGAATGAGCTCGGGGATGACCATGGTGGGGTGCGTGTCGTTAATTTGGACCACGGCGTAGTCGGCCAGATCGTGCAGGTTGCTGCCGCGCTCGATGGCCTCGTCGATCAGGAGCTGGGCGGCGTTGCTCACCATGAAGTATTCCTGGTAGATGCGAAGCAGGCGGCCCTGCTCGTCGGAATCGTCGGGGTAGAGGAACAAGGTGAGGTTCTTGGCGATCTCGGTCTTGTCGAAGTCGATGGAGCTGCCGGGGACCAGGCCGTCGTCGACGCTCGCCAGGTCGAACAGGCGCAGACGGTTCTTGGTGGGCTGGCCGTAACCGGGCACGTCGATGTTGACGAGCTTGGAGGTAACGGCAAAATCGCCGAACTCGACGGTGTAGGAGCGGTCGTCGTCGACTAGGATGTCCTGCTCACCGAGCCACTCGTCGGGGACGGCCTTCTGCTGGTTGTCGACAAAGCGCTGACGGAACAGGCCGTAGTGATAGTTGAGGCCCACGCCATCGCCGGTCAAGCCCAGCGTGGCGATGGAATCCAGGAAGCATGCGGCCAGGCGGCCCAGGCCGCCGTTGCCGAGCGACGGCTCGACCTCGAACTCCTCGATCTTGTTGAGGTCGTGGCCTGCGGCGGTGAGCTGGTCCTTAACCTCGTCGTAGATGCCGAGGTCGATCATGTTGTTGATGAGCAGCTTGCCGATCAAAAATTCGGCGGAAATGTAATAGAGCTTTTTCTTGCCGTTGTTGAGCGGGCAGGCGGCGGAGCGCTCCTGCACGAGTTTGACCAGCAGCTTGTAAATGCGACGGTCGTCGAGCTGCTCGAGCGAGGTGCCAAAAGACTGCTCGGCGAGTTCCATGAGGTTAATTTGGGGCATGTTTCCTCCTGTAATGGGTTGATTACATGTCTGCAATTCATAAGAATCCCGCGCGAGGGGATTGGGGTGGCCTCGCGCGGGTAAGCAAGCGCGTCCGCACGGTGGGGAGGGGTCGGGCGCGGTAGCTCCTATTGAGGAAGCTCGATTTCGGCTTCCGACGGGATGCGGAAGTAGGTCTCGGTCCAGTCGGTGAGTTTGTGCTCGAGCTCGCGGGTGATGGCGCCGTCGAGCATGCGCCAGGTCCAGTTGCCGCCCAGCGTGGCGGGGGTGTTGATGCGCGCCTCGTTGCCCAAGTTGAGCAGGTCCTGCATGGTGTAGATGCACGTGTCGCTCACGCTGGCTGCGATGGTTCGGTTGAGCGCGTCGGCGATGGGTTCGCCGGCCTGCTGATGGGTGTACAGGGCTGTCTGCTCGCGCTGACGCGGGGTAGCCGTTCCTTCAAACCAGCCGCGTGCCGTCTCGTTGTCGTGGGTGCCCACGTAGGCGACGGTGTTGGCAATGTAGTTGTGCGGCAGGTAGTACGAGTTGGTGCCCTCAAAGGCAAACTGCAGGATCTTCATGCCGGGGAAGCCCGAGTTGTCGCGCATATCGATGACGCCGGGGGTGAGGAAGCCCAGGTCCTCGGCGATGATGGGCAGCGTGCCGAGCTTTTCCTCGAGTGTCTTGAAGAGCTTGAGGCCGGGACCCTGCGTCCACGAACCGTAGGACGAATCAGGCGAGGAGAACGGCACCTCCCAATAGGCCTCGAAGCCGCGGAAGTGATCCAGGCGGATGACGTCGTACATGTCGAGGGCGGCGCGAATGCGGCCCTCCCACCAGGAGAAGCCGTCGGCCTCCATGGCGTCCCAGTCGTAGATGGGGTTGCCCCAGTACTGGCCGGTAGCCGAGAACTGGTCGGGCGGCGTGCCGGCGACGCTCACGGGATTGCCGGCGGCGTCGATCTTAAAGAGCTCAGGTGTCGCCCACATCTCGACGGAGTCACGCGAGACATAGATGGGCAGGTCGCCGATGATGAGAATGTCGCGCTCGTTGGCATAGGCCTTGAGGCGGCTCCACTGACGATCGAAGAAGTATTGCGTCATCTGGTGGTAGAGCATACGTGCCGGATGGTCGGCGCAGACCTTGGCGGAAGCCTCGCTGCGGGTGCGGAGCTCCGCGGGCCACTCCCAAAACGCCTTGAGACCGCACTCCTCTTTGACGGTCATGAACTCACAGTAGGGGATGAGCCAGTCCTCGTTGGCCTGGATAAAGTCATCGAAATCGGCCGGCTTGTCGGCAGCAAAGCGCTCGGCGGCGCGGTCGAGAATCTGACGACGGCCACCAAAGATGGCGCCATAGTCGACATTGTTGGGGTCGGAGCCCAGGTATACGCCATCGATATCGCGCTGCTCCAGGTAACCTGCCTCGATAAGCTCGGCAAAGTCGATGAAATTGGGGTTGCCCGCACGGGCCGAGAACGACTGATAGGGCGAGTCGCCATAGCTCGTCGTCGTAAGGGGCAGAATCTGCCAATAATGTTGTTTGCACGAGGCGAGGAAATCGACAAAGTCGTAGGCGTTCCAGCCAAAGCCGCCGATGCCGTACGGTCCGGGCAGGGATGAGACGGGCATGAGGACGCCACTTGCACGCTTCATGAATGCGCTCACCAACCTTCTTGTTTGTGGGTTCGGCTTGCCGATGGAAGAGCAGTCCTCCCCCGGTGTTCTGATGTGATACGCCTATTGTAAAACATGTTGTTTAAACATGTACAGGCAAGATAAAAAAGTTGGTCGGTTTTCGGCGAATGGTTACATGCCATAAAAAAGCCCCGACCTCACAACGTGAGATCGGGGCAAGAGCGGTATGTAGGTATTTGCTACTCGGCGTCGGCGAAGCGTTGGGGTTGTGGCTCTGCCAATTCCAGCTGTCACGGCACATATCCGCGATATCGTATTGGGCCTTCCAACCCATCATGCGCTCGGCCTTGGAGGCATCGCACCAGTTGGCGGCGATGTCGCCGGCACGGCGCTCGCGGATCACATAGGGCAGCTCCTTGCCGCAGGCTTGGAGAAGGCAGCAACGACCTCGAGTACCGAGGTGCCGGTGCCGGTGCCCAGGTTAAAGATCTCGACGCCGGTCTTGCCGTTCATCCAGTTGAGTGCGGCCACGTGACCAGATGCCAAGTCGCACACGTGGATGTAGTCGCGAACACCGGTGCCGTCGGGGGTGGGGTAATCGTTGCCAAAGACCTGAACGGCCTCGAGCTTACCGACGGCGACCTGGGCGACGTAGGGCACCAGGTTGTTGGGGATGCCCTTGGGGTCCTCACCGATCAGGCCCGACGGATGAGCGCCGATGGGGTTGAAGTAACGGAGCAGCACGACGTCCCACTCGGGGTCGGCGGTGTGAACGTCCATGAGGATCTGCTCAATCATCCACTTGGTCCAACCATAGGGGTTGTCGCGGGCTTCTTGGGGTCCTCTTCGGTGACGGGCGGATTGTCCGGATCGCCGTAGACGGTCGAAGAGCTCGAGAAGATGATGGACTTACAACCGTGGTTGCGCATGACATCGATGAGCACCAGGGTGTTCTCGATATTGTTGTGGTAGTACTCGACGGGCTTGCTCACCGACTCGCCAACGGCCTTAAAGCCGGCGAAGTGGATGACACGGTCGATCTGGTGGGTATCGAAGATCTTGTTCATCGCATCGCGGTCGAGCACGTTGGCCTCGTAGAAGGTGAGGTTCTTGGCGGCCTCGTCGCCCACGATGGTCTTGACGCGGTCGATGGCAACGGCACTGGAGTTAGAGAGGTCGTCGACGACGACAACCTGGTAGCCACCCTCGAGCAGCTGAACGACGGTATGCGAGCCGATAAAGCCGGCGCCGCCGGTAACGAGGACGCAGGTGTCTTTGGGGTCGAGTGCTTTGGACATGTAGTCTCCTATCGAATCAGGAACACTTCTTGAGGGGAGTATAGCGCAGCTGGGGGCGCCCAAAACACGCAGGGCAGGAAAACCAGAGGATTGATGTTAACGTACTCATAGGGTGTTATTTGCATAATCTTTACCTTTGGTGTGGGGCGTATTTGCGAGCCGCTGACCATGCTTTTCCAGCCGTTCGTGGAAATAGTTGGGACAGGCGCGATGTGCGTTAATATGTTTGAGTTGAGCGACATATAAATAAGCATGTAACGGAGTACATATGTCACCGAACAACGATTCCATCTTTACGCAGGAGCTTTCGCGCCGCACTGCCCTTAAGGCTCTTTTCGGCGCCGCTTCCGCGGCTGTTCTTTTTGGCCTGCCCGCCCGCGCCCATGCGGCTGAGGCCAGCCAAGAAACCACCGACAAACTAAATGCCGCCCAGGCCCAGCTCGACGAGGTCCAGGCTCAGCTCGACAGCATCGCCAATGAGTACGCGACGCTCGCCAACAAGAATGCCCAGACCCTCAGCGATATCGAAGGCGTGCAGGGCCAGATTGACGAGACGCAGGCCCAGATCGACACCAAGAAGACCGAGCTCAAAAAGAAGCGCGGCGACCTTTCCGATCGCGTTGCCGCCAGTTACAAGTCGGGCGGCACCAACATCCTGTCGCTGCTACTGGCCTCGGGCTCATTTGAGGAGCTCGTCGCCAACGCGCATTACGTTGAGAAGATCAACAAGAGCGACCGTGACGCCATTGAGGACATCCAGACCATCCAGAAAGAACTCGATACACAGAAGTCCGAGCTCGAGTCGCAGAAGGCCGACCTGGAGAAGCTCAAGGACCAGCAGACTGCTCAGATGCAGGACATGCAGGCCAAGCAGCAGGAGGTCCAGACGGTTTTGAACGGCCTCTCCGACGATGTCAAGGAGCTCATGGCCCAGCGTGATTCCGAGATTCTCGCTGCCGCCCAGGCAGAGGAGGCTGCCAAGAAGGCTGCCGCTGCCGCAGCTGCCGCAAACAAGAACAATTCCTACTCGGGTGGTTCAAGCTCGGGTGGCGGATCGTATGCGCCCGGAACTCCGCAACAGAATGCCGGCTCGGGCAAGCAACAGGCTGTCGTCAATGCATGCTACTCCACGCCTTCGCCTGGCCTGAACTGGTGCGCTGCCTGGGTTACCAACGTGTTCCGCAACGCCGGCGTGGGCTACTTTGGCGGCAACGCGTGCGACATGTTTAACGCCTGGTGCTACAGCTCCGATCGTTCGGCGCTGCAGGTGGGCATGATCGTGGCCGACTCGTCGCACAGCGGCACCGGTACGCCGGGTCTGCTGTACGGACACGTGGGCATCTATGTTGGCGGCGGCATCGTTATGAGCAACGAGGGCGCCATTACGTCTAAGTCGCTTGATGCGTTTATTCGGTTCTACGGCACTGGCTCTGGCGTGCGTTGGGGCTGGCTCGGCGGTATTGCGCTGCCGTAAAGCCGACTGGGCCGCGTGCCCGCCCGCAATATATTTGATTGCCTGCTCGGGCAGTCCTGCGCAAGAAGAAGGCCACATTAAGTGGCCTTCTTTGCGTGCGGAACTCGCGATCAATCAAATATATTGCGGGCGGGCACGCGGCCCTCTCGGGTCCTGAGCGCGACTCACCGGACTGGTTGTCTGATATAAAGATGGCGAAGGCCCCTTTCGGGGCCTTCTTTGTTAGAGGAATTCGCCGACTCGGTGGACTTCGGGTTCTAGGTCTACTCCGAATTGGTCTTTGACGGTTGCTTGGATGTGGCGGATGAGTTCGTCGACGTCGGCGGCGGTGGCGTGGTCGGCGTTGACGATGAAGCCGCAGTGTTTCTCGCTCACCTGGGCGCCGCCGATGGCGTGGCCGCGCAGGCCGGCGTCCATGATGAGCTTGCCGGCAAAGTGGCCCTCGGGGCGCTTGAAGGTGGAGCCGGCGCTCGGCATGTCGAGCGGCTGCTTGTCCTCGCGGCGTTGGCGGTAGTCGTCCATGTCGGCTTTGATCATCGCGGCGTTGCCCGGGGCGAGATTGAAGGTGGCCGAAAGCACGATAAAGCCGTCGTCGGCAATGCGGCTCTTGCGATAGCCCAGGTTGAGCTCATCGACATCGAACTCGATGATATTGCCGCTGCCGCGGGTGCCGTCGTCGAGCTGGCGAGCAGGTTTGTAGACGCGCACGGACTCCAAAACATCGGCCATGCAGGCGCCGTAGGCACCGGCGTTCATGTAGCAGGCGCCGCCGACCGATCCGGGAATGCCCGAGATGGGCTCCATGCCGGTAAGGCTGGCCTTGGCTGCCGCCGTGGCGACATCGGAAAGCAGGGCGCCGGCTGCCGCCGTGACGTGCGTGCCGTCGACCGTAATGTCGGAGAGGCCTTCGCCCAGCGCCACGACGACGCCGCGGATGCCCTTGTCGCCGACGAGCAGGTCGGAGCCGTTGCCCACGATGGTGAGTGGCAGATCGCAGCGGTAGCAGGTATCGAGCGTGGCAACGAGTCCCTGCTCGGTGTCGGGCGTGACAAAGACGTCGGCCGGGCCGCCGATCTTAAACGTGGTGTGCTCGCGCATAGGCTCGCTCATGAGCACGTTGTCCTCGCCGGCAACTCCGGCGAGCGCGCAGAGCAGGTCCTCGTTAAAAAAGTCATTCTCGTGCATACGTATATCCGCCTTATGGTGGTCGTTTTCATCAATCGAATGCAATATACCCCACCCGGATGGATTTGGTGCAAAGTAACCTGACCCCAATGCATCACATGGTGCAAAGTGGTCAGGTTGCTTTGCACCAATCGCGGCGATAAAACAGCCGTCTACCGGATTGGTAAAGTGTTTATCATCGAGGTAGAGGGACGGTCGCTATACTTTCAAGAGATTGCGCGAATACTCGGAAGGAGCGAGATGGGCAACAAAGTTACTCTCAAGCAGATTGCCCAGGAGGTGGGGCTTTCCCCCTCGTCGGTCTCGCTTGTTCTCAACAACCGGCCTTGTCGCATCTCGGAAGAAAACCGCAAGCGCATCAAAGAGGTCGCGGCGCGCAACCACTATGTTCCTAACCAGATTGCGCGCAGCTTGGTCATGCGCGAATCGCGCACGCTGGGCCTTATCGTTCCCAACATCGAGAGCCGCTTTTTTGCCTCGCTCGCTGGCAGTCTGGAAAAGCGCTGCCGCGAGGACGGCTACGCGCTCTTTATTACCAGCTCGGGTGGAAGCGCCGAGGACGATCTAGAGCTCCTGCGCCAGCTGGTGACGCGCGGCGTCGATGGTGTGTTCTTGGTCGTGGGCGACGAATTCTCGGACGACCGCGCTTTGCGCGAAGAAGTCAGCCATCTGCCCATCCCGGCGGTAATGGTTGACCGTGCCATTGAGGGACTCGAGTGCGACAAGGTGATGTTCGACCACGAGATGGGCGGCTATATGGCCACCCGCTATTTGATCGAGCAAGGCCACCGCCGTATTGCCTGCCTGGTTAACGCGCGCCGCTCCAATACGGGTCGTAAGCGTCTTGCCGGCTACGAGCGTGCGCTGCGCGAGGTGGGGCTGCCCATCGATGCGCGCTTGGAGTTCGAGAGTGAGTATTACATTCCGAGTGCCTATGAGGCATCGGAGGCGGTGCTCGCGACTGACGCCACTGCTGTGTTCGCAAGCTCGGACAACATTGCGCTGGGCCTGCTCAAGCGCCTGCACGAGATGGGGAAGAGCATTCCGGGCGATATCTCGGTGGTGAGCTATGACAACTCGGCGGCCGACGTTCTCTTTGAGCCGGCGTTGACCGCGATCGAGCAGGACCCCGGCGTGCTCGCCGAGCATGCTTTTGGCTGCATGTCCAAGCGTCTTGCCGGTAGGGGCGGCAGGCGTGCCGAAGAGGTCGTTCTGGAGCCGGCGCTTATCGTTAAGGACAGCGTGCTCGAGCTTTACTAAACACAACTAAACACGTTTATCAATTCATGCAGATTGAATGTGGAGTACCTGTGACAGACAATGCCGCAGGTGAATGTCTGCTTTTGCCTGTCCATATGGCAAATCAGGATGGTAAAACGTTTTTTTCACCATGATAAAACGTTTTAGCAAATATACTAGTCCCAACGAAAGGTTGCCGTATCGGAAGGCGACCGCGCAGCGAAGGGACATAAACAATGGCTAAAACACTGGGAACGCCGTGGCAAAAACTGGGACATGAGGTTCCTGCTTCCGAGCTCGAGGGTGTCGACCTGTATTGGCGCGCCTCGAACTACCTGTCCGTCGGCCAGATTTACCTTCGCTCCAACCCGCTGATGCGCAGCGACTTTGTCGACGAGAAGACCGGCGAGACGCGCGATTTTGGTCGTCCGGACGTTAAGCACCGTCTGGTCGGTCACTGGGGCACCACGCCCGGCATCAACTTCCTGTTCGGTCACGTCAACCGCCTCATCGCCGATCACAACCAGAACGCCATCTTCTTGATGGGCCCGGGCCACGGTGGCCCCGCCGGCACCGCCCAGTCGCTGCTCGATGGTACCTACCGTGAGATCCGCCCCGACATCACCAATGACGAGGCCGGCCTGCAGAAGTTCTTCCGCCAGTTCTCCTATCCCGGCGGCATCCCGAGCCACTTTGCGCCCGAGACGCCCGGTTCCATCCACGAGGGCGGCGAGCTCGGCTACACGCTCAGCCACGCCTACGGCGCCGTCATGGACAACCCGAGCCTGCTGGCCGTGGCCGTGGTGGGCGACGGTGAGTCCGAGACCGGTCCGCTTGCCACCTCTTGGCAGTCCAACAAGCTCGTGAACCCGGCAACCGACGGCATCGTCCTGCCAATCCTGCACCTCAACGGCTACAAGATCGCCAACCCCACCATCCTCGCCCGCGTGTCCGACGAGGAGCTCACCAAGTTCTTTGAGGGCATGGGCTACAAGCCGCACTTCTTTGTCGCCGGCTTTGACGACGAGAGCCACGCGAGCATCCATGCGCGTTTCGCTGCCTTGTTTGAGCAGGTCTTTGACGAGATCTGCGACATCAAGGCCACCGCGCGGGCCCAGGCCGCCGCAGGCGAGACCGTGGCCCGCCCTGCTTACCCCATGATTGTGTTCCGTACTCCCAAGGGTTGGACTTGCCCCAAGCACATCGACGGCAAGAAGACCGAGGACTCCTGGCGCGCCCATCAGGTGCCGCTGGCGAGTGCCAAGGACACTCACGAGCACTTCCGCGTGCTGCGCGAGTGGCTGCGCTCCTATAAGCCCGAGGAGCTCTTTACGCCCGAGGGCCAGGTACGCCCCGAGGTGACGGCCTTTATGCCGACCGGCGAGCTGCGTATCGGCGCCAATCCCAACGCGAACGGCGGCAAGGTGCGCCGCGAGCTCGAGCTGCCCGATATCCACGCCCACGAGATCCCCGTCGCCGAGAAGGGTCACGGCTGGGGTTCCACCGAGGCCGCTCGCGTCTTTGGTGAGTACACTGCCGACGTTATGGCCAAGAACATGGACGATTTCCGCATCTTTGGTCCCGACGAGACCGCGTCCAACCGCCTGCAGGCCGCCTACAAGGTGACCAAGAAGCAGTGGGATGCCGGCTTCTACGAGGACGAGGCCAACGACGAGCTGCTCGCCGGCTCCGGTAAGGTCGTCGAGCAGCTGTCCGAGCACCAGTGCGAGGGCTTCCTCGAGGCCTACGTGCTCACCGGCCGCTCCGGCGTGTGGAGCTCCTACGAGAGCTTTGTGCACGTGGTCGATTCCATGGTCAACCAGCACTGCAAGTGGCTCGAGGCCACCAAGCGCGAGATTCCGTGGCGTGCTCCCATCAGCGGCCTCAACATTTTGCTGTCGAGCCATGTTTGGCGTCAGGACCACAACGGCTTCTCGCACCAGGACCCCGGCTTTATCGACCTGCTGCTCAACAAGGCCAACGACACGCATATCGTGAATGCGTACTATCCGGCCGACGCCAACATGGCCCTTGCCGTGGCCGAGCGCGTCTACCAGTCCACCGACTGCGTCAACGCCATTTTCTGCGGCAAGCAGCCCGCCCCGACCTTCCAGACGGTCGACGAGGCAAAGGCCGAGCTCGCCGAGGGCGTCGCGACTTGGAAGTGGGCATCGACCGCCGACTCGCTCGCCGAGGCTGACGTCGTAGTTGCCACGTGTGGCGACGTGCCGACGCTCGAGGCCCTGGCTGCAACCGATATGCTGCGCGAGTTGGGCATTAAGGTGTGGTTCGTTAACGTGGTCGATCTGCTCAAGATCCAGAACGTCTGCGAGAACGACCAGGCCATCAGCGATGAGCGCTGGGCTGAGCTGTTCGGTTGCGGCGAGAAGCCCGTGCTCTTCGCATTCCACGCCTATGCCGGCACGATTCGCCGCCTGATCTGGAACCGCCCCGGCCACGACGCCTTCCGCGTCCACGGCTACGAGGAGAAGGGCTCCACGACCACGCCGTTCGACATGCTGCGTCTGAACAACATGGACCGCTGGGCCCTGGCCGCCGACGTGCTGCGCATGGTCGACGCCGACAAGTTTGCAGAGCAGATTGATGAGTGGGAGGCCTTCCGCACCGAGGCCTTTGAGTTCGCGTGCAACGAGGGCTTCGATCACCCGGCCTTCACTGACTGGGTCTGGCCCGACGCTGCAGCTGCAACTGCCGCCGACGGCACGCTCTCCGCAACGCAGATGACCGCAGGCGACAACGAATAGCATCCGGGACGGTCTCGCGCTGGGGCCGCCTCCGGGCGGGTGCCTTCCTCTGAGAAGTGGGCTTCGCGAACTTCTCAGAGGAAG
>JAQEDJ010000028.1 GCA_027669525.1 Coriobacteriaceae bacterium AM48-5 | reverse complement strand
CTGCTCGCTTGCAGGCTCGGTCGCGGGCTCCGGACGCGGGCTCCGGATCGCCAAACGGCAACGAGGGCTGCACCACGCCGCCCGGAAGCTTGGCCTCCGGCTTAGGCTCGCCCAGTAACTTGCCGCGACGGCGGCGAGCCGGCTTCTCAGCCTCACGCGCGGCCTCGGCAGCCGCCTCGCGCGCCTTCTCGGCAACAAACGCCGCCGCCGAGGTATCGAGCTGCACCGTTGCGTGCGTGCGGGTAGGCGCGGCGACCTCGCCGGCATGCATCACGATGACGCCGCAGGTGCTCGTCTTAACAAACTCGACCATCTTGGGGTCAGTGAAGCCGGTCACGTCGTTGACGATCGAGGCGCCGCAGCGCACGGCCGCCTTGGCAACCGCCACGTGACGCGTGTCGATCGAGACGATGGCGCCCTCTTTGGCCAGCGCGCGCACCACGGGCAGCACGCGGCGAGCCTCCTCGTCGGGATTAACCGGGGTAAAGCCGGGGCGCGTGGACTCGCCGCCTACGTCGATGATGTCGGCGCCGGCGTCGAGCATCGCCAGGCCGTACTCGATGGCGGCATCCGGGTCGAAGTGCTCCCCGCCATCGCTAAACGAATCGGGCGTCACGTTGAGGACGCCCATGATGCGCGGACGGTCAAAGCTGAGCTCATACTTTCCGCACCGCCATGTCTTGCTGTCGTTCGCCATGAACATCCTCCTAAAATGCCCACGCCGCCGAGCTTGGGGAGCTGGCGGCGGGGTCGCTTTGCACTCAGTCTTTCTATTGTATCCGTGCACACGGGCTAGAACGCAAACGCGGCCGCGATGTCGCAAGAAATCAGCAGGTCGGCATTTGCATCCTGATCGGTAGGCGCCAAATTGCAAATGGCCAGCGTATCGCCAGTAAAGTAACGCGTAAGGCCTGCCGCCGGATACACCACGAGCGAGGTCCCGCCCACAATGAGGGCATCGGCCGCGGCGATGGCGGCAACGGCACCGGTCAACACACGCTCGTCGAGCGGCTCTTCGTAGAGCACCACATCGGGCTTGATGCGACCACCGCACGCAGGGCACACGGGCACGCCCGCGGCGTCCTCATGCTCGCGCGAGCAAATCCACTCGGCGCTATAGACCGCGCCGCACGACTGGCAAATGTTGCGATGGACCGATCCGTGCAGCTCGAATACGCGCTGCGAGCCCGCCATCTGATGCAAGCCGTCGATGTTTTGCGTCACCACGGCATCGAGCTTGCCAGCTCGCTCCAGCTCGGCCAGCTTGGTGTGGCAGCGGCTGGGCTTAGCGTTAAGCGCGATCATCTTGGTGCGGTAAAAGTCGAAGAACCCCGCCGGATGTGTCTCGTAAAAGCTGTGCGAGAGCATGGTCTCGGGCGGATAGGCAAACTGCTGGTGATACAGGCCGTCCACGCTGCGGAAATCGGGGATGTCACTCGCCGTGGAAACACCGGCGCCGCCAAAGAACACCACGCGCTTGTGGGTGTCAAACAGATCCGCCAGCGCGGCGGACGCCTGCCTGGGGTCCGATATTGCCTGCGTCATATGAGCCCTCCGTCCTTGTTGATCGGGCGGCGTCGGGCGATGTCCCAGCATGCGACCTTTAAGTCAGCATGCGCGGAGCCCACCCCGCCCCTGTTGCGCTAATCTTAAGCCTGCCAACCCCGTCGAAAGGACACCATGCCTCAGACTTACACTTTCGCCTCGTGGAACGTCAACGGCCTGCGCGCCGTGCTCAAAAAGGACCCGAGCTTTATCCAGATCGCGCAAGAACTCGACGTCGATATCCTGGCGCTGCAAGAGACCAAGTTGCAAGAAGGCCAGGTCGATATCGACCTGGCCGGCTATCACCAAACCTGGAGCTACGCCGAGCGTAAAGGCTATTCGGGCACTGCGGTCTTTAGCCGCCAGGAACCGCTGCGCGTGCTGCACGCCGACGCACTGCTACCCTACGCCGGCGAGAACGAGGCGGCCGTACTCGTCGCCCAAGCCGCAACCGAGGGCCGCGTCTGCGCGCTGGAGTTCGACAAGTTCTGGTTTGTGGATGTCTACACTCCCAACGCGCAAAACGAACTCGCCCGCATCGACGTGCGCATGGCCTGGGACGATGCTTACCGCGGCTTTTTGAACGCGCTCGAGCGCGAGACCGGCAAACCCGTCGTGACCTGCGGCGACTTTAACGTGGCGCACGAGGAGATCGACCTTAAGAACCCCAAGTCCAACCGCGGCAACGCCGGCTTTTCGGACGAGGAGCGCGGCAAGTTTACCGAGCTGCTCAACGCCGGCTTTACCGATACCTGGCGCGCGGCAAACCCGACGTCGAGGGCGTCTACAGCTGGTGGAGCTATCGCTTTAATGCCCGCAAGAACAACGCCGGCTGGCGCATCGACTACTTCCTGGTAAGCGACGCAATCGCCGACAACGTACGCGACACCGGCATCCGCGGCGACATCTTCGGCAGCGACCACTGCCCCGTCACCCTCACGCTAGAGCTCTAGCCCCAGCTGATCCCCTGGGGACGGAGGAAAACGAATCATTTTGGGCCTCGTGGTGGTATCCACGTGACCCATCCGCCACGAAACACGCCCATCTACTACGTTTAAGCCACCACCCTCAACCACAGCGAACAACGCAAAAAGAAAACCGCAGGTAGAAAGCCTGCGGTTTTTCATAAAACGCGGTTGTGTTTGGGGGTGTCGGGTCAAACGTAGTAGATAGGCTGATTTCGTGGCGGGCGAGTTCAGCTGATTCCCCGGGGACGTCTGGAGACGGAAGAAAACGGATCAATTTGGCTCTTGAGGGTCACGACGCCCGTCATATCAGCCGGCCATTCCAAAACTATGCCAGTTTACGGGGCTAAATCGCGAACCCCCAACCATACGCAATTCCGAAATAATAAAACCGCAGGTAAACGGCTTGCTCTATTTCAAAAATAACCGGCATGGTCTGCTTGTGCCAATCTGGCCCCGTAAACCGGCATAGTTTTAAAATGGCACTTCGGCAGTATTGATTCCCGCCCCGGCGCAACCAGCCCTACAGTCCGTACTTCACGACGACTCGGTTGATGCGGCGACACCAAGGCTTGTACAGGGCGACCAAAAACACGCAGGTCGCAAGGCCGTGCGTGATATCGAACGGTACGGCGGTGGCAAGACGCGCCATGGCACCCGCCCACGTGAGCGGTTGAACAAAACCGATAATGTCGTAGGCGTTGATCACAACGCCGTACAGCAAACCCGAAGCAAAGCCGTAGGTCAGCAGCGCCGGCATACGCACGGTGCCATCGGCGCGATCAAAAGCGCCGGCATGCGCCAGCGCACCGCCAACGTATCCCACGAGCCCCCAAGCATACATCTGCCACGGCGTCCACATGCCCTGTCCAAAAAAGAAATTGCTGGTCAGCGCCGCCAGCGCGCCAACCATAAAACCATTGCGGCGACCAAGCGTCGCCCCCGCGATAATGGCGATGGCACTCACGGGTTTAAAGTCGGGAATGGGGCCAAACAAGATGCGCCCCGCCGCGGCCAACGCCGCCAGAACCAGCGTTGGCATAATCTGGCGCAGGCCCGGTCGCGACGCCTCGTAGCCTGCAAAGAACAGCGCAAGCACCAGCGCCACCACGACAAGCATGGCGAGCGCCGCCTGCTCAACGCCCGCCAGCAGCGCCGCAGCCATCACGGCTGGCACCGCCAGCAGCAGCGGTATCTCCAGTTTTGCGAGTAGGCGCACGATGCGATAATCCGCCATCCCATCACGCCCTATAAAACACGTTGTCGGCAAAGAAGTCGGCGGGAGGCTCCACGCAGGCGATCTCGCCGTCAAACATCATGGCGATTTCGTCAGCGACCTGCTCGGCAAAGTCCAGGTCGTGCGTAGCATGATGACGGTGCCGCCAGCCTTCGCATGGTCACGCAGGCGCGGGCGATGATGCGGCGGCTCTTCAGGTCAAGGCCCTTGGTGGGCTCATCAAGCAACAGCAGCTCGGGGCCGATCAGCAGCAGCTTTGCCAACGCAAGCAGCTGGCGCTGTCCGCCCGAAAGATCGTATGGGTGGCGCGTCTCCAGGCCGTCCAATCCCAGTTGCGCCGCACGCTCCCGCGCCAAGTTCTCGTCATATCCGCAGGTCGAGGCCCATTCCATCAGCTCGTCGCGCACCGTCTCGGCAACCAGCAGGGCCTTGGGGTTCTGCGGCAGCAGCGCAGCCGAGGCCGCCCCGCGCACCATACGACCACGCTGCAGCTTGGCAGTCTTGGCCAGCACCGAAAGCATCGTCGACTTGCCGCAGCCGTTTCCGCCCACGACTGCATGCACCGCGCCAGCCGAAAACGACGCATCGAGCCCGCGCAGCACCCAACCGCACGCGCGATCGTAGCGAAACCAGCCTTCCGACAGGGTGGTAGCCGACCCAGCGTGCATTTTTTGGAGTATTCTGCTTCCATCCGTGCGCGAGAAGGCTTCCGAGCCGTTCTCGAGCGACGTTTGCGCCACAAATTCGGATGATTTGTCCAATTCCGAGCTTTTTTTCGCGCTCGATACGTCCCCGGGCGGCTCCAGAGAGCCCAAATTGTCCTCACGCCTGCTGAATACTCCGTTTTTTGCACATCGGACGGCACCCCACCCCAACATGTCGTCGGAAAACAGCGATTCTCGGCGTCCCAAAGAAGCCATATCCGCCACCTCGCGCACGCGGCCGCCCTCAATCCGATACGCGCACGTCGCATATTCGAGCATCGGGCGCGGCTGGTGCGTTGCCACAACAACCGTGCAACCCAGCTCGCGGTTCACGCGAAACAGCGCGTGCAGAAAATTTTTCTCGGCAACAGGATCGAGCTGGGACGTGGGCTCGTCGAGCAGCAGCACGCGCGGGCGCAAGGCCAGCACGGCCGCCAACGACAGCAGCTGCTTGCGTCCGCCCGAAAGCGTATCGGTATCGCGGTGGAGCCAATCCTCCAGCCCAAAGAAATAGCTGGTCTCGGCTACGCGACGGCGCATCTCGTCGCGCGACATACCCAGATTTTCCAGGCCAAACGCCATCTCGTGCCACACGGTCTCGCACACGATCTGGTTCTCGGGATCCTGAAACACGTAGCCCACGCGCTCCGCGGACGCCGAACGTTCATGTCGGCAACGCTCTCGCCCAGCACGCGCAGCTCGCCAGCGCATTCGCCCGTCGGCGAAATCTCGGGCTTGAGCAGCGAGAGCAGCGTTGACTTACCCGACCCGGTACCACCGACAAGCAGCGCAAATGCACCTTGGGGAACAGACCAGTCGAGCCCCTCGAGCACCGCAGCATCAGCCCCGGGGTAGGCAAAGCTCAGGCTCCGCACCTCAATCGCCGGCATATCCGGGCCGCACGCCGTGCCCGACACCGGGCCCCTATCCAACCGAGCCATCAGCCAAACCTCTTCTCATCAATCGCATGCAACGCGCAAGGCAGCACCATCCAGGCAGCGTACACGACATAGCCCGGCCACGGCGCCGGCACCGAGAGCTGCGGATAAAACGAATACTGCGTCGTCGCGGTCCACGCCACTGCCGCCGTGGCCACGCCAAACAACGCAAGCCCAACCAGCGCGGCAACGTCGCTGCGCCCCAGTCGATACCGCGCATACGTCGTTCGACGCGTCGCGGCACCCCACCCGCGCGAGCGCATCGCGTCCGCACGCTCCAGCGAATCTTCCATGCCCCAGCCCATCAACACGCTCGACGCCCGCAGGCGCGAGCGCACGGGGTCGGCCGGCGCGCGGCCCGGCACATCAATCGCATCCTGCACCGCCAACACCGTACGACCGCGGCGCAAAAACTGCGGGATAAGCCTCATGCACATCGAGATCATGAGCGCAATCACCGGTGCGGCATTGCCCAGCAGCGCGAGCACCTTGTCGTATTCGAGCATCGACGCCGCCGCCTCAAACCACAGCACGCTCGCCACAAACAGCCCGCCCATGCACAGGCCGTATACCATGCTCTCCAGATACACCGCGCGCATGCCAATACGGAACAGCTCCGTCGAGCCCGAAGCGCTAAACAGCGGATTGACCAGCGCGATAATCAAAATCACCGGCAGCTGCCAGCGAAGCGCCCCCAACGTGCGCGCAGCACCGCGCGTCGCAAGCCCGTATGCCAGCCCGCCCGCAAGCGACAGCGCGATCAGCACCGGTTGCATCGAGAACATGGTGAGCCCCAGCGTCAGCACCATGTAGAGGGCCGGCACAGCCGGATGCGACATCGAGAATGCCGCGATGGGCTCACTGGCCGATTCCTCTCGCGTGATGTCCACGGGCACCCCCGTCCCCTCGCTCAAACAACAGCTCCGCAGCACCGCCAACGCCGCACGCAAGCAGTGCAAACGCCACGCCGGCGGCGCAAGCCTCAACCGCCGCAAACCAATCGTTACGCGCTCGTCATATGCCTGCGGTATCATATTGCGCCGTGTATCGTTTCCAAACACACGTCTCTATAACGTAACAGGAGATCACATGGACGCAACCGCAATTATCCTCGCTGCCGGCGAGGGCACCCGCATGAAGTCGAACCACTGCAAGGTTTCGCACAAGATCCTGGGTAAGCCCATGGTCCAGTGGATCGTCGACGCTACCATCAAGGCCGGCTGCAGCCGCGTCGTGGTTGTCATCGGCAGCCACGCCGACGAGATGCGCGCCCTCATCGACGGCGCCTACGCCAACAGCGCCACCAAGGTCGAGTGCGTCGAGCAGACCGAGCGTCTGGGCACCGGTCACGCCGTGAAGGTCGCACTCGAGGCCTGTGGCATCACGCAAGGCCCCGTCGTGGTGCTCAACGGCGACCTGCCGCTCATCACCGCCGACACCGTCGCCAAGTTCGCGCAAACCGTCGCCACCGGCGAGCTCGCCTGCACCGTCATGACCATGACCCCGCCCGATCCTTTCGGCTACGGCCGCATCAAGCTGGGCGCCGATGGTCAGATCGAGCGCATCATCGAGCAGAAGGACTGCACGCCCGAGCAGGCCGCCACGCTGCTGGAGTGCAACGCCGGCTGCTACGCCTTTGACGGCGCGCAGCTCGCCGCCCACATTAACGAGATCGGCAACGACAACGCGCAGTCCGAGTACTATCTGCCCGACATGCTCGAGATCCTCAAGGGCCACGGCCAGGCTGTCTCCATCTTCCACTGCGACGACTACCGCGACGGCCTGGGCGTCAACAGCCGCATCCAGCTCGCACAGCTCACCGCCATCGCGCGCGACCGCATCAACGAGCACTGGATGGCCGAGGGCGTTACCTTCATCGACCCCACGCAGGCCTGGATCGGCCCCGATGCCGTTATCGGCCGCGATACCGTCGTGTGGCCGCAGACGCACCTGATCGGCCACGTCACCGTGGGCGAGGAGTGCGAGCTCGGCCCCAACAGCCGCCTCACCGACACCACCGTCGGCAGCGGCTGCGTCATCGACGAGACCATCGCCATCGAGGCCGTCATCGAGAACGGCGTCGACTGCGGCCCGCGCGCCTACCTGCGCCCGGGCACCCACATGCTCGACGGATCCAAGGCCGGCACGCACGTGGAGATCAAGAAGTCCACGATCGGCGAGGGCTCAAAGGTGCCGCACCTGTCCTACATCGGCGACACCACCATGGGCTCCGGCGTCAACGTGGGCGCGGGCTCCATCACCTGCAACTACGATGGCGTGCACAAGCACAAGACCGTCATCGGCAAGGATGCCTTCATCGGCTCCGACACCATGATGGTCGCGCCCGCCCAGATTGGCGACGGCGCGCTCGTGGCCGCCGGCTCCGTCATCACCGAGCCGGTCCCGGCCGACGCACTCGGCCTGGGCCGTGCCCGTCAGGTAAACATTGAGGGCTGGGCCGCCGATTATCGCCGCCGTCTGCACGAGGACGACGAGGTATAACGTTTTACCAAGCATCTAAGGAGCTGTTCCCATGGGGGCGGCTCCTTTTTCTATGCTGACCTGCGCGGCCGGATGAGTGGTCGGTTCGTGTCCGTTGACGGTAAAGACGTTATCAAGACCCGATTAACCCCGTCGCGCGGTTACAATGCAACAAGGCATCTATATGGCATTCGATATAAAGGAGAAGGGTAATGCCGATTAATGATCCCGAGAAGTCGGAGAATATGCGCAAGTCCATCCGCGTGTATTCCGGTTCCTCCAACCGTCCCCTCGCTCAGAAGATCGCTGAGTACCTTGGGGTCGAGCTTTCGGGCCTTACGCTAAAGCAGTTCGCCAACGGTGAGATTTACGCCCGCTACGACGAGACCGTCCGCGGCGCCGACGTCTTCCTGATTCAGTCCGTGGCCGGCGGCAACGTCAACGACATGCTCATGGAGCTGCTCATCGCCACCGACGCTGCCAAGCGCGCATCCGCCCGCTCCATCACCGCCGTTATCACCCACTACGGCTATGCCCGCCAGGACCGCAAGGCCGGCCCGCGCGAGCCCATCACCGCCCGCCTCGTCGCCAACCTGCTCGAGCGCGCCGGCGTCAACCGCATCATCACCCTCGACCTGCACCAGGGCCAGATCCAGGGCTTCTTCGATATCCCGGTTAACCACCTGTCCGCGCTGCCGCTGTTTGGCCAGTACTACAACGACATGCACTTCGACACCGACAACCTGGTTGTCGTCTCCCCCGATGTGGGTCGTGCCAAGGCCGCCAAGAAGCTTTCCGACATGCTTGGCTGCGACCTGGCCATCGCCCACAAGGGCCGTCCGCGCCACAACGCCGCCGAGGTCATGGGTATCATCGGTGACATCAAGGGCAAGACCTGCATCATCAACGACGACATGATCGACACCGCTGGCACCCTGTGCGCCAACGTCAAGGAGCTCAAGGCTATGGGCGCTGGCGACATCTACGTCTGCGCCACCCACGGCATCTTCTCCGGTCCGGCCATCGAGCGTCTGAACGACGCCCCGATCGTCGAGTGCCTCGTCACCGACGCCATTCCCGTCGAGGTCGGCGGCAAGATCAAGACCATCTCGGTCGCCGAGGAGTTCGCTCAGGCCATCTCCGCCGTTTACCACGAGGAGCCCGTCTCCACGCTCGTCGGCGGCGACTTCGCGCTGTAGTCCAACGCACATCGCATCATCTTTGATGCTTTTAAAGGGTCGGAAGCTCGCTTCCGGCCCTTTTTCTATCCCTCGCCAACCTTCCCTGGACAATTAGTTCAGATACGTATTTTTTAAAGCCCCAAAGGGCCGTTCGGAGCCTTCTGAGCTCCCCGGCGGATGCCATGCCGCCCAAAGCTCATCGTTTTCGAGTACAACCGCCGCATATTTACCCTCAAATCACCCTCGAGGCCCTTAGAAACGCCTCGAATGCCCGTCGCCTTATACGTATCTGAACTAACTGTCCAGTAGCTATCGTCAACCTTCGCGGCAGAGCTCAATTTCCTGCAATCCCCTCAACCGATTCCACCGATTTCATAACACCCAGCCGTTCATGGCGCGCAGCGCCCCGCTGAGCGAAAAGAACGGTATGGCGGTCGCATTCTGCCGCCAACTTAGTACGTTATAGCTATGACGACCGTGATTTCACATCTCTCCGCCCTCCGCGCAATTCGTCGCGCACGACGGGCGTACTCTGCCCTACCTTGGGACTCCGTTGATAGTGAACAGCAAGCACAGGCCTTGGCTAGCTGCATTCCCAATAATGACGCGATAGACTTTGACGCACTTTCAATACTCGACGCCTGGAATGAAGATGATTCCGAACTGCTCGATCTTCTCGTTTCAGACGAAGACAACAGACGCCCCGACAAGCGACTTCTTCAGCATATTCTCTCCGCTCCGCTTCCTGAAGGTGCAATTATGCACGTCGAGGCCGACATCTACGCAACGTCTCCTGCCATGACAGCCATGCTTTGTTCCAAAAATGAATCAGTCGCCAAAACCTTGATGCTTCTCATGGAACTGCTCGGAACCTACTCCCTTCCTCCCGGGGCAACATACCCCATTGCCTATGACGACATCTGGCCCAAGGGCGATGGCTACGAAGCGATGGACGACCTCGATTGCCGGGGCGACCAGTCGGCGGCCGAACAGCAGACCGAAACCCGCTACGAACAGGCGCACTACAAATGCGAGCCTGCCACAACCATAAATGAGCTCGAAGCAGTCGCACAGTTTGCCAAAAGTAGCTCCTACGCCTCGTTTCGCACGGCAGTCAATCTCGCCCGACCCGGATCTGCATCCCCAGCCGAATCCCTAATGTTTGCCGTTCTCGGAGCGCCCATGCGCTTTGGCGGATTCGGATGTTGCAGCCTGCCCATGGGAGGCCTGCTACTCAACCATCGAATCGACTTCGACACTCTTGCGGTCAACATGTCCTCCGGCATCCCCTATGCCATCTGCGACTTATATTGCCCAGCTGCAGGAGTCGACAACGAATACAACGGAATTGGGCATGAGCTTCAAAACGCTCGCATCCACGATGGCAATCGAAATAATGGCCTCAAGGCAATGGGCATCCACGTCCTGGTTATCAATCGCGACCAAATGAAAGACCTTGTTGCACTCGAAGCCTTCGCCCAAACGATGCATCGACTCGCAGGAGTCCGATTCCGATATCGCATCAAGGGCTATCGCAAGCGTCAGGCCGCTTGGCTCAACGCTCTGCGGGCCGGAATCGGCCTTGCGCCGGTCTAAACGGCGAATCACCCGTGCGCCGTCGAACAGGGCTGGACAGTTAGTTCAAATACGTATAAATTGACACATTGAATTAGGCTGTTTTGCAGCTATCTCTATACCATTCGCCCTATTTGAAAGCGGGGCAGACTTCAAAACAGCGTCATATGGACTAACTAAAGTTCCAAAACAACGTATCGGCATTGAATTGAGCAATTCGAGTCCTCAGAACTTATACGTATCTGAACTAACTGTCCACCTCGGATTTTGACGGCCGTCCAAACGCCCCCAAACAACCTCAATTGCCCTCCATTTGACAGCGGCAACAGGGTCGCTCACCATAACAGGCGACAAATCAACGAAAGGATGAACATGGCAGCTGCACAGCCGCTTAAGATTCGCATGGTTGCCGGGCTTGGCAACCCGGGCGAGGAATATGCCGAGACCCGCCACAACGCCGGCTTTAAGGCAATCGACGAGCTGGCCCGTCAGGCCGGCGTCACGTACTGGAAAAACCAGGCCGGCGCCGAGGTCGCGCTCATCAACATCAACGATCCCGAGGAAGAGGGCGGCAAGCGCCGGATCGTGCTGGTCAAGCCGCAGTCGTACATGAACACCTCGGGCGGGCCCATCTCCAAGCTCTGCCGCGAATACAAGATCAAGGCCGAGGAGCTGCTCGTCATCCACGACGAGCTCGACATTCCCGCCGGCGACGTACGTGTTAAGGTGGGCGGTGGCCACGCCGGTCACAACGGCCTGCGCTCCATCATCGACAAGATGGGCAGTCGCGACTTCAGCCGCATCCGCACCGGCATCGGCAACCCTCCCGGCAAGATGGCTGTCGCCGACTACGTGCTCAAGCAGCTGCGCGCCCGCGAGGCCGAGGACTTCCAGGACACCTGCGCCCGCGCCGCCGACGCCGCCGGCCTGGCCATCGTGCACGGCGTGGTCTATGCCCGCGACCACGTAAACGGCGCCGCTTCCGCCAACGGCAAACACTAAAACCTACCATTTAGGGACAGGTTTATTTTGGCAGGTTTTATCTACGAAAACGCCCCGGTGGCCACATCGAAATAAACCCCGCACTGCCATACACACATAGCGCCCCAAAAGGGGCCGGCCTCATCACAACCTGAGGCCGGCCCCCTTTGCCGTTTTGCCTGATAAAACCTACCAAAATAAACCTGTCCCTTTTTGGCAGGTCACTTTTCCCAACCGCCGAAGACACACGTAAACAGCATGTCCATGAGGGTATAATTTGCACCGTATGTCTGCACAACGCCTGTGCGCGTACGGTTTTACTCGGGCTACCGTCCATTTCCGTGGAGGCACGGTTCGGCAGCCCTAACAAGAGAGGGGTTCTATGTATAAGATCCTGGAGAAGACGCAGTTCTCGGAGAAGGTGTTCAAGTTCCGCATCGAGGCGCCCGCAATCGCCAAACATGCGCACGCTGGACAGTTCCTCATGGTTCGCGCCAACGAGACGGGCGAGCGCGTCCCGTTTACCCTGGCCGGCTGGAACGGTGACGAGGGCTGGGTCGAGTTCATCTTCATGGTGATCGGCAAGACCACCGAGATGCTGTCCACCTACGAGGCTGGCGAGTCGCTGCGCGACGTCGTGGGCCCGCTGGGAGTTCCCACCGAGATGGCCGAGGGCCCCTGCGCCGTCATTGGCGGCGGCGTCGGCCTGGCAATTGCCTTCCCGGTCGCCAAGCACCTGGTCGAGACCGGTCACGAGGTGCACGCCATCATGGCGCCCGCACCAAGGACCTCCTGCTCATGGAGGACCAGTTCCGCGAGCTCCTCGACGAGGACCACATCCACATCACCACTGACGACGGCTCCTACGGCGAGCAGGGCGTTGTCACCGCTCCGCTGGAGCGCCTGCTGCAGGACAAGGCCGTGAGCCAGGTCTTCTGCGTCGGCCCCGTTCCGATGATGAAGTTCTCGACCCTCACCGCCCAGAAGTACGACACCCCCATCACCGCGTCCCTCAACCCCATCATGGTTGACGGCACCGGCATGTGCGGCTGCTGCCGCGTCGAGGTGGGCGGCGTGACCAAGTTTGCTTGCGTCGACGGCCCCGACTTCGATGCCACCCTGGTCGACTGGGATGACCTTCGTGCCCGCCAGGCCGCTTACCGTTCCGAAGAGGGCGCGTCCCTCAAGGCCTATGAGGAAAAGAGCTGCGCATGCCACTAGTTAACGGTCGTTTCGTTGCCGATATGAAGTCGCCCCGCACCCCCGATAACGAGGAGCCGGCTGCCGAGCGCGCCTGCGACTTCCGCCCCGTCGACAAGGGCTTCACCGAGGAGATGGCGCTGGCCGAGGCCGAGCGCTGCCTCAACTGCAAGAAGCCGTTCTGTGTTGAGGCTGCCCCGTCAACATCAACATCCCCCGCTTTATCGAGCAGATCCGCGCGAAGGACTTCGGCGGCGCCCTCGATACCATCCGCGAGGACTCCATGCTTCCCGCCATCTGCGGCCGTGTCTGCCCGCAGGAGAACCAGTGCGAGGGCAAGTGCATCCGTGGTAAGAAGTCCGAGCCCGTGGCCATCGGCCAGCTCGAGCGCTTCCTGGGTGACCGCCCCGAGCTCGCCTCCACGCCCAAGATGGCTCCCAAGAACGGCAAGAAGGTCGCCGTCGTCGGCTCCGGCCCGTCCGGCATCACCTGCGCCGGCGAGCTCGCCCGTAACGGCTTTGACGTTACCGTCTTTGAGGCCTTCTTCACCGGCGGCGGCGTGCTGGTCTACGGCATCCCCGAGTTCCGTCTGCCCAAGGCAGTCGTCAAGCGCGAGATCGACGGCCTGGAGGACATGGGCGTCAAGTTTGAGTACAACTCCGTCGTGGGCAACATGGCCACGGCCGAGGAGCTGTTCGATCAGGCTTTGACGCCATCTACGTGGCGACCGGCGCTGGCCTGCCCAAGTTCCTCAACGTCCCCGGCGAGAACCTGCCCAACGTCTTCTTCGCGAACGAGTACCTCACCCGCGTGAACCTGATGAAGGCCAACAAGTTCCCCGAGTACGACACCCCCACCAAGCACGGCAAGAACGTCGTCGTCTTTGGTGGCGGCAACGTGGCTATGGACGCCGTCCGTACCGCCAAGCGCCTGGGCGCCGAGCATGCCATCATCGCCTACCGTCGTACCGAGGACGAGATGCCCTGCCGTCGCGCCGAGCTGCACCATGCTAAGGCCGAGGGCGTCGAGGTTCTGCCGCTCGTCTCCCCGCTCGAGTTTGTCGCTGGCGAGGACGGCTCCGTGTGCGCCGTCAAGGTCCAGAAGATGGAGCTCGGCGAGCCCGACGAGTCCGGCCGTCGTCGCCCGGTGCCCATCGAGGGCGCCATCGAGGAGATCCCCTGCGACGTCGCGATCTCGGCTATCGGCACCAACGCCAACCCCTTCGCTGCCAAGATCGGCGGCAAGATGGAGCTCAACAAGTGGGGCTACATCGTTGCCGACGAGGAGACCGGCCAGACCACCGATCCCCGCATCTGGGCCGGCGGCGACATCGTCACCGGTGCCGCTACGGTCATTCTGGCGATGGGCGCCGGCAAGAAGGCCGCCGCTTCCATCACCAAGAGCCTGCTGGGCGAGTAATCACCTACAGCACTAGCCGCCAAACGGCAAAGTCCCCGTCGAGCACACGCCCGGCGGGGACTTTTTTCTATGCCGGCCGCCCCAACCACCACGATGGGGACAGGCACCTTTGTGGTGGTTGGGGACTTGCCCGGTCGTTTTGTCTCAATCTGTAACAGTTGGAGTCCGTTGAGCCCTGCAGTTGTTACAGATCGAGATATTGTGCCGGCCGCCCACGCCGCATCTCAATCTGTAACAGTTAGAGACCAAATATGCCGCCTGGTGTTACAGATCAAGACGTTGGGCTGACGGCCGAACGGTTCATCTAAATCTGTAACAGTTAGAGCCATTTTCGCTGGCTTGGTGTTACAGATCGAGACTATGCAAAAGCCGAGGATAGGCACTGCCGCCAAGGCCTTCCCCTCGGCCTAAAACAAAAACCACCACAAAGGTGCACTGTCCCCTTTGTGGTGGTTTTGGTCGGTTAGTCTTCGAGCTGCGCTACTTTGTAGCGGTAGGCAGCGGCGATAACGTCTTTGCAGCCTTCGCGGCCCAGCTTGGCGCGATTGACGACGATATCCTTACCGCTCGTCATCTTCCACTTGCCGGCGCTGTAGCGCTTGTAGAACGCCTCACGCGCCTTCTGCTGCTGCTTGACCAGCTTGGCGCCCTTCTTTTTGTTAAGGCCGCGCTTCTTGCGCACGATCTCGACGCGGTCCTCAAAGGGTGCGGTCACCAACACGGCAATGTGGTTGGGGTTGTTGCGCAGCAGATAATCGGACAGACGGCCTCGATAATGCAGCTCTCGGTCTCGCCCAGATCCAAAATCACTTGGCTCATCTTTTGGAACAACTTATCCGAGTACGAACGCGCATCGTAGCGGTCGGGCAGAAACGCCATGTTCTCCACAGCCAGACGCTCGTCGTAGGCGGCCATCTTATCGAGCGACTCGCCCGCGCGCAGCGACGCACGCACCAGCAGCTCGTTGTCATACAGCGGAATCCCCAACTCGTCGGCAAGCATGCGACCAATCTCGTGGCCCTCGGCGCCAAAGTCGCGCGCGATGGTAATGACCACAGGATTCTTCTTATTCTCCAGATCGCTCATCGCGATTCCTTTCTCTATGTGACAAAGGGACTGTCCCTTTGCCACATTCTACGCTGCCACCATTCGCCTCTGATATGCGCGAACCAGCAGCGAGATACCAAAGTTGAGCACAAAGTACATCGCAAACACCAGGCCGTAGAGCATAAGCACCTGCGACAGGTCGATCGCGTGGGCCATCACGACGTTTGCCGTGTACATGAGCTCGGCCACGTTAATGCCCGAAAGATACGAGCTGTCCTTGATGACGGTCGTGCACTGGCTAAACAGCGCCGGAATGATCGTCTTAAACGTCTGCGGCAGAATGATGTAGCGCATGGTGGCAAAGAAGCCAAAGCCCTGGCTCTGCGCTGCCTCAAACTGGCCGCGCGGAATCGAGTTGAGGCCGCCGCGCACAATCTCGGCCATAACGGCGCTGGTAAACAGCGTAAAGGCGATGGTCGAAATCACAATGTCCAAACCCTGCACCGTAAAGTAGATAAACAGGATCCACAGCAGGTTCGGCGTGCAACGGAACAGCTCGATATAGGCACTCACCAAAATACGGAACGGGCGGGGCGCATAGCTCTTGACGAGCGCCAGCACCGTGCCAAAGATGAGCGAGAAAAAGATCGACAGCGCCGAGATCTCGATCGTCTTAACAAAGCCGCCCCAAATGTAGAGCAGGTTGGTCGCGTTGAAGATTTCCATGCGCTAGGCCTCCTCTACGTTGTCGAGCCCCAGCTCGGCCAGGCTCACACCGCGCGGACGCTCCTTGGAGCGGCGCTCGAGCCACTGCACCAGCATGGCGAGCGGAAAGCAGATGATGAAATACATAAGGCAGCAGACGATGTATCCCTGCAGGTAGCCGTACAGACTCACAAAGTTGTCGGAGCGATACATAAGATCGCCGCCGGCTACGAGCGCCAGCACCGACGTGTTCTTGACTAGGTTGAGTGCCTGGTTACACAGCGGCGGCAGAATGATCTTGAACGTCTGGGGCAGCACGATGTACCAGTACGCCTGCGCACGGGTGAAGCCCTGGCTCTGGGCCGCCTCCATCTGACCGCGCGGAACCGCCTCGATACCAGTGCGGATGACCTCCGAAATGTAGGCCGCGTGATACAGACCCACACCCAAGAAGCCCAGCACGAACGGCGCAATGCGCACCGGCTGGTCGGCACCGGTTATGGCCTGCAAAAACTGCGGGCCGGCCATGTACATAAAGAGCACCTGCACGGGCAACGGGGTGTTCTGGTAAAACTCCACGTACACGCGGCTGATGGCGCGCAGTACGCGCGAGCGAGTGGTAGAGAACACGCCCAGCAGCGTGCCCAGCGCCAGCGACAGCAGCAGGCCGGCAACGACCACTTGCAGCGTCACGCCAAAGCCCTCCCAGAAGGGCCCCATGTTTTGAAATGTCGTCGACCAACGGTCGGCGTCAAATAATCCTTCGAGCATTTGATTCCTTCCTTGGACGATGCGCCTATACAAGACCCCAGGTCTTGACCTCTTGGTCGAGCCAGCCATCGGCCAGGCGATCGCAAATCACCTGATCGACCACGGCCGAAAGGTCGCAGCCCTTCTTGGTCGCCACGCCGTAGCCCTGCTCGCCAAACTTGACCTCGGGCTGCAGCAGCTCAACGGTCTCGTTCATGTAACCGGCCAGCGTGGAGCGGTCCATGGCAAAGACGTCGATATTGCCGGCGTCGAGCGAACTCTTGATGATGGGGTAGCCGCTAAAGGCCCTAAACTCGGGCTTGCAGCTAAAGCCGTTGTCCTTGATCATCTGCTCGATCAGGCCCTGCGTGGTGGCGCCCTGGCTCACGCCGATGACCTTGCCATCCAGATCCTCAATCGAGGTAAAGCCCGAACGCTTCTTGACCATGAGTCCCACGTAGTCGGTGCGGTACGGCGTCGAGAAATCCCAGCTCTTCTTGCGCTCGTCGGTGATGGTATAGGTCGCCGCGACCACGTCAAGTTGGCCGTTATCGATCAACGGGCCGCGTGTCTTGGGCGTTACGTCGGTAAACTCGACAAGCTCCTGGGCACGGGCTTCCTTGTAGCTCACGCCGAAGACGGCAGCGGCGATCTGGTAGCACAAATCGACTTCCATGCCCTCAAAGCGGCCCTTGGCGGTGTCGTAATAGCCGTAGCCGGGAACGTCTTTCTTAACGCCGGCATTCAGATGGCCACGCGACTTGATGGCCGCGAGCTTGGACCCCTTGTCGGAGGCCTCACCGCTGGTAGAGTTGCCACAACCGGTGAGCGCGGCCCCCGTCAGCGCAAGCATGCCGGCGCCAGCCAGCTGCAAAAAGTGACGGCGCGACACGGCCGCCCTCGTCATATCCGTCATGTCCATCACCGCGCCTAGTGCAGAATCTTGGACAGGAACTCGCGGCAGCGCGGGTTCTCGGGGTTATCGAAGAAGTGCTCGGGCGTGCCCTCCTCCAGAATGCGGCCGTCCTCCATAAAGATGACGCGGTCGGCCACCTGGCGCGCAAAGCCCATCTCGTGCGTCACGCAGATCATGGTGATGTCCTCCTGCGCGAGCTCAATCATAACGTCCAGAACTTCCTGCACCATCTCGGGGTCGAGTGCCGAGGTCGGCTCGTCAAACAGGATGATGGGTTGCTTGGTGCATAGGGCGCGGGCGATGGCGATGCGCTGCTGCTGACCGCCCGAGAGATTCTGCGGATACTCACCGGCCTTATGTGCCATGCCGACGCGCTTGAGCGCGGCGATAGCGATCTCGGTCGCCTCCTCCTTGCTCTTCTTTTGCAGCTTGATAGGCGCGAGCGTCAGGTTACCGAGCACCGTCATGTTGGGATACAGGTTGAACTGCTGAAACACCATGGAACTATACTTGCGAGCCATCTCCAGGTGATTCTTTTTGGTGAGCGGCGTACCGTCGATGACGACCTCGCCCGACGTGGGCTCCTCAAGATAATCGACACAGCGGATGAGCGTCGACTTACCCGAGCCGGAAGGCCCGATCATTACGAGCTTCTCGCCGCGCTTGACGGTGAGATTGATATCTTTGAGCACATGCAGGTCGCCAAAGTACTTGCTGAGATGCTTGATCTCGATCATGTCTGCCATGAATGTCCCTTCCCTGCGTTTACACGAGTTGAACTATTGTACGGAAAGAACCACGTTTCCGCAGCCCACACTACATTCCCGTAAAGAACCCGCAACCTTCCACCCACTCGTTGACACTCATTGGGGACAGACTTAAATGAGTACCTGCTCATTGGGCACTCATTTAAGCCTGTCCCCAATGAGTGAGTCTGTCCCCAATGAGTGCCCCACCAAAAAGGGGCGCGACCATGACGGCCACGCCCCTCAAGACCCGAAAATAATACAACCGCCCTTGTTGAGCATAAGTCAGCGAAAACCCGTACACGCGAGCAAGGTGACGTGAAATGAAAGGGCACAGACCTTATGGTCGCGCCCTTGAAATTGAACGTCAGATTGCCGTGTGTACGGGTTTGCAGCGTCGAGCCGTTACGCGGTTTGGTAAAACCGCGTAACAAATTACGCAAGCTTTGCGCCGACGATCTTTGCCGCGGCCGGCTTATCGAAGTTGCCGCCGGTGGCCTTGCCGAGTGCACCCATGACCTGGCCCATCTGCTTTTTGGACGTGGCACCCAGCTCGGCGATGACCTGCTCGATCAGGGCCTCGAGCTCCTCGCCCGAAACCTGCGCGGGCAGCAGGCTCTCCAGAATCTTGACCTGCTCGGTCAGGTTGTCGGTACGCTCCTGGTCGGTGCCGGCCTTGATGGACATCTCCAGCGTCTCGCTCGTCTGCTTGATCAGACGCTTGATCATGCTGTTGACGTCTTCCTCGGTCACATCGCGGCGCTCGTTAACCTCGATATTCTTCACCTCGGCCTTGACCTGGCGAATGATGGACAGGCGAACCTTGTCCTTGGCCTTCATGGCCGCGATCATTTCCTTCTGCAGCTCTTCGTTGGTCATCTGCAAATCCTCTCTAATAGCGTGGGCGGCACTCGCGCGAGCACCGTCCCATGATTACTCAGTCGTCGACGAATTGTCGGTCGAGCTCTTGGTGACGCCCTTTAGACTCACGTTATAGGGTACGTCCTTGGGCATGGGGTTGACGGTAATGTCGGCGTCCTTCTTGTACTGCTCCAGCCACTCGCTGTATGCGGTGCTTGCCGCCTGCGTCTTCACCACGTTAGAGACATACTTCTTGATGTCCTTGGGTACCTGCTTGATGTCATCGACCTGGCTATCGACATGGAAGTAGTCGGTGCACTTGATGACGTGGTAACCGTACGTCGACTCGATCACGTCGCTCACATCGCCCTTGTTGAGCCCCTCGAGCGCCGTCTGGTAGCTGTCGACGAAGGTGGTGAGCTTATCCCAACCAACATCGCCCTTCTTCTCCTTGGAGCCGGTGTCGTCGGAATACTGCTTCACGGCGTCCTCAAAGCTCAGTTCGCCGGAGTTGATTTTGTCCAGGCACTCCTGCGCCTTGGCCTTGGCGGCGGCCTTGTCCTCGTCAGATGCGTCGGAATCAACCTTGATCAGGATGTTCGATGAGCGGCGGGCATCGTTGTAGTTAGACAGGTTCTCGTTGATGTAATCGACGATCTCACTGTCCTTGGGCTTACTGGTGGGCGCCACGGCGTCCTTAAGCTTTTGCTGTGCCAGGTTCTCCTTGAGCGAGTCCTTGTAGGTGTCCTCGGTATAGCCGTAGGTCTTAAGGGTCTTCTTAAAGGCCTTGGCACCGCCCGCGCTCTTGCACGCGTCCTTCCATGCCTTCTCGACCTCCTCGTCCGACACCGTCACGCCGTTTTCCTTCTGCGCCTGCTGGAGCAGAATCTGCTGCGTGTAGGAATCGATGAGCTGCTTGCGGTACTTTTTGGGCGTCAGGTCGTTGTCGACCAGATACTGCGCCCAGTCCTTGTCCTTGGTGTAACCGTAGGACGTGCGCATGCTCATGATCTGCTTGGTCACGGTGTCCTCGGTGAGGTTGGTGCCGTTGATGGTGGCGGCGACACCGCCGGTAAGCTTGTAGCTCGAGGTATCCTCTGCCTGCGACATGAGACCGGAGCATGCCATGGCCGAGACGGAAAGCAGCATTGCCAGCACGCCGATAACCACCAGGACGATCTTGACGGTCTTAGACACGTACGTCTTGCGCTGCTTCTTACGAGAGCTGGAGGCAGCGCGAGCCTGCTGCTCGGGCGTCGGCGCGGCCTCGGAGTTCTTTTTCTTGTTTGCCATAGTTGGCCTTTCGCATCACGAATCGAACAAACGCCATTGTGTCACAACGCGGACCCCGCGACACACCTGGTGCATGGGGGACAGGTTAATCTGCACCATTTTGGTGCAAAGGGGACGGGTCTGGCAGCCGGCAGTTAGGGACAGTCCCCAAGTGCCGGCTCAGCCCCACCTTAGAAGTGACGGCGGATGGCGTCGACCATGCCCTGGCATGTGGTCTGGCCGAGCACATCGGCTGCGGCGTCGGCATCCATAAAGATATTCATAAGCGATTGCAGGGCCTCGACCTGGTCGCCCGGCTCGGCGATGCCCAGATTGATGATAATCTGCGCCGGCACGGGGGCACCCATGCCCGCCATTGCACTGAACACCACGGGGGCCGCGGGCTTTACCACCGCGATATAGGCTTAGCCACAAATCCGGGATCGGTGTGCGGGATGGCGATGTTGGCTGCCGGCATGGCAAGACCCGTGGGATAGGCATCCTCGCGCGTGCGGACGGCATCGAGCCAACCGGGCGCAATGTAACCGCGAGGTGCAAGCTCGTCCTCGAGCCGCGCAAACACCTCATCCGGCGTCGCGCACTCCCAATCAAAAAACACCAGCTCAGGCGAGAATAGCATCTCGGCGTTATCCGCCATACCGTCCTCCAAAGTTGCGTGAGGTTCACAATGCCCCATATGATAGCGAAACGAGGCAGGCAGGGTTAGTCGAGGATTCCAATCATATCGAGTGCACGGGCAGGCGTCAGGCAAACTTCGGGCATCGCCTCCAGCATGCGCCGGTCACTCGTGACCACGTAGTCAACATCCGCCGTATCGCCCGAGGCGATAATGAGATTGTCCTCGAGGTCCGGCATGCGCTTGCCAAGCATGCGCGCCATCTCGCACTCCGCCATCGAAAGCGGGGAAGCCGTTGCCACCTGCATCATATGCTCGACGCATGCCCATGCAGCCGGACCGAACGAAGCGTTAATCCCATTCACATTCCGTCGAGCTAGACGCCGAGGCAAGATATAGAACACGTCCTTTGCCGTCGTTGGCGCGTACAGAAGGTCGATCTTTCCCGCTTCGGCCAGTTCAACCAATCTTCTCACGTTGTCGAATGCGCCCTCTTGCAGGTAGTAATCAAGCCAAACATTCGTGTCCACCAAGAGCCGCTTTGCCTCAATCATCGGCAATTCGCCTCTATGTCGGCAATCATCGCGTCATACATATCATCGCGTACGGCATCCCAGTTGTCCGCCGATGATTCGCCTGGCGCAAAATCTGAGAAGCTCAACCCCAATGAGGAAAAAGCCAGACCACACCCCTGTTCGGCAAGACTCTTCGCACGGGGCGTCTCGCACTTATCCGTCACCATAAATCCCGGCAGCGTTTGATGCTCGGCAAGATAGGTCCAAAGCGCACGAATGGCGTCACTCGGCCCCAGCCCATTACGAGTCAGGACCGCATCGCCACCGGCCTTGAGCATAGGGTCGATTCGTGTGTTGAGCTGCACCGTTGCTGTACCCATAGCGGCTCCTCTCTACTTGCTAGCAGTATAGCAAACAGAGTAGACCACACAAAAGGGCCACGCCCGCGCACGGACAGGGCCCTATCAGATTTTCTAGATCGCTTACGTCCCAAAGAACGCTCAATGAGCCCTCTTACACACGACTAGCGTGCCGGATCAATTGCGACCTTGCCGCTCTCCAGCACGTGAACGCGGCCGTCGGCAAGCATTTGCACGACCTCGGGATACAGCACATGCTCAATCGCGTGGATGTGCTCCTCGAGCGTGTCGACATCCCAGCCCTCCTCAACAGCCAGCGCACGCTGGGCGATGATGGGACCGTTGTCGTAGATCTCGTTGGCAAAATGCACGGTCACGCCAGTTACCTTGACGCCGCGCGCAAAGGCATCGTCAATCGCATGCGCACCGGTAAAGCTCGGCAGCAGCGCCGGATGCAAGTTGACCACGCGGTTGGGAAACGCCGCCAGCAGCGGTGTGTGCACCATGCGCATGTAGCCGGCCATGACCACATACTCGCAGCCGCGCTCGAGAAGCTCGTGCGCGATGATCTCGTCGGCGGCGATGGGGTCGGCATAGACATCCTTGGACAGCGTGAGCGTCTGGATGCCCGCGCGCTCAGCGCGCTGCAAACCCTTAGCCGAAGGACGGCTCGACACCACAAGCTCAATCGAAGCATTGAGCTTGCCGGCGGCAATCAGATCGATCAGCGCTTGCAGATTGGTGCCGGAGCCGCTGATGAGCACACCGATCTTAAGCGGCTCGGCCGTATCGGTGCCGGTCGGACGGGTGTAGGGCACAAAGCCCAGGCCCTCGGCAGCAGCCATCTGCTCGCTAGCGCTCATCGGAGTACACGACCTTACCGGAACCCTCGACGCACTCGCCCACGCGGAACGGCTTCTCGCCCAGCGCGACCAGGGCCTCGGTCACGGCAGCCTCGTCCTCGGGGGCAACGATCAGGCACAGGCCGACGCCCATGTTGAAGGTCTTGCATGCCTCGTTGGGCGCGAGCTCGGCCTGACGCGACACGTAGGTGATGACGGGCGGAACATCCCAGCCCATCTCGGCGCCGTAACGGGTGACCACGGCGTCGACGTCGTCGGCGAGCGCGCGGTTGAGGTTCTCGGTGATACCGCCGCCGGTGATGTGGGCGATGGCGTGCACGTTGGCGCCGCCGCGCAGCAGCTCCAGAATCGGCTTGACGTAGATGCGCGTAGGGGCCAGCAGAGCATCGGCCAGCGAAGCACCGTCGAGCTCCTCGAGCGGACGGCTCAGTTCCTCGGCCTTAGCGGCGGCCTCGGGCGTGCCCGGCTTGATGCCGTCGACGCCGATGACCTTGCGCACGAGCGAGTAGCCGTTGGAGTGCACGCCGGTGGAAGGCAGACCCAGGATCACATCGCCGGGGCGAACGTTCGCGGGGTCAAGCATCTTGGGACGGTCGACGACGCCCACGGTAAAGCCGGCGAGGTCGTAATCGGCGGGAGCCATGACGCCGGGGTGCTCGGCCATCTCGCCGCCCACGAGCGCGCAGCCCGCGAGCTTGCAGCCGTCAGCCACGCCCTTGATGATCTTTGCCATGTGCTCGGCCTCGATGTGACCGATGGCAACGTAATCCAGGAAGAACAGCGGCTCGGCGCCCGAAGCCAAAATGTCATTGACGCACATAGCGACCAGGTCCTGGCCCACCGTCTCGTGACGGTCCATGATCTGGGCGAGCACGAGCTTGGTGCCCACGCCGTCGGTGCCGCTAATCAGGATCGGGTCTTCCATATCCTTAAGCGCGGCAGCCGAGAACAGGCCACCAAAGCCACCGATGCCGCCGATGACCTCGGGACGGTTGGTGTCCTTGACCATCTGCTTAATAGCGTCGACGGCGCGGCCGCCCTCGGCGGTATCGACGCCGGCGTCCTCGTACGTCACATGCTTGCTGTCGCTCATCTGAGCCTTCCTCTCCCATTACCGTCCGACGCGCGGGCGCCAAACGGTGCTCATAGTTGCGTTCATTTCGGCGCGCGCCATAACAGCGCGCGCCGTCATATCAACAAAACAGCAGGTAAAACCTACCAAAATAAACCTGTCCCTAAATGGCAGGTTTTAGGCCTCGCCGTGCTCCTCTTCCCAGCTGCGGTCGTCATATTTCTCGACCACGGCGTCGTCGTCAAAGTGTAGCGGCTTGTCCAGGTTGCGGGGCTTAAAGCCCTCCATGAATTTGTCGCGGCCAAAGCTCTCGGGAATCGCCACGGGATAGCGGCCGGTAAAGCACGCATCGCAGTAGCCGCCCTTGGGCATAACCTTCAGCAGGCCCTCGACCGAAAGGAAGGCCAGCGAATCGGCGCCGATATACTCGCAAATCTCGTCGACCGTCTTATTGGCGCTGATAAGCTGCGACTGCACGTCGTATCGATACCGTAGAAGCACGGCCAGATGACCTCGGGCGAGTTGATGCGAATATGAATCTCCTTGGCACCGGCGTTGCGCAGCATCTTGACGAGCTGCACCATGGTGGTGCCGCGCACAATGGAGTCGTCGATGACGACCAGGCGCTTGCCCTCGATGTTGTCACGCAGCGGGTTGAGCTTCATGCGCACGCCCATGGCACGCAGCTCCTGCGTAGGCTCGATAAACGTACGACCCACGTAGCGGTTCTTGATAAGGCCCTCGCCAAAGGGAATACCGCTCTCGTGCGAATAGCCCTCCGCGGGCGGCAGGCCGGAGTCGGGCACGCCGATGACCAGGTCGGCCTCGACGGGCTCCTCATGTGCCAGCTGACGACCCATGTCGTAGCGGCAGGCGTAGACGCTCTTGCCGTTCATGATGGAATCGGGGCGAGCGAAGTAGACCTGCTCAAAGATGCAGTTAGCAGGCTCCTCGGCGGCAGGCACGCCCTGCTCGGACACCAGGCCCTCGGCGCTGATGCGCAAAATCTCACCGGGACGGACATCGCGGACGTACTCGGCGCCCACAATGTCGAGCGCACAAGTCTCGGAGGCAACGACCCAGCCGCCGGCGCCGGTAACATGGGTGGTGGCGTCGACCGTCGCGGCGCCGTCCTGCGACGGCAGCTGCGAAACGGATGCGGCATCGGCCTGGTCCAGCCCCTCGTCCACCAGCTTGCCCAACACCAGTGGCGAATGCCATGCGGATCGCGGAAGGCGTAGAGCGCCTGCTCGTTGATGAGCGTCATGGCGTAGCCGCCGCGCACGAGCTCCATGGTCTTGCGAATGCCCTCGCGCAGGTGGCCCGTACGCTGGGTAAAGTAGCCGATGAGCTTGGTCGCGACCTCGGAATCCGAATTGGAGAGGAACGGCACGCCCAGCTCGATCAGCTGGCGGCGCAGCTCGTCGGTGTTGACGAGGGTGCCGTTGTGCGCGAGCGCGATAATGACGCTATTGATGGTAGAGAGGTGTGGCTGAGAGGCTTCCCAACTCTTGGCGCCGGCGGTGCCGTAGCGCACATGACCCACGGCCAGCTGACCGGAGAGCGTCGACAGGTCGGCGTTGGAGAACACGCGGTCGAGCAGGCCAGATCCTTGCGGACCATAACCGTACCGCCGTCACCCACGGCGATTCCCGCCGATTCTTGGCCACGGTGCTGCAGTGCACGCAGGCCAAAGTACGTCAGTCGAGCCACGTCGCGATCGGGCGCCCAAACACCAAAAACGCCGCATTCCTCATGCAGCTGGTCGGAGTCCGGATCATACGTCGACATGGCGTTCACCTGTCCCGCGGCACGCTCGGCCGCGCGGATGGTTTCTTGAGACATGGCATCCCCTCAGAGCCTCGTATTTTGGCGTTACCCGCCTTATTATACGCACGGCACGACGCGCTCCCCAGCGCATGAGCAGCGCTTTTTAAAAGCCCACCGAGCTAATAATCCGTTTTGTGGCCAAACATTTTATCGGTCTGTCCAGTGCAAGCGCCCGCGCCCCCAGATGGCCGCCGCGTCCACCGTTGGGGATTACAAAGTTGCAATTGGGACGTTCGTCCTGTCTTTTGGCAGGTCGGCGGCGTATCCTTGTAGCCTAGGACAAAGCGAGAAAGGTTCTGTATGGATCGAAACGAACTCGACCCCAGCGTCCCCAGCGCCACGGAGGTCAAGAAGATTCCCCTCATCATTAAGGTGTACGCCGTCCTGTGCATCCTATCCGGCGTGGGCACACTCCCGTCGGTCGGCGCCTTTATGTGGCAGGTCATCACCGCGCTCATCAACGGCAACGCCGCCGAAAAGCTCGGCGACAATATGCTGGTCTCGGTTGGACTCATCGTCGCCGGCATCATGCTCTCTGCGGCAAGTGCCGTCATCCTGATCATCTTTGGCCTGGACCTTATCAAAAACCAGCGCCGCAACGCCGCCCGCCTGTCCTACATCCTTATTGCATTCACCGTCGTCGAGCTTTTGGTCGACGTGATGCTCCAGGGCATCGGGCCCTTCCTGCTGCGTCCCGCGATCCAGCTCGGCATCCTCGTTGCACTTTCGGCAACCGTCGACCCCACGCTGCGCCAGGAGCGCGAACTGCAGCGCCGCCTGCAGGAGATGCTCGACCGTGACGCCGCGGCGGAGGGCATGCTCGGCCGCGATGAAACCGGCGAGGGCTACATCAAGCTCAACTACTTCAACCTGTTCTGGGTATTCTTCGTCTGCTGCGTGCTCGGCCTGATCGCCGAGGACATCTGGCATATGACAGTCGACGACCCGGGCGTCTACCAGAACCGCGCCGGCATGCTGTTTGGTCCCTTCAGCCCCATCTATGGCTTTGGCGCCGTACTCATGACCATGGTGCTCAACCGCTTCTATAAAAAGAACCCCATCATCATTTTCCTGGTAAGCGCTGTGCTCGGCGCGAGCTTTGAGGTGTTCGTGGGCTGGTTTATGCAGACCTCATTTGGCGTGGTCTCGTGGAGCTACTCGCACATGAAGCTGTTCGGCATGCCCGACCCACTCGCCGTCCTTACGGGCGGACGCACCTGCACGGGCTTTGCCTGCCTGTGGGGCCTGGGTGGCCTTATCTGGATCAAGCTGCTGTTGCCGAGGCTGCTCAAGCTCATCAACATGATTCCGTGGAAGAGTCGCTACTCGGCTACCGTCATCTTTACCGTCATTATGCTGGTCGACGGCGTCATGACGCTGCAGTCGCTCGACTACTGGTACCAGCGCGTCAACGGCACGGAGCCGGATATTCCCGTCGCGCAGTTCTACGGCAAGTATTTCGATAACGACTACATGGAGAACCGCTTCCAGAGCATGACCATGAGTCCCAAGGATGCGACGCGCGTGTAGCGCCCACCGCGCCCAAAACACAAAATGCCCGCCGGTATCACACGTACCGGCGGGCATTTTTATAAACGAGCCTTCTATCGACGCAAGCCTCTACGCCTCGCGCTCGACCTCGCTCACACACTCATTTTTGATGGTACCGACGAGCGCCTGCAGCGCATCGACCACATGCGGGCGAATGTCCCCGCCAATGAGCACGAGCATGATGTCGTCGCCCACGGCGAGCTCGCCACTCGCCAACCACACGCGCACGTAACCGATACCCGGCATCGCGTGCGTTGCCTCGATAGCGGCCTGCACCTTTTCGGCATCGAAGCCAAACGCCATGCCGCCCACCTTATGTCCAGGCGCCACACCATCGGTCTCGACCCCACGCACCTCGGCCTTGGGCGTCGCGCGCACCACGCCGTTGTGTGTCAGGTACATCCCACAATCAGCCGCCGAAACATCGGCCTTGGCTTCGCGCAGCCAAGCATCAACCGAAGGCATCGATTTGCCATTCTCAAACATCATTTCTCCTTTTGATTTCCAGGGCAGTCTTTTTGGGACGGGGCTCCCGGACACTTTATTCCTCGACCGGCGTGAGCACCATGACGGCGCGTGTGTTGCTCAGCGACAGCGAGCGACAGGTCACAAGCGTTACGACCTTGGTTGCCGAAGCGGCACGGTCGGTGGCATCGCTCGCCACGGCAGAGGCACCGTCGAGCATCTCGGACAGGTAATTCTTCAGTCCGTCATCGCCCTCAAAGTTGGGCGTGCGCGCCTTGGCATACGTGTCCTCGACCACCTTGGTCGCCAGCGGGCGCAACTTATACGTCGCATCGCACGTGATGTAGTACACGTATTCCATGCTGTCGAACGTCGCCTGATCGGTCGTACGCGAAATCACGTTGAACATCGAACCGTCGTTCATGTGATGGCCGTAAATCGTGGTCTGCTGATCCACCATGCCCGGCGCGGTGTCGTCGCTATCCAAGAAGATGGCTCCCGAGGCATTGGCCGTACCGTCGAACAGCGTGTTGAGGTACTTGGAGTTGTTGTTGGTCTGCACCACGGGGTAGTTGATGTTGGTGCCGGGCGCGTAAATCCAACCCACAACCTCGGGATTTGTCTGGGCGAGCGCGTTGAAGTCGATAATCGGCACGCCGCTGGCGTCCTTGTCGCTCACATATTGCTTTTCGATTTTTTGATACGACTCGCTCGCCTGCTTGTAGCCAATCTGGGCATTAATAAAGATGGCGGCCGCAGCAACGATCAGGCCAATGCCAATGATGATGAGCAGAATGGGAATGACGGAGCGGCGCTTTTTGCGCAGCGGCTCGGTATAGCTCGATGGCGCGGTATGCGCCGAAGAGCGAGGTGACTTCTTGGCCGTACTGTATGACGAAGGGCGATAAGCAGCAGGCGTATCCTGACGGCGATGGGACGTCGGCGTTACGGAACGCGGCGCGCGCGGCTGCTGAGGAGAGGATGTCCGACCCTGCTGTGCCGCATGGGCAGCACCCGGCTTCGACGGATCGGGAATCTGAGAAGCCTTGAATCGTTTTCCCTGATAATCGGACATGGCTCTCCTTATACTGCGGTGAAACGGCGGAACGCCTAGGCGTCGGCCATCTCCTGCTTCATTTTCTCGATAACCTTGCGGTACTCGGGGTCGCAAGCACCCAGAATCTGCGTGGCATAGATGGCGGCGTTCTTGGCACCGTTGATGGCAACGCAGGCCACGGGCACGCCCGAAGGCATCTGCACCATCGACAGCAGCGAATCCATACCGCCCAGGTCACTCGTCTTCATAGGCACGCCGATAACCGGCAGCGGCGTAAAGGCAGCCACGACACCACCCAGGTGAGCGGCCTTGCCGGCGGCGGCGATAATCACTTTGATACCGCGATCGGCGGCAGTCGAAGCCCACTCGTGGACCTTCGCCGGCGTGCGGTGCGCGCTCGCGATCACGAGCTCATAGGGCACACCCAGTGCCTCGAGCTCGGCGGTGCAGCCTTCCATAACGCCCAGATCGGACTTGGAACCCATGATGATCCCGACAACCGGCTTTTGATCTGCCATAAACAAAGACCTCCTGTTGAGAGCGGTGACGCGGCGAATCCGCGACCCTTAACTGCAAATAATTCAAGTATAGCCGCCGATGCTGATGTGTTCGGCGGGAGACGGAACGCTTTGCGAGATTAAGGCCGAAGGGTCGGAGCTTTCCGCCTACATTCAAAAAGCGTGCCCACCGTCCTTGGGTGGGACGGCGGGCACGCTTGCTTAGCTGTTGCTGGGGCTACTTAGCCTTGCTGCGACGATGGAAGAAAGCGCCGATCGCGGCGATGATGGCGCCAAGACCACCGACGGTCGCGACGGTCGCCGCCGTCTGGTCTCCGGTATTGGGAATCGCCGAACCGTTCTTCTTGCTGCCCTGGGCCTTGTCGCCTGCGGGCTTGCCCGCCTGGTTGCCGCCGTTCGAGCCATTGCCGGAACCCTGGTTGCCCGAGCCGCCCTGATTGCCGGAATCGGCATCCTTGAGGCTCTCAATAGCCAGCTTGAGCTGGTCATAGGCCGCCTGGAGCTGGGTGTCGGAAGCATTCTCAGCACCCAAGACGTCCTCGGCGTAGGTAATGGCATCCGTCAGGGCCTTGACAGACTCGGCCGTCTTGCCCCTAGTGTCAGTCTCCTTCGCCTGCTTGACCAGGGCCTTGAGCTGCTTCTTAGTCGGTTTCTCGACCGGGGCCACCGGGGTCTTCTCGAGCGCGCCGCGGGCGCTCTCGAGCGCCCTGAGCGCCTGGTCGACCTCGTCCTGCGTGGCTTTCTCGTCGCTCAAGATGGCGCGGGCGCTCGCCAGGGCGTTCTCGAGCGCCGTCCAGGAGGCCTCGGTGTAGTCACCGGCCTTGAGGTCGCCGGCAGCAACCTCGGCATCAACCTTTTCGATCGCGGTAGCGAGATCATCCTTCGCCACCGGATCGGGGACGGCCGTACCGTAGAACTTGAGCTCCGCCATGCTGCAGTAGGCATCAACGTTGCCACCGCCGGCGTGAATCACCTTGACGGTCACGTAGCGACCGCGCGCGGCGCCAAAGCTCATCTGTTTCCAGTCGCCACGGTCGGTGAGCACGCGGCCGTCATTGTCGAAGGCGAACGTACCCATCGACGCGGCGGTGCCCATCTCATAACCGTCGGCAGTGTCGGAGACCAGTATCTCGGCCTCGAAGATATCGCCGTTAGTGCCGCCGTCCTGGCGCGGCAGGAATGTAACGTCGGTGAGATCGTAGTCGCGGCCAGGTCGACACTCAGATACTGGGGCATACCGGTCCCATGGCCCAGTCGCTGTGCCAAAGCGTCCGCTCGTC
>JAQEDJ010000027.1 GCA_027669525.1 Coriobacteriaceae bacterium AM48-5 | reverse complement strand
GCGTTACCTCAGCTGGATAGAGGGTCTGACTACGAATCAGAACGTCATAGGTTCGAATCCTATACGCCGCACCATTTGAGATTAAAGCTCCCGGCAACGGGGGCTTTTCCTTTACGGGGGCATTGCGGAGATTCGATCCTCGTTCGAGGCGCGAGCGTTAAGAAAACGCGAAGCGTTTTTAGCGAGCGGGCGAGTCCGCCGGCAGGCGGGCGAAGCCGGTGCGGATCCGCGCAGCGGATGCGCGGAATCCTATACGCCGCACCAATTGACTTTAAAGCTCCCGGCGACGGGGGCTTTTCTTATATCGCGATGCGTCGAAGATCGCGCCAAGCCCTCCAAATGATTAAAAATCAAATTCGATAACTTTTTTTGAAAAAATGCTTGACCATTATTCAGTCTCTGTGCATAATAATCAACAAGTCGCGGCGTTACCTCAGCTGGATAGAGGGTCTGACTACGAATCAGAACGTCATAGGTTCGAATCCTATACGCCGCACCATTTGAGATTAAAGCTCCCGGCAACGGGGGCTTTTCTTTTACGTAAACACCGCATGGATTCGAACCTCGGTCGAGGCGCGGGCGTAAAGAAAACGCGGAGCGTTTTTAGCCGCGGGCGAGCACGCCGGCAGGCGGGCGAAGCCGGTGCGGATCCGCGCAGCGGATGCGCGGAATCCTATACGCCGCACCATTTGAGATTAAAGCTCCCGGCAACGGGGGCTTTTCTTTTACGCCAGCTTGAGTGCTTTCGTCCAAAGGGACGATTTCCTGTCGACTCGTGTAAGATTCCGAGTAGATGTCGCGACTTATTCGCGACCACTCCTTCTTCAAGCGACCGATCAGGGTGATATTCCGTGGCAGAGCGTCCGACATACAAGCTCAGGTTTCTCGATCCCAAGAAGCGCTTTCCGGCGATGCCCGAGCAGCCTGCGGGACGCTCATATGGCGTGGTCTGGAAACTCTTTGGCGAGGATCAGCATGAATCTTGTTATGTCGTCGAATTCGTTGGCAAAAGCCATGTGTCGCTTTTGGGCTACGTAAGCGTTTCGGGCGAGGTGTACAAGGTGGACCGCCCCGTCAGCGAGGCTCCGCTGCCCAACGATCCCGACATGGAACTGGTCCTTGACGAGTCGGACTCCGGTATTGGTGAGATTATGGTGAGGGGAGCAAACGGCACAATGCGCGCGTGCGCGCGAACCGTCGGCTCTCCCGAAGGTCCCATGCGCGAGCAGTCCGATCACGAGACATGGAATTCGACCCGCTCCCTTCCTTACGGTGAGTTCATGGCATCGATGTTCCTGCGCTACGTGATATTCGCTGACTCCGAAAATACCATTGCGAGCACGGCGGACGCCGACGGACTCGACGAGGGTATGCAAAACGTTGTCGACAAGATCAAGCTCGTAAAGCTGCCCGAGCCGGTCGAGGTGTTTTTGGGCTTTAACACGACACCGCTACCTGACGCTATCGAGACGCTGCTCTACCGCGTTGACCATGCCGAGAATCCGAGCGGTATCGAGCGCTATGCCGCCGCCCTTATGAGTGAAATTGACTTGCCTCGCTTGCGCACCATCGCCGCTAAGTCCGAGATGAGCCTGGCTCGCATCGATCGCTCAAAGCTTTTCTATCTCAATTTTGATCGCAGCCTGCTGGACCAGGACGAGATTGACATGCTGCTTGCCATCGAGTGCCGTCTTAACCGTCTCTCCGGCATCCTTGAGCACATCGGGGCCGGATTGGTCCCTGCGGCATCCTCGCCGAGCCTTGAGGCTGCGCGCTCTTTGATGCGTGGCATATCGCCAAGACGACCAACGATGTTCCCCGACTGCTTGATACGGCCTCGAGCGATAACCCGTGGGGCAAACCGGGTACGGTGGCTTGCCAGCCGGGCGGTGAGTGGGATGTGCGTACCCGCTTCGCGCGTATTGTCGAGGCGCTTAACGTGGTCACGCGGCTCGACTATACCTATCGGGCAAACGTTGCGAGGGGATTATGCTCGTTCGGTTTGGGCAGTCTGTCGTTGATGCCATGCCGCAACGTGAATACGACGCTCAAGATGACGCCTGGCACGAGCTGGACGAGGACACGCGCACGATCTGGGCCGCGGAGCACGATGCGCGCGTGGCGCTCACGCTTGCGGCAGCGTGTTTTGCCGCGGGCACCTGCATCACGCGCTGCTATGTGCAGATTGCTGCTCCCGACAGTGAGCAGGGCGAGTGCGTTGTCGCAACGTATTTCTTTGGGCGCGCGGCCTATCTGGCCGATTGCGTGCCTGTCGCCAAGGATCTTGAGAGCATGGACATGGACGATATGCCGTGCAAGCGTGTGCTTGAGGCGTATGAGTCAACCGCTCCGGAGACGATTGAGCCGGCGGAGGTTCATGCTCGTCCGCGTGATGACCATCGCATGCTGCCGCCGGCGCTGCGCGATCTGCTGCTTGCCGATACGGCTGACGAGCTGGAGGTCATGGAAGAGGACGACGACCCATACGTGGCCCGTGTTGTTGAATTGCGCGAGCAGGCAAAAGTCGACCGTACAGGTGCTTTTGAAGGCTTTTCCCGTCTTGTTGAGGAGTTGGAGGCTAAGTGCGCCGTCGCCGAGCTTTTGGCGACAGGTCCGGTTCAAACGCAGTTTTGCGATAACCAGCTGGTGCGCATGGTGCTACCGGTGTTGGAAGAAGACCGCTCTGTGCGAATCCTTCGTGCGCCCGATGCGCTGTACTTTGCCCAGCACGAGATCTGCAGCTTTTACGCCGAGCAAGAGGACTTTGAACGAGCACTGCCCGAGGTGCGCCATCTTTACGATCTGGCGCGCTCGTCCATGCAGTCGCACTTTGCGCTCATCAACGTGCTTGCGCGTCTGGAGCGCTTTGACGAGATTATCGAGGTGGCGCGCCACGGCCTACGTATTGCCAGCGATCGTTCTGCAATCGGCTACCTGTTCTATCGCTTGGCGTTTGCCTATTGGAATTGCGATCAGCTCGACCTGGCGCTGGCTTGTTACCGTCTGGTGCCGCGCGGCGAGGAGTCGGGCAGCAGCGCGCTGGAAGAAATGCAGGGCCTTATGAACGAGATGGGCGTCAGCGAGCCTCCGACGTTCGAGGAAGCGGTCGAGACCATCCATAAGGCTGGACTAGAGCTGCCGCCAGTGTCCGCCGTGACGAATCAGCTGGCAGATGCCGCTGTGCAACTGGTCGACAACGGTTTCTTTTTCCTGGCGCGCGGTTGTATCTTCCAAATGTGGCGCACCATGGGCAACGACGAGCTCGGCTCCCTCAACCGCTCGCTGGGGTAGGCGAAGCTTTCAAGAAGGAAAGGCTGCTAGGCAATTAGAAAATTTCCTCTTGCTCATCCTTGGCTGTTTGGTTACTATAGAACGGCTGTTACGGAGAGCTGACCGAGAGGCCGAAGGTGCTCGCCTGCTAAGCGAGTATGCCCCAAAAGGGCATCTGGGGTTCGAATCCCCAGCTCTCCGCCAGTACGAATTTGAAGAAGGGTCCCATTTGGGGCCCTTTTTATTATCAAGAATGGCGGCTGGGGATTCGAACCCGAGAGGGCACGGGCGTTAAGCAAACGCGAAAGCGTTTGTAGCCCGTGGGCGAAAAGCCGCCAGGCTTTGAAGCCGGAGGGCATGCGCAGCATGCCCGGACATCCCCAGCTCTCCGCCAGTACGAATTGAAAGAAGGGTCCCATCTGGGGCCCTTTTTTGGTGCGGAGAAAGGAGGCTGGGGATTCGAACCTCAAAAAAGGAGGCATCCTTTCGGACGCCTCCTTTCAGTGGGCTTATTATTCTTGCGCCCTACACCTCGGGCGCCTTGGCGACGGTCTCGCTTTCTGCCGTGAGCGGGCGGTTGTCGATGCGACGGCCCAAGCGATCAAGCTTCACAAGGAGCCATTCAATGGGATTCGGCCCTGCGCCTTCCTCGTCGGCAACTAGGTCCATGACGGCGATCTTGGTGCCGTCCTGCTTGAGCGTGACGCTGCCCACCTTGTCGCCCACATGCACCGTGCCCGAAAGATCGTCGTAGCTAACCTTTTCGGTCACCTCGCCGGCAAGGGAAAACACGGTCGCTTGCGCCGTAGGATCGGCGAGTGTGGCGTCGATCGTCTTATCCGTCCAGTCGGTTTGGCCAATGCGCGCCATAAGCGGGTTGCCGTTGGCGGTCTTTTCCTGCGTGTTGGCGATTGCAACCGTCACCTTGTGGCCGTAGTACCAGTTGGCAAGGCTGGCGGTATCGGTAAAGCGCTGGTCGGTGGTGGTGGAGTTCAAAATAACAGTGTAGATCTCGTCGCCGTTGTAGGCGCTCGTAAAGCAGTAGCCCGCGTCGTCGGTGGTGCCGGTCTTGCCGCCAATGTTTCCGTCCTGACCGAGCAAAACGTTGTGCGTGTCCATGGAATGCGAATGGTCGGTGCCGTCGGCGCCCGTGACCTCGATCCAGGAATCTTCGCTCGCTACGACCTCGCGGATCGTGTCGTTTTTCATGGCCTCCTGCATCATCAGCGCTACGTCGTGTGCGGTTGAGTGCATATCGCCAGCCCACTCATCAAAGTCCAGACCATGCGGGTTTTCAAAAAGCGTGCCGGTGCAACCGAGCTCTTAGCGCGCTCGTTCATGGCTTTCACAAATGTTGCCTCGGCGTCTTTGGTCTTAGGGTCGATCTTCTTGCCCACATATTCGGCGAGCACGACGGCGGCGTCGTTGCCCGAGGGAATCATCAGGCCGCGCAGTGCCTGCTCCACGGTAAGCTCGTCACCTTCGAGCAAGCCGGCTGTTGAATTGCCCACGGTGGCTGCGGCGTTGCTCACCGTGACCTTCTCGTCCATCTTGCAATTCTCGACGGTTAGGATTGCGGTCATGACCTTGGTGATCGAGGCAATCTTGACCTGCTCATCGGCGCCGCGGGCATAGTAGACGGTGCCGTCTTTGCCCATGACGAGGGCATTGGTCGCATCGATATCGGGCAGGTTTTCGGCCGTGATGCCGCGCGCATCGGCGGTTTTGCCGCAAACATTGTCGGTCGTGAGTACTTGGGCGCCGGCGACGGTGGGCACGCCAGCGGCAAGGGCGATAGCGCAGACAAAGCCGGCGGCAAGCTGGGCTGAGCGCTTTGCAAAAGAGGTGAGGGACTTCACGGATTTCGCTTTCGACGGGATGGTCTCTTCTGGAACTAGAGTATATCGTTTGCCGGCGTCGGCGATCATCGCGTGCGTGCGTGGCCCACATCCGCGCCCGAACGGGCACAAGGGTGCTTAAGGCCGACTTAATCACCCACGCTTGTTGTGTGTGGCGTGCGTCGCCTCGGGCATAATGGAGCGCGAGAGGAGCACGCATGAACGAGCGCATTTTGGTAGTTGATGACGAGAAAGCCATCGCCGACCTGGTTGGTATCTACCTTACAAAAGAGGGCTTTGATGTCCAGATTGCCTACAGCGGGGCCGATGCGGCCAAGGCAATCTTGGAGCAGGAGTTCGATCTTGCGCTGCTGGATGTCATGCTGCCCGATATCGATGGGCTTGAGTTGCTGCGTACGATCCGTTCCAGCCATACCTATCCCGTGATCATGCTGACGGCGCGCGATGCCCAGCAAGACAAGATCGAGGGCCTTTCGCTTGGCGCGGACGATTACGTGGTTAAGCCGTTCCGTCCGCTTGAGCTCATCGCGCGCGTGCATGCTCAGCTTCGCCGCTACACCAGCTACGGTAGCCGCGCGCAGGTGGCCGAGTCGCCGATCATCCAGCTCGACGGCCTGGAGATCAACCGCGATGCTCGTTCCGTAATGGTGGACGGTGCGCCGGTGCGCCTCACGCCCATCGAGTATTCCATCTTGCTGTATCTGGTCGAGCATCGCGGCAGCGTGGTAGCCGTGGAGGACCTGTTCCGCGCGGTGTGGAATGAGGATTTTATGCCCGGCTCCAACAATACGGTGATGGTGCACATTCGCCACCTGCGCGAAAAGATCGGTGACGACGCTCAAAAGCCGCGCTTTATCAAAAACGTCTGGGGCGTCGGCTACATAATCGAATAACGCCTTTGATGGTGGGGGAGTAGATATGACAAAAGACGATAGGCAGGCATTCGAGGTACCCGATCGACTCTTTGAATACGTAAGGGCGGTCGTTGACAACCGTGCGTTAGCGACGGTGCTGCTCTTTTTGCTGAGTCTGCTGCTCATCGGCATTGACAATATCGTTGGCATCCTGGCAGTTCTACTCATTGGCTTTTTGCTGATTGATCGATTCGAAATCGTTCGCCGCTGTGTGGTGATCGGCGGCGCCGCGTGGACAATTACGTTGGCGATCGGGTCCATGGCGCTTGGCGGTATTGGCGAGCCCGTATTCTTTGACGCCGGCTTTGTGTTCAACATGCTTGGATTTGTGCTGGCGCTTGCCGTGTGCGTCCTGTTCTTCTGCGGACGCGCCTGTACTACCAGGTTACGAGCAGGGCGAGCTGCACGCCGACCGCGTGATTGCCGCCCGCATTCAGGACCGTCTGATCGATAACCCCGACACATGGGACAACATTGACGGCGACTTCCTCGAGGTCGAGGGCGCGCTCAACCGGGCGCGCGATTGCGAGCGTAGGGTTCAACAAGCCCTGCGTGACGAATCCCACCGCAAAGATGACCTGGTGACGTACCTGGCGCACGACCTGCGCACGCCGCTCGCCAGCGTGGTGGGCTACCTTTCGCTCTTGCAGGAGGCCCCCGATTTGCCGCTTGAGCAGCGCACACGTTTTACGGGCGTGGCACTCGACAAGGCCCACCGGCTCGATGCACTCATCGAGGAGTTCTTCGACATCACGCGCTTTGATTTCCACGATATCGTGCTCACCCGCAGCTACGTCGATTTGGGGCTCTTACTGGCACAGGTGGCCGACGAGTTCTATCCCATTCTCAACGAACAGCATAAAGAAGCCCAGGTTGATATCTGCGAGGATCTGACGGTGCTCGTGGACGGCGACAAGATGGCTCGCGTATTCAACAACATCATGAAAAACGCCGTTGCCTATAGCTATGAAGCTCGATGATCACGATTGAGGCCAGACGTTTGGGTAACGGCGGCGTGCGCGTACGATTTATAAACCAGGGCGATCCGATCCCTGAGCCAAAGCTCAAGGTGATCTTTGAGAAGTTCTATCGCCTGGATGCGGCGCGTGCGACCAATCGCGGCGGCGCTGGGCTGGGTCTCGCCATCGCCAAGGAGATTGTATGCGCGCATGGCGGCACCATCGCGTGCGAATCGACGCCCGAGCATACCGTTTTTACCATCGAGCTGCCCGCCGCGTAGCGTAGGCGCCCTTACAAACACCTGACAATGCGCTCACGTGCGTATGAGCCGCGGTTTCTACTATCGATACTGCTGAATTGATATCGACGTGGAGGTATGCGGTATGACGGCTGGTGTGGCTATGGAGCCCACGGAGCTCGAGGAGCTAATGGAGGCGCGAGCCGAGGCTGCGCACGAGCGCGAAGTCGGAGACGCGACGCGCCCCACGGCGCAGGATCTTGCCGCCTCGCCGACGCGCATCGATGTCGAGGGCCTCGACCTGTTCTATGGCGACCATCATGCGCTCAAGGACGTGAATATCAAGATCCGCGACAAGCAGATCACCTCGTTCATCGGGCCTTCTGGCTGCGGAAAGTCCACGTTGCTGCGCTGCTTTAACCGCATGAACGACGGCATCAAGGACTGCCGCATCGAGGGCAAGATTGCGATCGATGGTCAAGATATCCTGGGCGATTACGACATCTGCCGCCTTCGCCAGCGCGTGGGCATGGTGTTCCAGCGCCCCAACCCGTTTCCCATGAGCATCTACGACAACGTCGCGTATGGTCCGCGCGGCATGGGCGTGCGCGATCGCGCCGTGCTGGATGAGCTGGTCGAGGATTCCCTTCGTCGAGCCGCTCTGTGGGATGAGGTCAAGGACAAGCTCAAGGAGTCGGGGCTGGGCCTTTCGGGCGGGCAGCAGCAGCGCCTGTGCATCGCCCGTGCACTTGCCGTGCAGCCCGACATTCTGCTGATGGACGAGCCCACGAGCGCCCTCGATCCCGTGTCGACGCTGGTGGTGGAGCAGCTTGCCTGCGAGCTCAAGGAGACCTGCACGTTGGTGGTCGTTACGCACAATATGCAGCAGGCGGCGCGCATCTCCGACTCGGTCGCGTTTTTCTTGCTGGGCGAGCTGGTGGAGCACGCGCCCACCGCTCAGCTCTTCAAAAAACCGACCGATTCGCGCACAGCGGATTATTTGACGGGACGTTTTGGCTGATACCATCTCGTAAAGGTACCTTTAGGGTTAAGATGCGGTCATGCCGGCCGCAAAGGGGTTCAACATGATCTACTACGTCGAGGACGATGACAACATCAGGGATTTGACGGTCTATGCGCTGCGCAAGCAGGGAATCGAGGCCGAGGGCTTTTCGTGCGACGGCGAGTTTAAGGCCGCCGTGGCGCGACGGGTACCCGATGCCGTCCTGCTCGACATCATGCTGCCCGACACCGATGGCTTGGCGATTATGCGCCGCCTGCGTGCCGATCGCCTGACGGCGACGGTGCCCATCATGATGCTTACCGCCAAGGACACCGAACTCGACAAGGTGATGGCGCTCGATGGCGGTGCCGACGATTACCTGACTAAGCCGTTTTCGCTCATGGAGCTTGCGAGCCGCTGCCGCGCACTGCTGCGTCGCGGCGGCATGGTCAAGCAGGCGAGCGATGTGCTCAGCGTGGGCGACATCGTGCTCTCGCCCAGCCATCGCGAGGTGACCGTTGCCGGCGAGCCGCTTAAGCTCACCCTGCGCGAGTTCGACCTGCTCGAGTACCTCATGCGCAAGCCCGGCGTGGTCTTTACCCGCGAGTCGTTGCTGCAGAGCGTGTGGGGCTGGGACTTCGACGGCGGTTCGCGCACCGTTGACGTGCACGTGCAGACGCTTCGCCAAAAACTGGGCGAGCATGCCAGCGCCATCGAGACCGTGCGCGGCGTGGGTTATCGCCTGGCCGAGCCTTCTGCCGGTGATGGTGCCGAAGGCGACGACACCGCGGCCACCGCATCGGAGGAGTAACCCGTGGTCTTCGCCCCCCAGGGAAAACATACGCTGTCGCACCGCGTTTTTGTGACGATCTTTGTCTGCGCCATGGCGGTTATCGTGGCGTTTACGGTGCTGGGTGCGTTCTTTGTGCAAAACACTTTGGCGGATGCCACGAGTGCCAATCTGGCGCAGGAAACCGAGCTCATTGCTGCCGCTCTCGACGAGCAGCAGGAGCCCATTCCGTTCTTGCGAAGCCTCGATCGCGAGGATCTTCGTATCACGCTGATCAATAAGGACGGATCTGTTGCCTACGACAACGAGGCGTCGCCTTCCACACTGCCCAACCATGGCGATCGCCCCGAGGTCATCGAGGCCTTTGAGAGTGGTTCGGGTTCCGCGGAGCGCGCAAGCTCTACACTCGACGAGATTATGCTGTATCGCGCCGTCACCCTTGATAACGGCCAGGTCGTCCGCTTGGCGCAGGCCCAGCCTGGCGTTGCGGCGATTTTGCTGTCGATGCTGGCGCCGATGCTGCTTATCGCAGCAGCGGGTGCGGTACTCTCGTTTTTTATGGCGCGCGTGAGTCCCGTGCCATCATCGCGCCGTTGCAAGAGGTGGATTTGGATCACCCACGCCGTAGCTATGAGCACGCCTATGCCGAGATGGTCCCCATGCTTGAGCGTATCGAGTCGCAGCGCCAGGAACTCAAGCGCCAAATGGCGGTGCTAGCGGACAACGACCGTATGCGCCGCGAGTTCACGGCGAATATCACCCATGAGCTCAAGACGCCGCTTACGGCGATTTCGGGCTATGCCGAGCTCATCGCAAATGGCATGGTCGAGGGCGAGGACGACCTGCGCAACTTTGGCGGTCGCATCTATCGTGAGGCGGGCCGCTTGGCAGCGCTTGTCAACGACATCCTTACGCTGTCTAACTTGGACGAGGCCGAACGTGCAACTGAAGGCGAGGCAGTGCCCATTGGGTCCACGGAGCCTATTGAGCTCTCGCGTGCGATCTGCGCGGTTGAGCAGCGTCTTGAACAGGTTGCCCGTCAGGCGAATGTGACGATAAGTCATGAGACCAAGCCTGTGGTCATCGAAGGCGTGTCGCGCTTGGTCGACGAGCTCATCTATAATCTGGCAAGCAACGCCATCCGCTACAATCGGCCCGGCGGTACGGTTACGCTGCAGTGCGGCACTAACGACGAAGGCCATCCGTTCCTCGCTGTCGCCGACACGGGAATCGGTATCGCGCCTGAAGAACAGGGCAAGGTATTTGAGCGGTTCTATCGCGTGGACAAGAGTAGGTCCAAGGCACGCGGCGGAACCGGCCTGGGGCTTGCCATTGTCAAGCATGCGGCCCTGTATCATCACGCCACGCTCGATCTATCGAGCGAGTTGGGCGTGGGAACCACCATTACGGTGACGTTTCCCATACAGCAGGACGAGCCATTCGCATAGCGATACAACACAGATATTGATGTAGACGCCGCATTTGACTTTCGGGTGCGGCGTTGTTGTGCAATTTTACGATTGCTTCCGACATTTTTACAGGAGAGCCTGTTTCTTATGTATAGAGTTTGGTCTCGGTAAAAAGATGCGATAACATACGGACAGTTTTGTCAATCCGAACTGGGGAAATGAAAGGCAAGCTGCATGACCCTTCTCGAACTGTTCCAGCTGCTGAAGAAGCACCTCAAGCTGGTCATCACCCTTCCGGTGGTCTGCGCGATCGCCATGGGCATCGTGTCCTTCGTTGCGATGGACAACACCTATACCGCGACGACGAGCATGTACATTCTCGCCAAGACCGACGATAGCGGTCAGATGAGCTACAACGATCTCTCGGCGAGCCAGATGCTTTCCAACGATATCGCCACGCTGCTGGATAGCGATAGCGTTAAGAGCGGCGCCGCCAAAGAACTGGGCCTCACCGATTTGGATGACTACAAGGTGTCTGTTTCCTCCGAGACCACCACGCGTGTCATTACGCTTTCGGTTACCGGCACCGATGCCAAGGAGACGGCTGAGGTCGCAAAGGCCATTGCCAGCTCGGTGAGTACGGTCGCTCAGAACGTCGGCGCTGCCCAGAGCATCAACGTTATCGACGAGGCTAAGACCCCCGAAGCCCCCAGCGGCCCCAAGCGAACGCTGTATATTGCCGTCGCGTTCCTCGCCGGTATCTTTATCGCAGTTGCCTATGTCGTTTTGGCGGACATGCTCAATACCCGCATCCGCGGTGCCGAAGAGGCAGAAGAGCTCCTGGGTATTCCCGTTGTTGGCCGAATTCCGGCTATGAAAGGTGGTAAATAGGCATGGCTAAGGCAAAGAACACCGATAAGCTCGTTGTACAGAATGCCGCCAAGACCCTTCTGGCCAACATCCGCTTTGCGAGCGTGGATGACCCCATTCGCACCATCACCGTTACCTCCTCGATTCCCAACGAGGGCAAGTCTACGGTTTCCATTAACCTTGCTCAGGCAATCGCCACGAGCGGCAAGTCCGTGCTCCTGGTCGAGGCCGATATGCGCCGCAGGTCCCTTTCCGATATGCTCGGCGTTCGTTCGCGCGGCGGACTCTATGCGGTCCTTTCCGAGCAGATCTCCATTGACCAGGCAATTGTCGAGACGGGTCAGAAGAACTTCTACTTCCTCGATGCCGAGCCGCACATTCCCAATCCTGCCGACATCATCGTCTCCCATCGCTTTGCCAAGCTGGTAAAGGCACTGTCCGCCAAGTTCCAGTACGTCATCTTCGATGCTCCTCCGGTCGGCACCTTCATCGATGCTGCCGAGATTGCCAGCTTGACCGACGGCGCGCTGTTCGTGGTGCGAGAGGACTTTACCAAGCGCGAAGAGGCGCTCAACGCTATCGCCCAGCTTAAGAAGTCCGAGAAGGTCAAGCTCATCGGTACCGTCATGAATTACTGTGAGACCGAGACCAGCGAGTACTACTATTCTTACTACACCAAGGACGGTAAGAAGGTTAAGAAGGGCTCCGACGATCAGGCACTTCCAAAAAGGGCATCTTCACCAACCGAGCAAACGTTTAGTTGATTAAGGCTGACCTATGCGTGACATTCATTGCCATATCTTGCCGGGTGTAGACGACGGCGCCGCCGATCTCGAAGAGAGCTTGGCGATGCTCGAGGCTGCCAAGCGGGCCGGTGTAACCAGAATCGTTTGCACTCCTCACTGCCGTGATCCCTATTTTGATTACGACAAGATGTGGGATGCCTTTGAGCTGCTGCGCGATAACGCTGACGGTTTTCCGCTCCAGATGGGCTTCGAGGTCAACCATCGAAAGCTCGTTGAGCTTGGTATCGATGCCGCGGATCACTTGCATTTCGATGGGACCAACGAGTTTCTGCTCGAGCTTTCGACGCATGCCGATGCGTATGCGTTTAGAGAGTACGAGAACACGATTTACGATTTGCAGTGCCGTGGCTACCAGGTGATCATCGCTCATCCTGAGCGCTATCGTGCGGTTCAAAAGGATGTAAGCGTGGCGGAGCGCCTGGTCGATATGGGCTGCAAGCTGCAGGCTTCGGCGGACTTTATTGCCGGCGGTCGCTTTGGTCGCGAGAAAAAGCCGGCACAGCGCCTGTTCGATCAGAACCTGTACAGCTTCATCGCGAGCGATGCCCATAACGTGGGTCATTACGACTGCCTGGCGAAGGCTCGCGCGAAGTTTAGCGTGCGCGGAGCTCATTTTCGCTAAAATCTGTCCCTAACGTTCGCATTGAATGAAAGGGCAGCCATGGATATCCAACTTAAGACGGGATGCTTTGATGACGCGGCGTTGGTGCGCCGCGTCGTTTTTATGGACGAGCAGGGCTACGAGAATGAGTTTGACGCTATCGACGAGGATCCGAACTGCATCCATGTGACGCTCTATGTAGACGGTGAGCTTGCCGGTTGCTCGCGCGTGTTTCCCGAAGAGCTTGAGCGCGCAGCTGACGCAGAGGCTCCGGTGTCGCCGGCGTGCGACTTGGACGAAGGCGTCGCGGCGGGGGAGACCTACATTATGGGGCGCGTGGCCGTGCTGCCGAGCATGCGCCGTCGCGGTTTGGCGAGCAAGATTGTCGAGGCCAGTGATACGTGCGCGCGTGATGCCGGCGCCAAGCTCATTAAGCTGCACGCGCAGGAATACGTGCTGCCGCTCTATGCCAAGGCGGGTTACACGCAGATTGCCCCGGTGGACTACGAAGACGAGGGCCAGCCCCATGTTTGGATGGCCAAGCGCGTAGATGGCAGATAGGGACGTTCCTTTCCTGCCGGCAGTCGGGGACACTCCTTGGCAATTGGCGCATCAGAGCGTTTGGACATACAGTTTTTCGATTCCGTATGTATATATGCGCGCTAATGGGTTATAAAATCTAAGTCTGAACATAGCAGGTCTGCAATGCGGCTCGGGCAACCGGGCCGTTTTTGCGGACGGGGGGTAGCGCGAAAGGACTGCACATGCGTCAATTTAAGACCGAGAGCAAAAAACTGCTCGACCTCATGATCAACTCCATCTACACCAATAAGGAAATCTTCCTGCGCGAGCTTATCTCCAACGCCAGCGATGCCGTCGACAAGCTCAACTTTAAGAGCCTGCAGGACCCGAGTGTCAAGCTCGACCAGGGCGACCTGGCTATTCGCGTCTCTTTTGATAAAGACGCCCGCACCATTACCATCTCGGATAACGGCATTGGCATGACCGCCGAGGAGCTCGAGCGCAATCTGGGCACCATCGCCCATTCCGGCTCCGAGGAGTTTAAGACTGAGAACGCCGAGCAGCAGGGTTCCGATGTCGACATCATCGGTCAGTTTGGCGTGGGCTTCTACTCTGCCTTTATGGTTGCCAGCCACGTAAAGGTTGTCAGCCGCGCCTATGGCGAGGACACCGCCCACGTTTGGGAGTCCGACGGTCTTGAGGGCTACACCATCGAGGATGGCGAGCGTGCTGAGCACGGTACCGATGTCATCCTGACGCTGCGCGAGAACGAGAAGCTCGACGCCGACGGCGAGGCCGAGACCTACGATCGCTTCCTGACCGAGTGGGGCCTCAAGAGCCTGATTCAGCAGTACAGCAACTATGTGCGCTACCCGATTCAGATGATGGTGAGCAAGAGCCGCCAGAAACCCAAGCCCGAGGACGCCGGCGACGACTACAAGCCCGAGTACGAGGACTACCAGGAGCTCGAGACCATCAACTCCATGACGCCGATTTGGAAAAAGCGCAGCTCCGACGTTGAGCAGAAGGATTACAACGAGTTCTACAAGTCCACGTTCCACGACTTTGACGATCCCGCGCGCACTATCAGCTTCCATGCCGAGGGTACGCTTGAGTACGATGCGCTGCTGTTTGTGCCGGGTCGCGCCCCGTTCGATCTGTACAGCAAGGACTACGAGAAGGGCCTGGCGCTCTACAGTTCCAACGTGCTGATTATGGAGAAGTGCGACGACTTGCTGCCCGACTACTACAACTTTGTGCGCGGTGTCGTGGACTCTGCCGACGTGACGCTCAATATTTCGCGTGAGACGCTGCAACAGAACCGTCAGCTCAAGGCCATTGCCAAGCGTGTCGAGAAGAAGATCACTGCCGATCTTGAGGACATGCGCGACAACGACCGCGAGGCCTACGAGAAGTTCTTTGAGAACTTTGGCCGCGGCCTTAAGTACGGCATCTACTCGAGCTATGGCATGAAGGCCGATGAGCTCGCCGACCTGCTACTGTTCTGGTCTGCCAAGGAGCAGAAGATGATTACCCTGGCCGAGTATGCCAAGGGCATGCCCGAGGATCAGAAGGCCATCTACTACGCCGCCGGCGACTCGCGTGAGCGCTTGGCCAAGATGCCCGTGGTAAAGGGCGTGCTCGAGCGCGGCTATGACGTGCTGTGCTGACGCAGGATGTGGATGAGTTCACGTTCCAGGCTATGCGTGAGTACGTTGCCGCCGATATGCCTAAGATCTACGAAGACGACGCCGCCCGCGAGGCTGCCGAGAAGGCCGTTGCCGACGGTGCCGAGCCCGAGGTCGAGGATCGTCACCTGGAGCTCAAGAACGTCGCGACTGGCGATCTTGATCTGGCGACCGAGGACGAGAAGAAGGAGGCCGAGGACGCCACCAAGGAAAACGAGGACCTCTTTAGCGCTATGAAGGAGGCGCTCGGTGACAAGGTCGAGAAAGTTGCCGTCTCCGCGCGCCTGACCGATGCCCCCGCTTGCATTACCACCGAGGGTCCGCTTTCGCTCGAGATGGAGAAGGTGCTCCAGAAGGGACCCGAGGCGCGCCCGACGGTATGCCCAAGAGCCAGCGCGTGCTCGAGCTCAACGCCAAGCACCCGGTCTTTGACAAGCTTGTCGCTGCCCAGAAGGCAGGCGACGCCGACAAGATCAAGCAGTACTCCGGCCTGCTCTACGATCAGGCCCTGCTGGTCGAGGGTATCCTCCCCGAGGACCCCGTTGCCTTCGCGGCGGCTGTCTGCAACTTGATGTAGTTAAGTAGTTACGCCTTTGGTTCCGCCGTTCTAACGAACGGCAGACCGGTCGACGCTGCAAACGCCCCTAAGCGGCAATCTGACGTTCAATCGTCGGTCGCGTACCGAAGTACGCTTCCCTCCTCTTTCACGTCACCTTGCTCGCTTAGGGGCGTTTTCGCTGACTTATGCTCAACCTGCGGCGCCTTAGATGTAGTCATTGGGGACGTTCTTAAATGACTAGGTTGGGTACATTGCTTTGAGATGTTATTCAGTCGGCTGTTATGGCATTTGAGCTGCTTACCTGCTTAAGGTAATTGACGGCATATATCTGCTATCGAAAATATTGCTCAAAATATCGTTCAAGAAGTCGCGGAGCGATTTTTGATGGGTCGTGCGTCAAGCGATGTGGCAAGTTCTTGGTTAGATATTGGTCAGTTTTGGGGCAACCTTGCCAAAAGCTTGACGAATGCAAATTTAGACGTCAGCGAATGAACACTTTGAGCGAGCTCGGTGCAAAATTCTGGCTGATTCTCGATAATCGCCTTCAATCGCCCCTTGCCAAGCGCTGGCCTCGTTTACAATCTGCTCCGACATTCGCGCGCCGCCCGGCGCTTAAGAGGGGAGGGCCCCATGGCAAACGAGATCTGGACCATCAAGCGTTGTCTCGAGTGGACCAAGGAGTACCTGGCCGAGCGCGGTGAGGAGCATCCCCGTCTTTCTGCCGAGTGGCTGCTGTGCGCGGCCACGGGTTTGGCGCGTATCGACTTGTATATGCGCATGGACGAGACGCTTAGCGCGGCCCAGCTCGAGACCATGCACGCGGCCGTCGTTCGTCGCGCCAAAGGCGAGCCGCTACAGTACATCACCGGTAGCACGCAGTTTCGCATGATCGACGTCGCGTGCGCCCCCGGTGTGCTCATTCCGCGCCCCGAGACCGAGATGCTCGTCGAGGAAGTCCTCAATTATCTGGATGCCGAGGTACTGAGCCCCGAGGCCGCTGCCCGTCAGCGTGTTGAGCTGCCTTGGAACGATGAGGTCGAGGAGGCACGCAAGGCCGAGGCCGCATTGGCCGACGAGCGAGCGACGGCCGAGCGCCGTGCCGCCAACCTCACAGCTGCCGACGAGGCGGCGCTAGGCGGCGATGTGCTGGGCAGTCGCGCTTATGCCGAGGAACTGGCCGATCGCGAGGCCGAGGAAGCCGCCGCGCAGGCGGCAGAAGCCGAAGCGGCAGAAGCAGAGGCCATGGAAACCCCCGAGCCCGAGCTCGACGAATACGGCATCGCCATTGAGGACAACGACCAACAGGCGACTCCCGCGCAAGATGCCGCCGAGGCCAACGTATCTGCCCCAGCCGAGCCCTGCACTGCCCGCGTTCTCGAGGTCGGCTGCGGCACGGGCTGCATTTCGCTCTCCCTTGCCTGGGAGCGCCGCGGCCACGTTACCTGCACCGCCACCGATATCGAGCCGCGCGCCATCGATCTGGCCACCAAAAACCGCGACGCCCTCGGCCTCACGGCAGATGAGGTTGCCTTTAGCCTCACCAACCTGGTGAGTTCCATTCCCCGCGAAGAGTGGGGCACCTTCGACGTGCTTGTCTCCAACCCACCTTACATCCCGACCGGCGTCATGCGCTCGCTGCCGCACGAGGTCAAGGACTTTGAGCCCGACCTGGCGCTCGAGGGTGGCGCCGACGGCCTCGATATCTTCCGCCGCCTGCTCAATGCGGCGCCTTACATGCTGCGCGCCGGCGGCCTGTTTGCCTGCGAGCTCTACGAGGGTGCCCTCGATGCCGCGGCCGAGCTCTGTCGCCAGGCAGGCCTTTCGGACGTGCGTATCGTCCATGACCTCACCGATCGCCCCCGCATCGTCCGAGCCATCGTCACCGAGCCCAAGCAGCGCCAGTAATATTTATTAACTGGTTAGCAAAAATTATAAAGTAGTTTATAATTAGGACGGCTGAAAGAGGTCGGCCCATGCAACCTCCTACCTTTCGGGAAATCATTGCCCTACTCAAGCACGATGGATTCGTGAAGGTCGCGCAAGTCGGTAGTCATGCTAAGTATGTTTCTGGTGACCGCGTTGTCACCGTGAACGGCTCTGGTGGTGATCGACCAAAGAAGGGCACGTGGGCAAGTATTCGTCGCCAAGCTGGATGGTAGTTGGAGGCAAAATGAGGCAGCGATTTACCTATGACTGCGTTCTCATAAAAGAAGACGATGGTTACTGCGCTAGCTTCCCGCAGATTCCCGGCGCCTTTGCCGATGGCGATACGCGCGAAGAAGCGATTGCCCATGCCACCGAGGCACTGATGGCGTTTTTGGCTGACGACCTCAACAACGGTTTGACTCCGGCAGGGTACGAACGCTCGGCCGAGGTCGTGGCCCTTTCAGTCGAAATCGACCACGAGGACGCTCGGGAAGCGGCGTGCCGAACATTTAAAGACGCAGCGCTGGACCTCAAAGTCTCCGCTCCGCGGATTACCGCGCTGGTCAAAGCCGGAAAGCTCGATGTTGAACTCGTCGACGGCCGTCGGATGATAACGATAGACAGCATCGAGCGCTACGCCGCCCAAGAACGCCACGCCGGCAGGCCAAAGAAGTTCGTCGCAGTCCAATAACCCCCTCACTTTCACCGACTACTAGAGCCGCTCACCAAACCAACATGCGCTCTGGGCAAATAGGTTGAACGTTTCGTGCGAGAATGCCCCACAGTAAACAAACTTGCACCAGAGCGTAAGGGGCTGGCATACACATGCAGACGGTCTATCGGGTATACGAGGGAACGCGCGAGCCGCATCGGCTTGCCGTCGAGCGCACGGCCGAGGTGCTCGGCCGCGGCGGCCTGGCTTTGATCCCGACCGAGACCGTCTACGGTGTCGCCGTGGCAGTCAACGCCTTCTCGGACGCCGTGCCCCAAGATACAGGCGAATTCCCATCGTGGCCGCGCGATCCGCAGGCTGCCGTCAATGGCGCCGCGGTCCCTGCGCTCGGTACCGGCTACCGCCGTATCTTCACTCTCAAGCAACGTGAACTCACGCAAACCGTCGCTTGGCTGGTCGATGGCGTCGAAGCACTCGACCGCTATGGCGTGGATATCCCGGAAGAGGCCCGCGTGCTTGCCCGACGATGCTGGCCGGGCGCCCTGACTATCGTGGTCAAGGCAGCCCCCTGCGTGCCGACCTTTATGCGCGCTGCCGACGACACCGTGGCACTTCGCGCTTCGGCCTCTCCCGTGGTCCAAGCGCTCATCCGCGCCTGCGGCAGTCCCCTTGCCTGCACGAGCGCCAACACGCATGGCGCGCCCGCGCCGGCAAGTTTTGTCACGGTGGAGGAGCGCATCCTGGAGGGGGTCGATGTTGCCGTCGACGCCGGTGAGACCCCGTGTCGCGACGCCTCGACCATCGTGTCGTTCCAGCACGGCGGGCTCCAGATCCTACGCCAAGGCGCACTTCCCGCATCAGAGATCGAGCGGGTCCTGTCCGACCCGATGCAATAGAAAGGTGTAAGCGATGTCGTTGAATCTGGGCAGCCTGGGCATGGAAGATGCCTCGTTTAACTTTGGCGGTTCCTACATCATGGCGCTCGACTGCGGCACCACCTCGGTACTCGCGGCCATTGTCGACGAATACGGCTGCATCGTTGCCCAGGCGCGACGTAGCGTCAAAACCAGCTTCCCGCGCCCCGGCTGGGTGGAGCAGGATCCCACGGAGGTGCTTGCCAGCCAGATCGGCGTGATGATGGAGGTTCAGTTTAAGAGCGGTATCCACTCCGACCGCATTGCCGCCATCGGCATCTCCAACCAGCGCGAGACCACGGTGGTCTGGGACCGCGTGAGCGGCCAGCCCATCTATAACGCCATCGTATGGCAGTGCCGCCGTACCGCGCCGGCAATCGACGCGTTGGTTGAACAGGGTTGCGAGGAACTGGTGCGCTCCCGCACGGGGCTCACGCTCGACCCGTATTTCTCGGCCTCCAAGGTGCAGTGGATTCTCGACAACGTTGACGGCGCACGCGAGAGCGCGGCGGCGGGCGACCTCATGTTTGGCACCATCGACACCTGGCTCATCTACAACCTCACCGGTGGCCAGGTCTTTGCCACCGACTACACCAATGCCAGCCGCACGGCACTCTTTAATATCCATACGCTCGATTGGGACGACGACCTGCTGGCGCTCTTTGACGTTCCACGTTCCATGATGCCCGAGGTTCGCTGGAGCTCGGGCGACTACGGCCGCGTCGCGAGCGACATCATGACCAACATGCCGCCCATCATGGGCGTGGCGGGTGACCAACAGGCGTCGCTGTTCGGCCACTGCTGTTTCTATCCCGGCCAGACCAAAAACACCTATGGCACGGGTTGCTTTATGCTCATGAACACCGGCGACGAGATCGTCGAATCCAAGAATGGCCTGGTCTCCACCATCGGTATCGCTGCGGACGGCAAAGTCAGCTATGCGCTCGAGGGCTCTATTTTTGCCGCCGGCTCAACGATGAACTGGCTTCGCAACAACATGGGCATCATCTCGAGCGTGAGCGAGTCGGCACAACTCGCCGCTTCGATTAGCGACAACGAGGGCTGCTACTTCGTTCCCGCCTTTGCGGGTTTGGGTGCTCCCTGGTGGGACCCGCATGCCCGCGGTATTGTGTGCGGTCTGACCGGCGCCTCGAGCCGTGCGACCATCGTACGTGCCGCCTGCGAATCCATGACATATCAGAGCTACGACGTGCTGCGCGCCATGGAGCAGGACGTGGGGCTTTCGATTGAGCGCCTGTCTGTCGATGGCGGTGCCTCGCGCAACGAGTTCATCATGCAATTTCAGGCCGACCTGCTGGATATCCCCGTGCTGCAATGCGAGACGGTGGAGACCACGGCAATCGGCGCCGCGTACTTGGCGGGTCTTGCCGTCGGCTATTGGGAAGACCTGGAAGAGCTGGAGCAAAATGCCAGATCGTTAGGACCTTCCTTCCCCACATGTCCGCCGAGCGCCGCGAACAAAACCTTGCGGGCTGGCGTGATGCAGTCAGGCGCTCGCTCAGTACCGCACAGTAGGGCTGCGATGGGCTGCTCGATACAACAAACCGCTAAACTAATGCATGGCGTGCGGCGGCAACATTGCTGCACGCCTTGTCAGCAAGGCCGTTTTGCGGCCGCAACGAAAGGGGCAATCAATCCATGACCGTCACCTACGATGCGTCCCGTGTGACGCTTGTCGATCACCCGCTCGTCCAGCACAAGCTGTCGATCCTGCGCGACAAAAACACCGGCACCAACCAGTTCCGTCAGCTCGTGCGCGAACTCGCGCTTTTTGACGGCTACGAGGCCATGCGCGACCTGCCTATGGAAGACGTCGAGGTCGAGACCCCCATCACTACCGCCACGTTCAAACAGCTCGCCGGCAAGAAACTCGCCATCGTGCCTATCCTGCGTGCGGGCCTTGGCATGGTCGACGGTATCCTCGACCTGGTGCCCTCTGCTCGCGTGGGCCACATCGGTATGGAGCGCGACGAGGTCACCCACGAGCCGCACGAGTATTACTGCAAGATGCCCAAGGATATCGACCAGCGCATCTGCCTGGTCGTCGACCCCATGCTCGCCACGGGCGGTTCGGCCGAGATGGCCATCAGCTACCTGCGCGAGCGCGGTGTCAAGGACATCCGCATGCTGTGCATTGTCGCGGCCCCCGAGGGCCTCAAGTCGCTGACCGAGAAGGATCCTGATGTGCATATCTATACCTGCGCCATCGACGACCATCTCAACGAGGCTGCCTACATCGTTCCCGGCCTCGGCGACGCCGCGACCGCATCTACGGCACGCTCTAGTCGCTGGGCTAAGACGGTCGCGGCTGCAAATACGAAGAAACGGTGCGCGCGGTCGAACAAAAGGCGACCGCGCGCACTCCTGTTAACGGACGTTTTGCCCTGCAGGGTTCGAGAAAAACGTATTACCGTACCTGCGGCATAAAGAAGGTCTTAAGAAAACGAACAGGTGCGTATTAACCGATGCTTTTTCGGTTGTACTTTAGTGATTGGCTCGTACAATAGTCACCAATGTTTGGCGGGAACTGTTCTGTGAAGCGTTAAAAAGGGAAAGTGAGGACGCCAGTGTTTCAGATAGCCGATCTGCTCGCTATCGTTGCAGGTGCCATCGCGGGCGCGGTCGCCTTCCTTCCCTTTGTCTTTACGCTCAAGCCGGTTCTTGACGATAAACAGAATGCGGACATGCTCAAGGGTATGGTGAGTCTGGCGGTCTCGGCAATCGCCCTGCTCGTTTTTACCTTGGTTGTGTTTGTGTTGTTCGGAGAGGCATTTCGCATGTTCCTCCTGGGCGAGGCGATCGGCTTCGTGGCCTTTATGGCCGCCTGCACGGTTCGTGTCGCCAAGGCGCTGCGAGATCCTCATGAGGTCGAAAGGTAAGTCGTGGAAATTTTTGAAAAGCTGCCTGATGAGATTAATCATCTGGTCAGCGAGTTCAGCTCCACCCCTGTCGTGGGCGATCTGAGCTGCGGCATCACGCAGTACTCGTTTTGGCTGATCGTCTCCACGATCGTGCTCTTGATCGTCCTGGCCGTGTTCAAGAAGAAGCAGACCCTGGTTCCCAAGGGCTTCTTCGTCAACGGTTTCGAGTACATCATCGAGTACGTCGAGAACGATATCGGCAAGGGTGTCGTGGGTGAGAACTGGAAGAAGCACTTCCCGTTCCTGTGCTCGCTTTTCCTGTTCATCCTGATCAATAACATGATCGGCCTGATCCCGGGAATGAAGCCCGGCACCGGCGCAATCGGCTCCACCGCCGCACTCGCCATTTTCGCCTTCGTGTACTTCATCTACTACGGATGCAAGGCTCACGGCGTGATCGGCTACATCAAGAGCCTCGCCCCGCAGGGCGTGAGCTTCCCGATGAACGTGCTCGTGTGGGTCGTCGAGCTTTTCTCGACCTTCCTGCGCCTCATCACGCTCGCCGTCCGTCTGTTCTGCAACATGTTCGCAGGACACGTGGTCATGGGCTCGTTCGCCATCATGGCGAGCATGTTCATGCAGCCGCTGCTTCAGCAGGTTTCCGCGGCCCACGCCGTCGGCGCCCTGCCTTCGCTAGCCTGGCTTGCCATCCTCATCCTGATCTATGCGATCGAGCTTGTGGTCGGCGCCATCCAGGCTTACGTCTTCACGGTCCTTACCGCCGTGTATGTCTCCGAGGCAGAGGAGGTCGCGGAGGAGGAGTAGTCTTCCGTTCGCGCCTTAAAGGTAAGGTAATTCGTTAAACCGCCGGTGCCCGTACCCATGGAGCCCGGCAGTTATAAAAAGGTTATCCTGCGTGAAATAAGACACGCACGACAAAGGAGGAATCGTGGGAGTTATCGGTTACGGTCTCGGTGTTATCGGCGCTGGTCTTGCTATCGGCCTGTCTGCTCTGGGTGCTACGGGTGCTATGGCCCGTCAGCCTGAGGTCCAGGGCCGCGTGTTCACCGTCTTCATCATGGGCTCCGCCTTCGGCGAGGCTCTGGCTCTGATCGGCTTCGTTGTCGCGCTGATCGTTAAATAGCACGGAGCGTCAAGTATGAATCTTTCATCCCAGAAGAGCGCGATCGCACTCTCCGCGTCCGCGGCCGCGCTGCTCATGCCGGTTTCCGCGTTCGCTGAGGACGGCGCTGCCGGTGCGGACATCCTCATCCCTAAGATGGCGGAGTTCATCCCGGCGCTTATCGCCTTCCTGATTATCTGGATCGTGCTGGCCAAGGTCGCCCTGCCGGGCATCATGAAAACCATGGAGGAGCGCGGCAAGAAGATCGAGGAGAGCCTCGACGAGGCCGAGAAGACCAAGCAGGAGGCTATCGCCAAGCGCGCTGAGTCCGACTCGATCGTCACCGACGCCCGTCGTCAGGCTGCCGACATCGTTCTCGAGGCCCGTAAGGACGCCGAGTCCGAGCGCGCCCGTATCATCGAGGCTGCTCACAAGGAGGCCGAGGAGATCATCGCCAAGGCCCATACGACCGTCGAGGACGAGCGCAAGTCCATCTACGCCGGTGCCGCGAGCTCCATCGCCGACCTGTCCGTTGCCGTCGCCACCAAGATCGTGGGCGAGGCACTCGAGGACGAGGCCGAGCAGAAGAAGCTCATCGAGCGCTATATCCAGGAAGCAGGTAGCCTGAATGCCGACTAGCCGCTATCAGGACAAGGTGCTCGAGACCTACGCGCGCTCCCTTCTGGAAGCCGCTAAGGCCGAGAACCATGTGTTCGAGGACCTCGAGATGATCGAGCGCCTGGCTTCTGCCAGCCCCGAGATCATCGCCGTGCTCGACACCATGTCCAAGCGCGACCAGCTCGACCTTCTTCCCAAGGTGGCAGCTGCCTTTAAGTATGTTGCCGAGGAAGACGAGGATGTAGTGGGCGTGACCGTCACCACGGCGATCCCGCTCGACGACGAGCTGCGTCAAACCATCACTAAGAAATGCGAGCAGGACTTCGGCCGCAAGGTATTCCTTATCGAGCAGGTCGACCCGTCTATCGTGGGCGGCCTGGTGCTCGAGGCCCGCGGCGAGCGTCGTGACATTTCCGTCAAGACGCAGCTGCGCATCGCGCAGGAGACCCTCGCAAACTCTGCTAATTCGTACGGAGGTGAAGCCTAATGTCCGAAACCCTCAATGCCCAGGATATCGCCAAGAAACTGCAGGAGCAGCTCACGAGCCTCTCCGCGACGGTCGATACGCATGAGGTTTCAACGGTCGACGAGGTAGGCGACGGCATCGCGCGCGTCTCCGGCCTTAAGAGCGCCATGGCAGGCGAGCTTCTGGAGTTCAAGAGCTCCGATACTGGTGAGACCGTCTTCGGCCTTGCCCAGAACCTTGACCGTGACGAGGTCGGCGCCGTTCTGTTTGGTGCCGTCGACTCCATCAAGGAAGGCGACGAGTGCCGCACCACTGGCCGCATTATGGATATCCCTGTGAGCCGCGCCATGCTCGGCCGCGTCGTCAATCCGCTCGGCCAGCCCATCGACGGCCTGGGCGATATCGTCGCCACGCACCGTCGCCCCATCGAGTTCAAGGCCCCCGGCGTCATCGACCGTACCCCGGTGTGTGAGCCGGTTCAGACCGGTCTGCTCGCTATCGACTCCATGGTGCCTATTGGCCGCGGTCAGCGTGAGCTCATCATCGGCGACCGTAAGACCGGTAAGACCGCCATCGCCATCGACGCTATCCTCAACCAGCGCGGCAAGGGCATGGTCTGCATCTATGTCGCCATCGGCCAGAAGGCCTCCACGGTTGCCAACATCCGCGAGACCCTCGCTCAGCACGGTGCGCTCGACTACACCATCATCGTTTCGGCCACCGCTGCCGATTCCGCCCCTATGCAGTACATCGCGCCTATGGCCGGTGCCGCTATCGGCGAGTTCTTCATGTACAACGGCGAGGACGGCAAGCCCGCCAGCGAGACCAACCCCGGCGGTCACGTGCTCGTCATCTACGACGACCTGTCCAAGCAGGCTGTGGCCTACCGTCAGATGTCGCTGACGCTGCATCGTCCGCCCGGACGCGAGGCCTATCCTGGCGACATCTTCTACCTGCACTCTCGTCTGCTCGAGCGTGCAGTCAAGATGTCCAAGAAGAACGGTTATGGCTCCATGACGGCTCTTCCGATCATCGAGACCCAGGACGGCGACGTCTCGGCCTACATTCCGACCAACGTCATTTCCATTACCGATGGTCAGATCTACCTGCAGTCCGAGCTCTTCTTCCAGGGCCAGCGCCCGGCAGTCGACGTGGGCATTTCCGTGTCCCGCGTCGGTGGCGACGCGCAGACCAAGGCCATGAAGCAGGTCGCCGGCAACCTCCGTCTGGACCTTGCTTCGTACCAGGAGCTCGCCGGCTTCACGCAGTTCGGCTCCGACCTCGACGAGGCCACGCAAAAGCAGCTTACCCACGGCGCTCGCATGACTGAGCTCCTTAAGCAGCCGCGTTACAAGCCGTTTGAGGTTGGCGAGCAGATCGTTACGCTGTTCGCTGGCAACGAGGGCTTCCTGGATGACCTGGAGATCGCCGACGTGCTGCCTTTCCGTGCCGAGCTCATCGAGTACATGGACAATGGCTTTGGCTCGCTGCTCGACAAGGTTCGCGCCAAGAAGATCGATGATGACACCAAGGCTGAGCTCTTGCGCGTCATCGGCGACTTCAAGCAGCAGTTCATGGCCAAGCACCATTCGGATGTTTCTGGATCAGAGGAGAACTAAGCCCCATGGCCAACCTTCGCGACATTAAGAAGCGAATCTCCTCGGTTACCACGACCAAGCAGATCACGCGCACGATGGAGATGGTCTCTACGGCCAAGATCCGTCGTGCCCTCGATCGCTCCAAGCAGGCCGAGCCCTATAAGGAGGCGCTGACCGACGTCATGTTGACGGTCGCCGGCGACGCCTCCTGTTCGGGCACCGATCCCATGCTGCAGAAGCATGAGAACGTCAAGCATGGCCTGATTGTCGTTATTGCCTCGGACCGCGGCCTTGCCGGCGGTTTCAATACGACGGTGGAGCGCACGGCCGAAAAGCTCGCCGCTTCTTGGGCGAACGACGGCATCGAGTGCGAGATCATCGCGTGTGGGCGTAAACCGGCCACGTATTTCCGTGACCGCGCAAACGTTGTCATGCACTTTGAGGGCAACTCCTCTGAGCCCGATTTCAATCAGGCCCGCATGATCTCCTCTCATATCTGCGATGCGTATCGTGCCGGTGAGCTTGACCGTGTCGAGCTTGTCTACCACCACGCCAAGAACCGCGTGGATCAGGAGCTTCGCGTCGAGCATCTGTTGCCGCTCGACCCCGAGATGATCGCTATGGCCCACGGTCCGCGTAAGAACGAGACCGACGCCCCTAAGCGCATCTCGTCCACGTTCGAGTTCGTGCCCTCTCCCGAGCATGTTCTCGGCAAGCTTGTGCCGTCTTATATCCTGACGGTCATCTACCAGGCCCTGATCGATTCGGCGGCTGCCGAGCAGGGTGCACGCCGCAAGGCCATGCACTCCGCGACGGAAAACGCCACCGCGATCATCTCGACCCTTACCCGCACGTATAGTCGCGTGCGCCAGGCTTCGATCACGACCGAGATTAACGAGATCGTCGGCGGAGCCTCAGCATTGGAGGAACAGTAATGGCTAATAACACCGTAAAGCTTGCGGTCGAGGAAGCCACCAAGAAGACGACTGCCGGTGATGGTCGCATCGTGCGAATCATCGGCCCTGTCGTCGACGTCAAGTTTGACGGCGCGGTGCCCCCGATCTACAACGCGCTCACGGTCGAGGCCGAGACCCCGATCGGTCATCTGAGCACGATCCTCGAGGTCGAGAGCCAGCTTCCGGGCGGCGTCGTCCGCACGGTCGCCATGTCCTCGACCGACGGCCTGCAGCGCGGCCTCATCGCCACCGATACCGGTGAGCCCATGAAGATGCCCGTTGGCCCCAAGACGCTTGGCCGAATTTGGAACGTTATGGGCAAGCCCGTCGACGGCAAGCCCATGCCCGAGGTGGAGGAGTTCTACCCCATCCACCATGCAGCGCCCCGTTTCGACGAGCTCACCACCAAGACCGAGATCTTCGAGACCGGCATCAAGGCCGTCGACCTGCTCGAGCCCTACATCCGTGGCGGCAAGACAGGCCTGTTCGGCGGCGCCGGCGTCGGCAAGACCGTTCTGATTCAGGAGCTTATCAACAACCTCGCCCAGGAGCACGGCGGCACCTCGGTGTTCACCGGTGTCGGCGAGCGTACTCGTGAGGGCACCGACCTGTTCCTCGAGATGAGCGAGTCTGGCGTTATCGACAAGACCTGCTTGGTCTATGGTCAGATGAACGAGCCGCCCGGAGCGCGTCTGCGCATCGGTCTGGCCGGCCTTACCACCGCTGAGTATTTCCGTGATCGCGGCCAGGACGTTCTGCTGTTCATCGACAACATCTTCCGCTTCTCCCAGGCAGGTTCCGAGGTTTCCGCACTGCTGGGCCGTATGCCGTCCGCCGTTGGTTACCAGCCCACGCTGGCAACCGAGATGGGCGACCTCCAGGAGCGCATTACCTCGACCAAGACGGGCTCCATTACCTCCGTCCAGGCTGTCTACGTCCCCGCAGACGACCTGACTGACCCGGCGCCTGCCACGACGTTTACGCACCTCGACGCCACCACGGTTCTTTCGCGTAGCATTTCGTCGCTCGGCCTGTTCCCGGCTATCGACCCGCTCGCGTCTTCCTCCGACGCTCTCGATCCCTCGATCGTCGGCGAGGAGCACTACCGTGTCGCCGTCAAGGTCCAGGAGCTCCTGCAGGAGTACTCCGACCTTCAGGACATCATCGCCATTCTGGGTATGGACGAGCTGTCCGAGGAGCAGCGCCTTACGGTCAACCGTGCCCGTAAGATTCAGCAGTTCCTCTCGCAGTCCTTCCACGTCGCCGAGAAGTTCACCGGCAACCCCGGTGTCTACGTCCGCGTCGAGGATACCGTCCGCTCTTTCGCCGAGATTGTCGACGGCAAGGCCGATGACCTGCCCGAGCAGGCTTTCCGCTATGCTTCCACGATTGAGGACGTGCGCGAGCGCGCCCGCAAGATGGGGGAGAAGTAGGTTATGCGTATCCGCATCGTGTGCCCCGTTAGCTGCGCCTATGAGGGCGACGCTGCGTTTGTGTCGATTCCGTCCACGGATGGCGAGTTTGGTGTTCTGCCTGCTCACTCCAGCGAGATCTGCACGATCGACCGCGGTTACGTTCGCGTTTCCGATAAGGCCATGGGCACTGTCGACCACACGTTTGCCGTGGCCGGCGGCTATGCCCAGGTTGCGGACGATGTCGTGACCGTTCTCGCCGAGCGCGCTTGCGATTTGGCGACCGTCGATGCCGACAAGCTTAAAGCTGATATTCAAGGTTTTGAAGAGAAGCTGGGTAATTTGTCGGAGGATGATGCACGCCGCGCCTACCTCTATAATGAAATCGCATGGTGTAAGCTCAAGCTTGCCCAATAGTCAAACGATTTAGCGTTCGACCATTTGCGAACACATCATGCCCGGGATGGCCTAGCCACCCCGGGCATGCTTTTTGAAAGGGTAGACCTTGGATATTATCCGCGTTGAGGGTGGCCACGCCATCGGAGGCTCCGTGCCCGTCTCGGGTGCTAAGAACTCCGCGCTCAAACTCATGGCGGCAACGCTTCTGGCGCCGGGCAAGACGACGCTGCAGAACGTGCCCGATATTTCCGATGTCCACGTGATGGGCAAGGTGCTCAAGGGCATGGGCGCTACGATCGATGTTCTCGACGAGCACACGCTCGAGATCGATACCTCTCAGGTCGATTCCTGGGAGGCTCCCTATGAGCTCGTCGCTAAGATGCGTGCTTCCACCGCCGTCATGGGCCCCTGCTGGGCCGCTTCCATCGCGCCAAAATTGCCATGCCGGGCGGCTGCAACCTGGGTGCTCGCAAGATCGATATGCACATTCTTGGCCTTGAGGCCCTGGGCGTTGAGTTCGATACCGCCCACGGTTACATCAACGCTAATGCGCCCCAAGGTCTGCGCGGTACCACCGTCACGCTCGAGTTCGCCAGTGTCGGTGCGACCGAGAACCTCATTATGGCATCCGTGCGCGCGAAGGGTACCACGGTTATCGACAATGCCGCCCGCGAGCCCGAGATTGTCGATCTCGCCAACATGCTCAACGAGATGGGCGCCAAGATTGTTGGCGCCGGTACGCCCGTCGTGACTATCGAAGGCGTGGAAGAGCTCCATCCCGTTACCCATCGCGTGGTGGGCGACCGCATCGAGGCCGGCACCTTTATCGTTGCCGGTGCGTTGATGGCCGACGATCGCGGTGTCGATGTCACGGGCTTTTGCCCCATTCACTTGGGCATGGTGCTCAAGAAGATGGAGTTCATGGGTATCGACTGCGAGCGCGTCGAGGATGGCGTCCATGTGAACCGTGCCGAGCGTATCAAGCCGGTCGACATCCAGACGCTTCCGTTCCCCGGTTTCCCGACCGACATGCAGGCGCAGATTATGGTGCTCTCCGCTCTTGCCGACGGCAGTTCCGTTATTACCGAAAACATCTTCGAGAATCGCTTTATGTTTGCCTCTGAGCTGGTGCGCATGGGTGCCGACATTCGTATCGAGAGCCATCATGCCATGATTCATGGCGTCAAGGGCTTCTCGGGTGCACAGGTTACCTCGCCCGATCTGCGCGGCGGAGCGGCCCTCGTCGTAGCGGGCTTGATCGCCGACGGGACGACCGAGGTTTCGGCTATCCATCACATCAAGCGCGGCTACGAGCAGTTTGTCGAAAAGCTGCAGGCGCTTGGCGCGCATGTCGAGCATGCTACCGTCCCCGATCCCGTCATCTACTAATACAGGTTGCCTATGTTTAATAAAAAGCCCCTCGCGGATACCACCACCCGAAGACCCTCAACTGGTGCGCAGGCCAAGATCTACAGTCGCGATAACGTGGCTCGCTATTCCGAGCGCGCTCGTCAACGTCGCCGTAGCCACACGATTCGTCACGTCGCGCTCATTGTCGTGCTTGGCGTGCTGCTGAGTGCCACTACCGCTGCCGGCCTGTGGTTTGCCACCATTATGGGCAAGCTCGGCGATTCTAATGTCATTACCGACAATCTGCGTCGGGTTCTGGTTGACACCGATGAGGCAAAGGATCCGTTCTACGTGCTGCTTCTTGGCACCGACGGCCGTCCGGGCGAGGATACGTATCGTGCCGACTCGATTATCCTGGCACGCATCGACCCCACGCAAAAGCAGGCGACGCTCATTTCCGTTCCGCGCGACACCAAGGTCGAGTACAAGGGCGAGACCATGAAGATCAACGCCTGCCATACCGTTGGCGGCGCCGAGGCCATGGTCGAGGCGGTCAACGAGCTGTGCGGTGTTCAGATTTCCCACTATGCCGAGGTCAGCTTCGACGGTATGCAGGCGCTGATTGATTCGGTTGGCGGTATCGACATTAACGCAACCGATGATGTTGACGACCCCGAGCACCTGGATATTAAGATTACCGCTGGCCAGCAGCATATGGACGGTGCCACCGCCCTTACCTATGCCCGCTGCCGCTACACCTATGCCGACGGCGATTACACGCGCATGCGCCACCAGCGTCAGGTGCTTGGCGCCCTTGCCAACCAGATTCTCAATAACTTCGATGCCACGAAGATCTTTGGCCTGGTTAATTCGCTGTCCGATATGCTCGTAACCGATATGAGCGTTCAGGATATCGTGGCTACGGTCAATGCCATGCGCGGTATGGATGTCGACGGTATCTACTCGGCCAACCTGCCCTCGTACGCCGACGACAGCACCATGATCGACGGCGTGAGCTATGTCTTTGTCTACGAAGACGAGCTTAAGGAAATGATGGCCCGTGTCGACGCCGGCAAGGACCCCAAGGGCCCCAACACCATGGGTCTTTCCGACGGCTCCAGCTCCACGATCGGTGACCTCAGCAACAACACGTCTGACGACTACGCAAACGGTACCGCAACCTCATCGGTCAGCTCTGACGATTCCGATGGCTCAAGCGATTCGAGCGATTCGGACTACTACGAAGAGCCCACCGGCGACGGCAACGGCTACGAAGCCAATTATTAGGGTTACGCGGGCTTACCAGCCCGCGTAACCAGTTGACGCTGCAAACCCGCCAGAGCGGCAATCTGCCTTTCAACTTCGGCGGCATGATCAAAAGATCAATGCCGCCTCGTTTCAAGGCACCTTGCTCGCTTTGGCGGGTTTTCGCTGTCGTTGCCAAAACATCGGCGTTGCCTTGGTCCGGACTAGTCGTTGGGTAGTCATTGGGGACGTTCTTAAACGACTAGTCAAACAAGAACGTCCCCAATGACTACCACA
>JAQEDJ010000026.1 GCA_027669525.1 Coriobacteriaceae bacterium AM48-5 | reverse complement strand
TGCGCAACATTGCCGCCGTCCCAAAATGATCCTTCCGTCCCCTTGGGAACAAAAAAGCCCCGCCGGGCCTTGGTAGGCGCGGCGGGGCGGGCAAGCGGCTATGAGCAGCAGGCTTAGAACAAGCCGGTGATGTTGCCGTCGTTATCGACGTCGATGTTCTCGGCCGCGGGAACCTTGGGCAGGCCCGGCATGGTCAGAACGCTACCGGTCAGCGCGACCACAAAGTGGCACCGGCGGAAACCTTGAGCTCGCGCACCGTGATGCGGAAGCCCTCGGGAGCGCCCAGCGCCTTGGCGTTGTCGCTAAAGCTGTACTGGGTCTTGGCCACGCACACCGGCAGGTTGCCAAAGCCGTTCTCGCGCAGCTCGGCGAGCTGGCGCCTGGCAGCCGGCGTAAAGTCAACGCCGTCGGCGCGGTAGACCTTGGTAGCAACGGCCTCGAGGGCGTCGGCCACATCGGCACCGTCCTCGTAGGCAAACTTGAGCTCGCTCGGCTGCTCAATCAGGCGCATGACCTCATCGGCCAGGTCGAGCGCGCCCTCGCCACCCTTGGCCCAAACCTCGGACAGCTTAACGTTAACACCGAGTTTCTGGCATTCGGACTCGATGAGCTCGAGCTCGGCCTCGGTGTCCGTCGGGAAGCGGTTGATGGCGACCACGCAGGGCAGACCGTAGACATTCTGAATGTTGTCGACGTGGCGCAGCAGGTTGGGCATGCCAGCCTTGAGGGCCTCGAGGTTCTCCTCGTTGAGGTCGGCCTTGGCAACACCGCCGTTGTACTTAAGCGCGCGGGCAGTGGCGACGACCACGACAGCGCTGGGGCGAACGCCCGTCATGCGGCACTTGATGTCGAGGAACTTCTCGGCACCCAGGTCGGCACCGAAACCGGCCTCGGTAATCGCGACGTCGCCGAAGCGCATGGCCATGCGGGTGGCCATGATGGAGTTGCAGCCGTGGGCAATATTGGCGAAGGGACCGCCGTGAACAAACGCAGGCGTACCCTCGAGCGTCTGGACCAGGTTGGGTTTGAGCGCGTCCTTGAGCAGTGCGGCCATAGCACCCTGAGCCTTAAGGTCACGGGCGCGGACGGGCTCGCCGGCAAAGCTGTAGCCGACAACAATCTCGCCCAGGCGCTCCTTGAGGTCATTGATGCTCGTGGACAGGCACAAAATCGCCATGACCTCGGAGGCAACGGTGATATCGAAGCCGTCCTCGCGCGGCACGCCCTGGGCCTTGCCGCCAATACCGTCGATGACATGGCGCAGCTGACGGTCGTTCATGTCGACGACGCGCTTCCAGGTGATGCGCTTAACATCGATACCGAGCTGGTTGCCCTGCTGAATATGGTTGTCGAGCATGGCGGCCAGCAGGTGTTAGCGGCACCGATAGCGTGGAAGTCACCGGTAAAGTGCAGGTTGATGTCCTCCATGGGGATGACCTGCGCCCAGCCGCCGCCGGCGGCACCGCCCTTGACGCCAAAGACGGGACCGAGCGAAGGCTCACGCAGGGCCACAGCACTCTTGACGCCGCGACGGCGCAGGCCATCGGCCAGACCGATGGTCGTGGTGGTCTTACCCTCGCCCGCAGGCGTGGGGTTGATGGCGGTCACGAGGACGAGCTTGGCCTGGTGATCAGTTGGCTCATTAAGCAGAGAGTAGTCGACCTTAGCCTTGTCGAAGCCGTACGGAATCAGGTGCTTTACGTCGACACCGGCGTTCTTGGCCACCTCGGTAATGGGCAGCGGTGTGACGGAACGTGCGATTTCGATGTCAGTAGGCATGGACGGTCCTTTCGTTACCGGATGAGAAAAAGACCAATTCAGCATAGCACGGGCGCGCAATAGTAAAGCACCCGCAACCGACAAACGACGATATGTTTATCCAATGCTCAGCGATAGCCTACAAACCCGTCCTAGACGGCCGGTTCAATTCCTAAGTGCTCAAAGGTGCGAAGCGTTGCCTGGCGGCCCTGGGGCGTGCGAATCATCAAGCCGCACTGCAGCAGATAAGGCTCATAGACATCCTCGAGCGTTCCCGGGTCCTCGCCCACCGCGCTGGCAAGTGTCGTCAGGCCCACAGCACGGCCGGAGAACGTCTTGGCAAGCGTCTCCAAGATGCGGATATCCATCCAGTCCAGACCAAGCTCATCGATCTCAAAAAACTCGAGCGCCTGACGACAAATATCAAGCTCAATAGGACCGTTGCCGCGCACCTGCGCGTAGTCGCGCACGCGCTTGAGCAGACGGTTGGCGAGGCGCGGCGTACCACGCGAGCGTGAGCCGATCTCGAGCGCGCTGGGATGGTCGATCGTCACGCCCAGGATGGTCGCCGAGCGCGTCACAATCTGGGCAAGCTCCTCGACGGTGTAGTAATCCAGGCGATACGAAATGCCAAAACGGTCGCGTAGCGGGCCGGTCAACATGCCCGAGCGAGTCGTTGCCGCCACCAGCGTGAACTTGGGGATATCCAGGCGAATCGAGCGTGCAGCCGGACCCTTGCCGATCACGATATCGAGCGCAAAGTCCTCCATAGCGGGATACAGAACCTCCTCGACCGAGCGGTTGAGGCGGTGAATCTCGTCGATAAACAGCACGTCACCCGGCTGCAAGTTAGTCAGGATAGCCGCCAGGTCGCCGGTACGCGCAATAGCGGGGCCGCTCGTCGTCTTAATCTGAGCGCCCAGCTCGTTGGCGATAACCGTGGCCAGCGTGGTCTTACCCAGACCCGGAGGGCCCGAAAAGATAACGTGGTCGAGCGTCTCGCCACGGCTCTGCGCCGCCTCGATGAGCACGCGCAGGCTCTGCTTGATATGCTCCTGACCGCAATAGTCGTCCAAGCGCTGGGGACGCAGGGTGCGGTCGACATCGAGGTCCTCGGCCGTCAGCTCCGAGCCCACCATGCGCTCGCCGTGCGCCATGGATGCCGCCGGCGAGTTGCCGGGCGTCGCCCACAGGTCCTGAGAGTCATCGGCTTCCCACATCACGCATCCATTCCGAGTCGCTTAAGCGCCGCGCCGAGCAGATCCTCGACACGCATATCCTGCCCATCATACCCGCTCAGGGCGACATCGGTCTCCTGCGGGCTAAAGCCCATGGAAAGGAGTGCCGCGCGGGCATCGTCGATGGCCGAGGAAGCGGCGGTGGAAACCGGCATCGCAACCTGACCGGGAATCACGTCGATCGGAACAAAGCCCTTGTCCTTGGCGAAGGTGCTCTTGAGCTCCAAGATAAGGCGCTGCGCGGTCTTTTTGCCCACACCAGGCACCTTGGCCATGCCCTTGTCATCCTCGGCCATTACCAGGGAATACAACTGGCCCACGGTATAGGTGGAAAGCACGGCAAGCGCCAGGCGCGGACCGACGCCCGAGACGGACACGAGCCGATCGAACATCGTGCGCTCGTCCTTGGAGGCAAAACCAAAGAGCGTCATGGCGTCCTCACGCACCTGCATGCGCGTGTAGAGGCGAACCTCGCCGCCAGGCGTCGGCAACGTGGCCGCAGTGCTGCCCGAAATACCGAGCTCAAAGCCCACGCCCGACACATCGACGACGGCCAAGCTCATCGTGGCCTCGACAAGCGTTCCATGGAGCTGGGAAATCATCAGTATCCGGTTCCTCTCTGTTGATAGAACTCGCCACCGGTAAGCGCCCGCGTGCGACTGAGGTTGACGTGACAGATGGCGCAGGCCAGGGCATCGGCGGCATGGTCTGGGTGAGGGTCGTGATCGAGCTGCGTGAGCGTGCGCACCATGTAGGCAACCTGCCGTTTATCCGCAGCGCCCGTACCCACCACGGCCTGCTTGATCTGCATGGGCGTGTATTCGCCTATCTCGAGCGCGCATTCCGAAAGCGCCACGAGCGCGGCACCGCGGGCATGCGCCGTGGGGATGGCCGAGCGAACGTTGGCGCCAAAGTAAATGCTCTCGATAGCAGCGGTATCGGGTCGATAACGCTCCACGACACCCTTGAGGTCGCGGGCGATATGCGACAGGCGCACCGCGAGCGGGCTGCCCGCGCTAGTCTCGATACAACCGTAGGCACGGCAGCGAACCTCGCCGCGCCGCTCCTCGATAATCCCCCAACCCGTATGGGCCAAACCGGGGTCGATACCCAAAATGACCAAGCCAGCCTCCCCTCGTCACCAGCAAAGCACAAGGCAAGGCCCCGCGCATCATTCACGAACGTCTGTTCTAGAATAACACAACGGGGCCAAGACGCTTAGTGAAGTATCGGGGTTGGGAGCGAATCCCATCCCATAGTTAGTTTTGGCTGAAGAATGGGAACTGCCTCGGATCAACCGGCGGGTGCGGCATCGGTCCGCCCTGGGGCCCACCCTGCGGTCCGCCCTGGCCGCCCATCATCTTTTCGATGGCGTCCTGGACCTCGCCCTCAAACTTCTTCATGCCCTCGTGCAGGCGGCGCTGGCCGTCCTCGGAGCGCAGCTCCTCCATCTGCTCGGGCGAAATACCCAGCAGCTCGCCCAAAATGCCCATCATCTCGCCACGCATGCGATCGCTTGTATCCTCGTCGGCAAAGCGGCGCACCTCGGCGCGCGCCAGCGAATCGACCGTCATACGCTCCTTGCCGTTAAGCCCCAGGTCGGACCACGCGAGCATGTACGGCCAGGAGCGCTCGGCAAACGAACGGGACGAAACGATCGGCGCCGTCGGCAACATGCGGCGGGCAGCCTCACCCTGTCGAACGAGCATCAGCAGCAGCGAGCAGGCCTCAGGCTTGCCAGCGGCCATCGGGATGTCGTCGAAAGATCGATTGCGGTCCACGTGCGCCTCAAGCGCGCCATCGATCTCACCCGGCTCGAGCCCGCCGAGCAGCTGTGCCGCGCGGTCGAGCATATCGACCGGACCGTCGAGCGTCGAGAGCGCCTGCGCCAGCACGCGCTCCATACAATCTTCCACCGCGTTGAGCGTCACGAGCTCTTGGGGCACCACGGCAGACGCGCGGTTGCGCACACGCGCCACAAACTCAAGCGTCGACAGGTACACATCGCCAAAGGGCGCGTAATCGCCCTGGTAGCCGCCGCAAAGCGCCGGCGCCGCCAGCGCGTACTCGGTTTTGGACAGCGGACTCAACGCCATCGCACCCAGCTCGAGCGCCGTATCCTCCAGCATGAGGCCCAGCGTGCGAGAGCGCAGGCGCTCGGCGTCGCCCGCCGACACATCGCGGTCGAGCACGCGCGCGGCATCCGGCGCATCGCGCTCAACCGTGCGAATATGCAGGCGCTCGGCAATGGCGCGAACGGCGGCACAGCGAGCAGCCTCGGCCTCCTCCTGCGCCGGCGTAAAGATGCGGTTGCGCCCCAGCACCAGGCCAATCACATTACGTGGGCCCAGAGCGTCGACGGCCAGCGCCGCCAGCAGGGACGACGGCAAGTCGCCCTCGAGTGCCACCACGGCGCGCGACGCACCGTGGGCCCGGGCGTTGTCGCGCACGGTGAGCACCAGCGCCTGCCACAGCCACTCCTCGGAACGGAACTCGGGCAGTTCGTGATCTTCCAGGGCATCGAGCATCACGCCGCGCTGAATCTCCTGAACCAGCAGGCTCTCCTCAAAACACGGCGCTTGGGCCACCACGCGACCGCAGTCGTCGAGCACAAACGAACCGCCGGTATACACCGACTCGTCATAGGCACCGACCGGCGCCATACAGGCAAACCACACGCTGCGCTTGGATGCGATCTTGCGGTAGGCGCCGCTGCGAACGGCGGCAATGGCGGCAGTCTCGCGGTCGGTCATGTCAAACGCATTGAATTGGAAATACGCAATGAGGTCAACACCGGTCGGCAACATCTCGAGTTCGCGGTCCAAGTCAAAAATCACGGCGATGCGCACGCCGTCCACGTCGAACACCGGCGGCGCCCAACGCGTGTCGTTGTTCTCACCACGCTGCAGGGCAATGCTCGAACGCGCCGGCACCACATGACCGTCCTTGAGCATCATGTAGTCGAGCAGCGGCTGGCCCTCAAACGAAACCGCCGCGGGCACGATGCAGATCATGTCAAGCTCCTGGATACGCTCGGCGACACCAGTCAAGCCGGCAAGCATGTCGTGCTCAAAGTCGGCAGTGCCCACCAGGCCCCCGGGCATGGCGCCCATAAAGAGCGGAGCCGGAACGCACAGCACGCGCGCCCCGCGCTCGTGGGCCAGACGAGCCTGGTCCTCGATGCGGCCGCAAATGCCCTCAATATCACCCAGGCGCATATCGATCTGTGCAAGCGCGAGCTCATGGCTCAGCCCTTTCCGTCGTAAACCATCGAAATCGTAGTAAAAGCGCCGGCCGCATGATGCAGTCGGCGCTCGCATGTGCATATGCTAGCTATGATACCCCGAGCGGGGGCGCGCTCCTAGAACGTCGCGGACCACAGCCCGTGCAGGTTGCAGTAGGCATAGACGGTACCGGTCTTGGAACCGCCGGCAAAAAACGTCGCGGGCTTCATGCCGGGCTCAAGGTAATGGACCTCTAAGCGGCCCTCGGCCTCAAGGGCGATCCACTCAATATAGTGCTCGGGCAGGCTGGGGTGCTCGACCGAGCCAACGCGTGCGCGAATCACGTGACCGTCGCGCTCGGTCTCGACAACAGGCACGTGCTTCTCGTGCGCCGCGTCCTCAGTGTTTGCGGTCAGTTCCGTGCAACCGGCAGGGGTTGCAACGTCGTTGCCAAGGGCGGCAATGAGCTTACCGTCGGGGTCCTTAAAGAATTTCGCCATGATGTTCTCCTTTGCTGACGTGCCAATGTTCTTGATGGTTCTTATGCCCAAAGGCAGACAAACCATCCACGGCATTGCAAATGAACACATAACGGGCGGGGACGATGGGGCAGCGTGCGCTATCCGCCCTGGCGGCCCCACCCGAGCGGGCTAGCGCCCGTCGCCGCCGAGCAGCGCCAGAACATCCTCGCGGGTAAACAGCGCCGAGGAGATGCCGTCGCCGCCGAGCACGCTGTTGACCAAATCGCGCTTGGACTCCTGCATCTGCATAATGCGTTCCTCGATCGTGTCCTTGGCGATGAGCTTGTACACGGTCACCGTGTGCTGTTGGCCAATACGATGCGCACGGTCGGTCGCCTGGTCCTGTGCGGCCACGTTCCACCACGGGTCGTAGTGAATGACCACGTCGGCCGCCGTCAGGTTTAGGCCCACGCCGCCCGCCTTGAGCGAAATCAAAAAGACCGGCACCTCGCCCGCCTGGAACTGCGCGACCATCTTGGCGCGGCTCTCCTTGGACGAAGCGCCCGTGAGCTTAAGAAAGCCGATATCCTCCTTGGCCAGGCGCTTACCGATGATATCGAGCATACCCGTAAACTGGCTGAACAACAGGATGCGATGACCGCCGTCGAGCGCGCCGTGCACGAGCTCCATGCACGTATCGAGCTTGGCGCTCCCCGCCTTGTAATCCTCGTAGTGTAGACGCGGGTCGCAGCAGATCTGGCGCAGCTTGGTGAGCTCGGCGAGCACCTTGAGCTTGTCTTTCTTAAACTCGGATGCCTCGCGATGCTGCACCTGCTGGGCGATGCGGTCCTGGTTTGCCAGGTACAGCTTGCGCTGCTCGCCGGTGAGCTGAGCCACGACGGTGTCCTCGATCTTTTCGGGCAGATCGGCCACCACGTCTTCTTTGACACGGCGCAGCACAAACGGCGACACGAGCGCCTGCAGGCGAGCGGCGCTGTCACCCTCGGCGTGCTCGACGGGGCTCTCAAAGCGCTTGGCAAACGACTCGCGCGTGCCAAGCAGGCCCGGCATCAAAAAGTCGAAGATGCTCCAGAGCTCGGATAGGCGGTTTTCGATGGGCGTGCCCGTCAGGGCAAAGCGGACACCGGCCGGCAGGCGCTTTGCGGCGCGCGCCACCTGCGTGAGCGGGTTTTTAATGTACTGGGCCTCGTCGAGCACCACGCGGGCAAAGTCCTGTTCGGCGTACTCATCGATATCGCGGCGCATAAGATCATACGACGTCACGACCACGTTATGCTCGGCCACGCCGGCAATCTGCACGCGGCGCTGCGCCTTGGCGCCCACGATGGCACACACATCGAGCGAGGGCGCAAAGCGCTCCAGCTCGGCGGTCCAGTTGTACACAAGGGACGCAGGGCACACCACAAGCGTGGGCTTAGCGTCCCCCGCTTCCACGCGCGTCAGGATATGTGCGATCATCTGCAGCGTTTTGCCCAGGCCCATGTCGTCGGCCAAGATGCCACCAAGGCCCAGGTGTTCGAGCGAGCCGAGCCACTGGTATCCGTCGACCTGGTAGCACGCAGCGTGGCCTTGAGCGAGGCAGGTACCGTAAAGTCCATCTTGCCGAGCGTGTCCAGGCGCTCGACGGTACGGCGGAACGCAGCGTCGCGATCGGCCTCAAGCGCCGGCGTGCGCGCAAGCATGCTGTCGACGAACAGGGTACTCGACGCGGGAAGCGACACGCCGTCGAGCAGGTCGACAGCATCGACCCCCAGATCCTCGGCAAGGCCAAACGCGGCGCGCGCCCCCTCGTCCAGACGAATGATATCGCCCGACGTGAGGCGCGCAAACGTTTGGTGACGCTTGTAGGAGTCGAGGTAGATGGCAAGGTCCGCGGCCGAAAGGCCGCTCGCGCCCAGTTCGACATCGAGCAGGTTGCTCTTGACGGTCGCGCGCACCGAAAGCTTGGGCGCAGGGCGCACCGAGATCTGGCGCAGGCGATCGCTGAGCATGACCTCGCCCAGCTCGGACAGGGCAGACAGGCCCTCGGTCAGCAAGTGGAATAGGCTCTCGTCATCGCGTTCCTCAAACGCCAGGCCGCCCTCGTAAAAGTCGAAATACAGGGCCGCCGTGTCCATAACGCGAAACTCTGCCACCTCGTCGCGCGGCGGCACGCCCGGATGCCGCTCTTCGAAGGGGCTGCCCGGAGCGCCCAGGCTAAAGAGATCTGCCGACCAGTCGCCGTAGGTAACCGCAATTTTGCAGGTCACGAGCCCATCGTCGACGCCGATCGCCATGGCAAAGCTCGGCTCGGGCGCCACGGCGTCAAGTACGGCGGGAGCGGTCAGGTCGGTGTAGTCGCGCAAGATAGGCAGTGCCATGCGGCAGAACTCGCCCACCTGGTCGGCGGCGATATGGACCGGCGTGCGGCAGGGCAACAAGTGCGACAGGAACGGCGCCGCATGTTGGGCAAACGCCATGTCGGTACGGCGCGCGCGGCGCGTATCGACCAGATAGGCTGCGTCACCAGCGACAAAGCAGTACGTATCGGCCGGAAGGCGCAAGTCATAGCTGCCTCCCGCCGCCGGTGCAATCTTGGCGGCAAGGAGCGGCGGGCGCATAGCCGGGACTTCGCCCTCCCCCTGCGGCGACGGCTCGACGGCCACCTCGTAGGAGCGATGCGTCGTCGTCCCCCGCGACCAAGCAGGCTCAAAGGACATAGTCCTGCCACGCAGCAAGTCCAGCACGGACACGACGGAATGTTCGGATACCGGCAACTGACGCTCGGCGACAAAACCGCTGCGGGCAAAGTCATACGATGCCGAGCGCGAACTCGTGATGTCGCTCAGGTAGGCGACCGTCATTGCGACAAAGTCGAGCAGCTTTGTCGACACGTCATCGAAAGCCTCGGGCACATGGACAAACGTAAGCTTCTTGCCATAGGAGAACGTACCGCCGCGCACATAGGCATCGGCCATGCCGTCGATATCCCTAACCACGTAGGACACCGAACCGCAGCGAATGCGAAACTCGAGCGCCCAGTTAAAGCGATCGGCAAACAGCGGGTTGTAGTACGGCACCAGTGAGGGCTCCAACACCGCTTTGGGCGCATCGGGATCAATGGTGCCGGCGAGTTTGCGACGCATAGCCACGAGCTCGTCCATGCGCGCGTCCGAAAGATCGGAAAGCGCCGCCACAAGGCTCGGGCTCGTGGGGACGGGCGCCGGGAAGGGAAAGTTGGGGTTGACCGCAGATGCGGTGGGCGCGGGGTGTGCGGACTGTTTGGATTGTGCGGGCGGTGCCGTAAACGTGCGGACCGGCGTGCGCAAACCCTCGACGGGCTCGGCGCCGCTGGCATCCAGATACGCCAGCGCCGTGGCGACGGCGTGCTTGCACATGCCGGAATAGCGGAAGGCGGCCGGGCAATCGCAGTCGTAGTCGATCACCTCGTGCTCGTCCATATCGAGCGCCACGTGTGTCTTGTACAGGTCGCCGCGCGAGCCACGCACCGTGCCCTCGATGTTCACGTTTTTGGAGAAGCGCGAGCCGGAGTCCTCAAACGACAGCACGGCGCCGTTGAGCATGAGCGAACGCCCCTTCATAAAGGTGCTGCTGAGCGCCGCCTCCTTACGAAGCGCCTGCACAAACGTCCCCTGCGCCATCACTTCCTCCAATCTCGCATGCCAAATGATTTTTCTGGGACGGGGATGAAAACATCATTCCCGTCCCAGAAAAACTGGTCTACCGCTACACGTCACCCAAAATGATTTTTTAATCCCCGTCCCAGAAAAATCATTTTAGATAACCGTCACTCTGCCTTGGTTACCCACGATGGCCTTTGCCTCTGCCAGCAGCGGAATCGAGCGCGCGTTGACCTTGGCAGGTACCTCGGCGCGCAGCACGCGCCCGTCCACCTGCTCGATAAAGATCTCCACGCGGTCGCCGCCCGGGTTAGTGGTGAGCACCGTGGCCAGGCGCGCCATATTGCCCTGGCTAAAGCGGCTGTTGGGCACCATGACCTCAAAGACCTTGGGCTTGTTTTTCTCCTCGCTAAGCTCCAGCGGCACAATCTCCTGCGCGATGATCTGGTCGCCGCGGTCCGAGCGCTCGAGCTTGCCCTTAATGCGCACAAACGCATCGGACAGCTGCGCACCGGTCTCGGGATCGACCTCGCCGTACAGATACCCCTCGGCCTCCTTATAGGTCTTGGGGAACACCACGACCGTGGCCTCGCCTTCCATGTCCTCGAGCTGCACGATGCCCATGGGGTCGCCGTTTTTGGTCACGCGCTTGGACACGCTCGAGACCATGCCGGCCCACCACAGCGCCTTGCCCTCGGGAATCTCCTGGTTGATGGTGCCGCCCGTAGTTCTGTACTTCGTAGCCGGTATCGATCTGCGAGAACGAGAAGTCGCGCGCCTTGGCTAGCGCATACTCAAACGGGCGCAGCGGGTGGTCCGAGACATAGATGCCCAGAACCTCTTTCTCCTGGCTCAGCTTAAGGTGGCGGTCCCACTCCTGGCCATCCGGATCGGGCACGCTCACCTCGAAGCCCGAGCCCTCAACGTCGCCAAACATATCGAAGAACGACGTTTGACCGCTCGCACGATCCTTCTGGCGCTTCACCGCGGCATCGATGATGTTCTCGGGGTTGTTCTTGTCCACAAAGTGCATCATCTGGCGACGCGGATACCCCGTGGAGTCGAAGGCGCCTGCCTTGATCAGCGATTCGATCACGCGACGGTTGGCCTGGCTCGAGTCCACGCGCTCGACAAAGTCGTGCAGTGTCTTAAACGGGCCGCCCGCCTCGCGCTCGGCGATAATCGCCTGCGCCACGCCGGTGCCCACGCCGCGAATGCCGGCCAGACCAAAGCGCACGCCTTCCTTGGTAGCCGTGAACTCGGTGCCGGACTCGTTGACATCTGGCGACAGCACGGGGATGCCGTCGTGACGGCACGCCGAGACGTAGTGCACGATCTTGTCGGTCTTGCCCGTATAGGACGTCAGAACGGCCGCCATGTACTCGTGCGGATAATGCGCCTTGAGCCACGCCGTCTGCATAACCAGGATGGCGTAGCCGGCGGAGTGCGACTTGTTGAAGGCGTAAGACGCGAACTCGAGAACATCGTCCCAAATCTTCTGGGCGACCTCGCGCGTGTAGTTGTTCTTGATAGCGCCATTCATCCAGTGGTCGTAAGTGGTCTCGTCCGAGCCATCCTCCCAGTGGAGCACCGTCGACGTGAGCAGCTTAATCTTTTTCTTAGCCACGGGCTTACGGATACGCGAGTCCGATTCGCCCTTGGAGAAGCCGCACATCTCAACGGAGATGAGCATAACCTGCTCCTGATAGACCATGGTGCCGTAGGTTTCGCCCAGGATGTCGTCCAGACGGTCGTCGTAGGAGACCGCCGGCTCCTTGCCGTTCATACGGTTGATGTAGGACGAAACCATGCCGGCGCCCAGCGGGCCCGGGCGATACAGAGCGATCAATGCCACGACGTGCTTGTACTCGGTGGGCTTCATGTTCTTGATCGTGGCCGTCATGCCGGCGGACTCGACCTGGAAGACGCCGGCGGTGTGGCCGGAGCCCATGAGCTTAAAGATCTCGGGATCGTCAAAGGGGATCTCTTCCTCTTTGATGTCGATGCCGAAGTTCTTTTTGATGTTGGCCTTGGCCTTGGAGATAACCGTCAGCGTGCGCAGGCCCAAGAAGTCCATCTTGAGCAGGCCCATGTCGGCAACGGTATGACCCTCGTACTGGGTAATCTCGACGCCGCCCTTGGTATCGAGCTTGGTGGGCACGTGCTCGTTGACGGGGTCACGGCAGATCAGAACGGCGCACGCGTGCACGCCCTCGCCGCGGGTGAGGCCCTCGATCGAGAGCGCCGTGTCGATGATGCGGCGGGCGTCGTCGTCCTTTTTATAGGCCTCGGCAAAGTCAGGGTTAAACAGATCCTCTTTGCCGGGTTGCTTGTCGAGTACCTGCTTGAGCTTGACCTTGGGGTCGCTCGAGACCATCTTGGACAGGCGCTGGCCCATGTAGACCGGGTAGTCCAGGACGCGCGCGGCGTCGTTGATAGCCTGCTTGGCCTTGATGGTCGAGTAGGTGATGACGTGGGTGACCTTCTCGGGGCCGTAGAGCTGGCGAACGTGCTCCACGACCTCGAGGCGCCGTTCATCGTCGAAGTCCATATCGATATCGGGCATCTCGGTACGCTGCGGGGACAGGAACCTCTCGAACATCAGGCCGTTCTCGAGCGGGTCGAACGCGGTGATATTCATGGCGTAGGCGACGATAGCGCCGGCGGCCGAGCCACGGCCGGGACCGACGCCGATGCCGTTGTCCTTGGCCCATTGCACGTACTCGGCGACGATCAAAAAGTAGGCGGCAAAGCCCTTGTCGCAGATGACCTTGTATTCGTACTCAAAGCGCTCTTTGATGTTGACGCCACCGATCTCGCGCGTGGCCCAGTCGTCACCGTAGTGCTGGCGCAGGCCCTTCTCGCACTCGCGGCGGAACTGGCTCTCGTGCGTCTCGCCGGGATCGAGCAACGGGAAGCGCGGCAGGATGATGGAGTCCCAGTCCAGCTCAACGTAGCACTTGTCGGCGATCTCGAGCGTGTTGTCGCAGGCCTCGGGGCAATACGGGAACATCGCCCGCATCTCCTCCTCGGTCTTCATGTAAAACTCCGAGCCGGTCATGCGCATGCGGTTGGGGTCGTCGACCTTGGCGTTCATACCGATGCACATGATGACGTCCTGCACGGGCGCGTCCTCGCGGCGCAGGTAGTGAAAGTCGTTAGTGGCGATGACCTTGACACCCACCTGTTTGGCGATGTCGATGAGCGTGCGGTCCATCTGCTCGTCGGTCAGGCCGTTGTCGGTGGTAATGCCGTGTTCCTGGATCTCGATATAAAAGTCGCCGGGTTCAAAGGTATCGCGGAAAGTCTCGGCCCACTTGATGGCGCCTTCCATGTCGCCGCGGTCGATGTATTTGGGGATGATGCCCGCGATGCAGGCGCTGGTGCAGATCATGCCCTTAGCGTGGCGGCGCAGGTTGTCGAGCGTCACGCGCGGCTTGTAGTAAAAGCCCTGCACAGCGGCCTCGGAAACCGTCTGCATCAGGTTGACGTAGCCCTCCTGGTCCTTGGCCAGAAGGATCATGTGGTAGAGCTCGGGCTTGTGGTCGCGAGCAAGGGTCTCGTCCGGCGTAAAGTAGACCTCGCAGCCAAAGATGGGCTTGATGACCAGGGGCGGCTTGAGCTCGTCGATGTTGCCCTTCTCGTCCCACATGGCCATGTCCTTCACATACTGGGCATGCTCGCGCGGGTTTGCCTCGGGATCGGGCTCCACCAGCTCGTCGCGGCGGTCCTTTTCCAAGAAGGCCTTGTCGTGGCTCCATGTCTTGTACTCGGGCGTGTTGTGGTTGACGGCGTCGCAGGCCAGCGCCAGGTCGGGCACGCCGTACATGTAACCGTGGTCGGTAATGGCCACGGCGGGCATGCCAAGCTCAACGGCACGATTGACCATATCCTGGATACGGGTTGCGCCGTCGAGCATGGAGAAGACAGTGTGATTGTGCAGATGGACGAATGCCATGTAATGAGCTCCGATGCGGGTTCGTGATCTTAGGGTTACGATTCTACCGCACGGCACGGACGGCACCCGAACCTAGCCAAACCAACACGGCTCCTCTTGCAGTTGCGGTGAAATAGTTCCTGTTTAGCGGTCTATGGAGCCCAAACAGGAACTATTCCACCGCAAGTTATCCGAGGGCTAAAGGTTGTAGATGACTACTTGGGGCTCGGCGGGTTCGACGAAGATGGCTGGATTCGCCTGCTCCACGCGGACGAACTTGACGGTCACGGCCTCAAAGCCCGCCTTGTGCAGAACATCGGCGTAGACGCGCGCCTGCAGGGCGTGCTTCTCGAGCAGCTGGTCCGGCGTCTCGTCCGGCGTGCCACCCGTCTTGTAATCGATGACCAGTGCGCGCGACGGATCGGCCGGGTCGGTGGCCAGTGCATCGATGGCGCCCTCGGCATAGGCGCCGTAGCGGGCGATATCCTCGTCCTCGCAGCCCAGCGAGAAGAACGGCACCTCGGCACGGATGCACGGCCACGCGAGCAGCTCGGCACGAACCGACGACTTGAGCCAGCGATCCAGAGCGACATCGAAGCGCTCGCGCTGTTCCGGCGTCAGGCGCCACAGGCGAGCCAGGCGTCGGCACGCTCAGCGGGCAGCACATCGGCACCCATCTCGATGAGCCACTGGCAGGCAGCGTGGAAGGCCGAACCCAGCGCCATGGGATTGCCGGCGGCTCGACAGCAGCCACGTCCGCATCCGTCATCTCCGAGCCATCCGACTCCGCATCATCGCCAGCCTCGTCCATGGGCACGCGCGTCTCGGCGGCACGGTCCTCGGCCTCGGCATGCAGCGCCGCGGCGATTGACGAGTAGCTATACGAGTCACGCACCGGATACGGACAGATGCCCATGCGCACGCCCACTGCCTGGGGATACACAAGCTCAAACGAATCGGGCTTGGGGTCGGCAGGACCGGGGACGATTGTACTAGCCAAATCGTCGGTAGCATCTGTTTCGACATCGCCGCGTACAAGCCTGCCCTCGGCATCCAGCGAAGCGTTAGCCTCAAACGCCTGCTCACCAAACGTAAAGTCCGCCAGCGAGATGAGCTCGTAATCGCCCGGCTTGGAGTTGTCGAACACCAAACGGTCGCTATCGAGCTGCGGCATGTCCAGACTGTCGGTCGGCAGGATACGGCGCAGCACGTCGTAGGTCAGATCGGTCTCGACGTCGAAGGTCGGCGCCGTCACCTTGCCGCGGCTCACGCCAGCATCCATCGCCAAGATCACCAGCTCGCCCGCACGCGTCATGGCAACGTAGAGCAAGCGGGCCCGCTCCTCGAGCGAAAGCTGCAGGTCGTCGTTACGCAGGCGGGCAAATGCCTCGGCGGGAGAGCCCGTCGCGCACACGTCCTCCATGAGCTCTGGCGGCAACCACAGCGACGTGCCCTTGCCCTTAAACGCGTGTTCAAACTGCTTTTTGACGTCGTCGCCCTTCACGAGGTCCCGTCGGCAAGCTTAACGCCATCGAAGCGCGCCGGCAGCGCCACGACTTGTGCCCCACCGTCGACGCGACCCATCTGTGCCGCACCGGACGATTTGCGCACGCCAAAACACTCGGCAACCGCCACGACAGGATACTCCAGACCCTTGGACGCATGCACGGTCATGATGCGTACCGCGCCGTCACCCTCCTCGTTGAGCGCGCCCGGGGCCTCCTTGCCCGCCAAGAAGCGGTCGAAGGCGAGCGCAATGGAGCGCGGCGAGTTGCCGAACTCGGCCTCTGCCTCGGCCACGGCGTCGAGCGCCTTGAGCACGTTGGCGGCAATGGCCTTGCCTCGGGACCGCGCTGCGCCAGACGCACGAACCAGCCGGAGGCGTTGACCACGTCGCGCGCGATGGCGGCGAACGAGTCGCGTCCCACGCGACGAAGCGCGTAGCGCAGCACCTCGCGGGCACGCGTCACGAGCGGCAGGTTCTGCAAACCCGGCACATCGGAATCGCTCATGATGCCCACATCGATATTGCGACGCGACGTCTCGCCCGTCTGCTCGTCAAGCTTGGTCGCCAGCGCCAGGAACTCCTGGGCGCCGAGTGCAAACATCGGCGAGGCCAGCAACGGCATAAGACCCTGCGCCGTATCGGCCGGATTGGCGAGCGCGCACACCAGGGCGCGCACCGTCTGCACCTCGGCGGCTTGGGCAAAGACCGAGCCGCCTGCGATCACGCAGTCGAGCCCTTGGTCGCGGAAGGCCTGTGCGTAGACGTCGGCATTGGTCATGCGACCCAGCAGCAGCACCATGCTGCCCTGGGGCTGCCCCGCTTTGACGAGCGTTTGGAACCGCTCCGCAATCGCACGAGCTTTCGCCTGCGTTCGCTCCTGCGTGCTGCCACCGGCAACGAACAGCGCCTGGCGGCGCGAAGCCTTTGCCCTGAGCTTGTCCTTGCGTTTGTCGCTCGGCTCAAGATCCAAGAACCCCTGCATCAAACCACCGGTGTCGCCGTCAAAGATGCGCGCCACATAGCGCAGCACCTCGTCGTGGCTGCGGAAGTTGCGCACGAGTTTGACGAGCTCGCCGGCGGGGGCATCGGATGCGACAGCCGTCTCGGGAGCAGCAGAGGAGCCCACCTTGCGCTCCTGGCGGCGAAACACCTCAACCTCGGCGCCACGGAAGCGGTAGATCGACTGCTGCGCATCGCCCACGGTGCACAGCGCGCGCTCCCCCGCGCCCGTCAGATAGCGAATCAAATCGACCTGCATCTGATCGGTATCCTGGAACTCATCGATCATGACCATCTTAAAGCGGCCCTCATAGGCAGCTCGAATAGCCGGGTAGTCGCGCAGCGCCTCGTATGCCATGCGCAACAGATCGTTATTGTCGAGCGCGGACTGGCCGGCCTTGAGCGCGCGGTATTCCGCCTCCACAGCACGGGCAAGCCCCACCAGCGCATCGAGCGCCGGACCGCCGCAGGCAAGCACGATATTGATAAACGCATCGGCTGCCTCGGCCTTGAGTAGCTCCACCTGCTCCTTAGGAAACGCCTTGCTCGCCCGAGGCATGCTGCACGACATCATGAGTCGCGCCGCATCCTCCATGGTTTTGCCGCTCGCCTCAAACGCGTCGATGGCGTCGAGTGCCGCCTGCGCTTTCTCGGTCGTGGCCTTGCTTGCGCCCAGCGCCACACGATATGCATCGGCAAGCGCCGAGGTGTCGGCCTGGCCGCGCGCCACGCACACATCGTCCATGCCGCCCGGCAGCTGGTCGATAGCTCCAGCAGCTCGCGCACCAGGCCTTTGATGGTGGCACCGGCGCCAAACGGCCCGCCCTCGCCCGCCATGGGATACCAGGCGTAGAGGGCCTTAAGCGAAGCGGCGAGCTCGGGCGCGGCATCGGGCGACGTCGCGCGCCCCAGCACATGCTCAACAGCCTGATCCATAAGCTCGTCGGTATCGGTGAGCACCGTGAACTCGGGATCGATGCCCAGCTCCAGCGCGTGCGCGCGCAGGATGCGCGAGCACATGCCGTGAATGGTCGAGATCCAAGCGTCGTCGACCGTCAGGGCCTCCTCGTCCATGCCCTCTTCGATGAGCGCACGGCGCACGCGGTCGCGAATCTCGGCCGCGGCGTCTTTGGTAAAGGTAATGGCGAGCACCTGGTCCAGATGCTCGACAAACGGACCGGATTCGGGCGAGAGCGCATAGACGATGCGGCGCGTAAGGGTAAAGGTCTTGCCCGAGCCGGCACCCGCCGAGACAAACAGCGGGCGGTCGAGCGTTTTGACGACTTGCAGCTGTTGCGGCATCAAAGTCGAAAGATCCATGGTCTACACGTCCCTCCTTACAAACGTTCCTTCGTGGTTATACGAGCAGCGCGCATGTGCGGCCTGCGCCGACGTCGGATCGACAGCGGCGACGTCGCCCGCCTCGAGCTCGCGCAGCGCTCGGCAATGCCGGTCTCCACGCGGTCGAGCAGCGCATCGAAGTCCATGTTGCCGCCCTCGCCCGGAAAGCCCTTCTTGAGGCCCGGGATGCGACCGTCGCCGCGCTCTTCCTCGAGCAACTCGGCACTCGCCGCGCCGCGCAGCGCGGGCTTGCCACCCTTGGTCGAAAAATAGAGCGCAGCACGGGTATCTAGGCCCAGCGCCCGACGCATGGCCTGGGCGTAGATGAGTGTCTGGGTATGGGGCGGCAGCCAGCGCGGGTCGTCGATGGGGGCTTCGCCCGACTCCTCGTCGCACACCGTGGGGTCGGCGAGCTTAAACTCCTCGACACCCGAACGATGCTTGTAGTCGATTACCACGGCGCGATTCTCGGCATCCACGTCAACGCGGTCGATGCGCCCACCGAGCGGCCAACCGGCATACTCGACCTTAAGCTCGTTAAAGGCGAACTCAAGGTAGCGCGGGGCAAAGGGAGCAAGCGCCTCGGACTCGTAGGCAAGCACGCCCTCCAGCTGCGGCAAGATCTCGGCCACCTGGCGCTCCTCCACCGGGGAGAGCGGCACCAGCGGGCCCTCGGTACCGCGCTTCCCGGCGTGCTCGGCCAGGGTCTCGTCAAAGACCTCGCGCAGCAGCTCCTGTGCGCGCGGCAGGTTCTCGGGCGTCACGCGCTCCATGCCCTCCTGCGGAAGACGAGCATGCAAGTGCTCCAGCACGTCATGGACAAAGTTGCCCTTCTCCATGTTGCCAAAGCCCGCATCGATGGACTGGGGCTTGACGCGATACGAGACGAACCAGCATAACGGCAGGTGGAATAGGCCTCGATCTGAGAGGCGGACGTCAGGCGCGGCACGAGCGGCGCGTCCTCGCCCTCGCCATCGCGACGGCGCAGGACCAAATACGGCACGGCCTCGGCGCTCAGATGCTGAGGGGCTTCACAGGTCACGCGCTCGCACTTGAGACCTTCGCCTGCCGCGGGATCGAAGTCCCTTACGATATCACCCTCACCCACGCACTTCGCTTTGTCGGTGCCAGCGGCTTTAGCGTCGTCAGCGGCCTCGTCGGCGTCAGCGGCCTTAGCGTCGGCGGCGGCCTTAGCAGCTTCAGCGGCCTCGGTATGCGCCCGCAACTCGGTCCACACGGCAGCCGGATAGCACTCGCGCGCCTGGCGATCGTGCGTCACGCGCGCAAGCGCAACCGGGCCGCGTGCCGCCTGCATCGCGTGGCCAAAGCGCACGCGCAGCAAGGCCGCGGGCTCAAGCGTCACACCCTCGCGACCAAGGCTCGCCGCCAGCGTGGCCAGCGGCCCCTCCTCGTGTGAGAGCGGATAGCTGTCCAGATCGACATCGGCAAACAGCACGGCATCGTAGCTGCCGGGGCGCAGAGCCGCCGCATCGGCAAGCGAAGCAAAACGAACCTGAGCACGTGGCGCACGGTCAACCTCGTAGGTCTCGTAATCGTAGGCGGTGCCACGCTTGTCCACCCTGGTGCGAACGCCATCGAGCACGGGCACGGTCGCGGCCTGCGACACGTCGAGCGCGCGGGCGCCATTCATAAGGATGTCGATGACGTGGCGCAGCAGGGCCACCTCCGCCTGGCGACGGGCCTGGCCATCCAAGCTGCCCAGCGAACGATCGGGCAACGCCTCGGCAACGGCAAGCATGGCCTTGAGCGCCGTCACGGGCCTGTCGCGCCACAGCGCCTGGAACACGTCCGAAACCACACACGGCACGTTCTTAAACCAGTTCTCGTCGCTCGCCGCCTTGCGCGCCCCCCTCACCTGGCCTTGGACACTCTGCAGCAGGCTCTTAACGCCCGCGGTAGTCTTTCTACGCGAGAGACGCATATTCTTATCGAGGTACGGGCATTGACGGCATCAGCGCCCGAAAGCGGGCTGTAAATCCAGTCGGTAAGCTCCGGCGCGGGCCACCACTCGGTCTTTGACGCCGCACCCTCATCGGCGGCCTTCATGCGCTCGATCAGGCCGGCAAGCGCCGCAAACTGCCTGCCCGCAATGGATTGGGAAAACGCCGTGAACTCAACTGTCTCGGCAGCGATATGACGAGCTGCCAGACGAGAGGCGAGCTCACCGAACAGCTGGGGTGCCCGGCAGAAACAACGAGCACGCGCACGGGGTCGGCGGGCGTTGCAGTGGCTTTATCGGCCTTGGACTCCTTGTACGCTTTCACCAACTTATCGATGGCGTCCGCATAGACATGAGCACGGGCATGGGGGCCGGCGACCTCAATAAAGGCAGGCTGAGCGGCGGTCCCGCAAGCGGCATCAGACGCGACGGCGTCCTCCCCCAGCGGCGCGACCTCAAACAGCACACCGCGGGCATCAAATGCCACGGCAAGCTCCTCGCGCATCGCCGCCTGCTCGCGGGCAAGCAGCACGACGACCTCTCCCCCATTGTTCGCCACGGCAGACAGTAGCTCGAGCAGTGCGTACGTAAACGACGTGATACCGCGCACGCATACGGCGCGGGTGCACGCCGGCAGGCTATCGGCCAGGACACCGGCCATAATGTCGGCCGCCTCGCAGGGCTCGACCATATCTCGACGGTCCAAACCGTCCGCATATGCGCGCAAAAGCTCGAACACACGAGCCTCGGCATCGCTTTTTGGCTCAGGCTGGCAATTGTTTCCACGGTATCGCTCGGCCGTCGTCCCCGCCACACCCGGCAGCACGTCGCGGGCCATGCGCGCAAGCATACGCACCGTGCCCTGGCTGCGCGAAAGCGGCTGCAAATCGGCATCGTCGAGACGCGTTACCATGTCCGAAAACAGCATCTGGCGTTGCAGGTTGTCCACGAAACCGCGCCCGTCGCCCAAAAGCTCCCAAAGCGAGCGAAGCCACGATGTAGGCGTCTTGTAGTCGATACCTAGTGAAACCCCGGCTTCCGCCGCATCATGACGGCACAGGTCGAGCTCGGCAAACGTAGGCGCCAGCAGCACGGCACGTCCGTGGCGGGCAATAAGGTCGGCAAGCAACGCCGACTCGGCATCGCTCAAATCCGTGCCGGCATTGGTGGTATAGATTCGAACAGGCATGGTCCTCCGCTCAAACTGTTCGCAATAATCAATGTATCCATCCTACCCGCCCAAGCGGACAGATTTGCCCCACGCCAACAGATTTCCTCCGTCCCCAGGGGATCAAAAAACCGCCCCCGGAGGAGCGGTTTTGCACAATTCGTTTTTGGCGCGGCCTACTCGCCATCCTCCAGTTTAATGAGGATCTTGCGGTAGCCACCGTACTCGCCGTTGAGTGCCTTGGACACACGGCTCACCGTAGTGGACGAAGCGCCGGTACGCGCCTGAACCTCAACATAGGGCTCGCCCTCGTCCAGGTAACGCGCGACCTGCAGACGCTGCGATAGATCACAAATCTCGCGCGGCGTGCAGATATCGGTCAAGAACGCTTGGATATCTTTCTCGTCGTCCAAAAGGCTAAATGCGTGGACCAGCTGCTTGACATCAGGCTTGTCAAACATGTTCTCGATATTCATCGATCACCGCCAAACCCGCCAAAAGGCATCGAAGTTGATACTGACATCGGACATCGTTCGCCCGTTCTATGCAATAGGGCAACGCCTGTGGCTTTTGCCCGTAGCAGTGTAGCACACCACCAAACTAAAGCGACAAGACTCTCTGCCAGCGGCGCGTTTTCTAGGACGAACGCCGTTTTGAAACCGAATACGCACGCAAGCTCCATGAATATCTGAGACAATGGGCGCCCAAACAGGGCCGTGCCCGCGCATCTATCCGAGTTGCAAAGGCACGTGCCTCTCACGCCTCTTTGCCACGTCTTGCGCAAGAAAGGATTTCCACCATGCGCTTTATGCTTAACTGGCTCTTTACCTCAATCGCCATCGCGATCGCAACGTTTCTCGTCCCCGGCATTCAGCCTTCGGCATAGCCGACGCCTGGGTGTGTTTTGCCTTCGTGGGACTGTTCCTCAACATCGTCGACTCGCTCGTCAAGCCGTTCCTGACGGTCATCTCGCTGCCGCTCACTATTATCACGCTTGGTATTTTTCAGCTCGTAGTCAACAGCTTTATGCTCGAGCTGGCCAGCTACCTGTCGGTCAATCTGCTGGGCGCGGGTATCTCCATTGCCAGCTTTGGATCGGCCTTTATGGGCAGCATCCTGGTATCCATCATGCGCAGCATTCTCGACAGCGTCGCCAGGAACTAAAGCGACCGGATTCGGACCGCCACAACACACCTAAAGAAGGCCGTCCATCGCAACGATGGGCGGCCTTATCATTTGTCGAGCCTCAGAGGGCAAGAAAATCCAGCATTTCTGCCCCGTCCCCAAATGACAGGTGGGGCTAGATGACGTAGTCGTAGCCCTCGTTGGGGGCTACGAGCGCATCGAGCGTCACGCCGTCGAGGTAGTCGTTAATGAGCTTGTCCAGGTTCTTCCACACGTCGAGCGTGGGGCACTCGTCCGAACGCGAGCAGCCCTTGCAGTCGCCGTCTAGGCATGCGACCGGCGCCAGGCTGCCCTCGGTCAGGCGCAAAATCTCGCCCACCGTGTACTGCTCGGGCGGGCGCGTGAGCACATAGCCGCCGCCCTTGCCGCGCATGCCCGAGAGCATATTGGCACGCACGAGCGTGGCCAAAATGTTCTCCAGATATTTCTCCGAAATCCCCTGACGCGCGGCGATCTCTTTGAGGGGAATGCGGCCTGCCGCCTGGTGCTCGGCCAGGTCGACCATAACGCGCAGGGCATATCTGCCCTTTGTGGAAACCAACATATATAGTGCTGCCTTTCGGTCTTTTAATTCGTAGAAATTCTAGCCGAAAAATTGGTTTTGAAAATACCTATTCCCGTCAAGCTGGTTAATCGACTCGTAATAATCTTCTATTTCCTATTGCGTTACTAGGCTTTACTGTCTACTATGCTTGCCAACAGCAAAAAGAACAACCCATGAGGTTTGTGGGTTTCGCTGTTACACACACCGTGAAACCACACGGTATCCAGTCATTTGAACACTTTGGAGGTTCACCATGAGCAATGTTTACACGTCCATCGATCAGCTTATCGGCCACACCCCGCTTCTGGAGCTCACTCACTTTGAGGCCGATGAGGACCTCAAGGCCCGCGTACTCGTCAAGCTGGAATACTTCAACCCCGCCGGCTCCGTTAAAGACCGCGTCGCCAAGAACATGATCGACGAGGCCGAGAAGGCCGGCAAGCTCGTGCGCGGCGGCGACTACACCATCATCGAGCCCACAAGCGGCAACACCGGCGTCGGCATCGCCTCGGTGGCGGCGGCTCGCGGCTACAAGGTGATCATCACCATGCCCGAGACCATGTCCGTCGAGCGCCGCAAGCTGATGCAGGCATACGGCGCACAGCTCGTGCTCACCGACGGCTCCAAGGGCATGAAGGGTGCCATCGCCAAGGCCGAGGAGCTGCAGAAGGAGACGCCCAACAGCATTATCGCCGGCCAGTTTGTGAACCCCGCCAACCCCGCCATCCACAAGGCCACGACCGGCCCCGAGATCTGGGATGACACCGACGGCGAGGTCGATATCTTCGTCGCTGGCGTTGGCACCGGCGGCACCGTGACCGGCGTGGGCGAGTTCCTCAAGGAGCAGAACCCCGAGATTCAGGTCGTCGCCGTCGAGCCCGCCACCTCCCCGGTGCTCTCCAAGGGCCAGGCCGGCCCGCACAAGATCCAGGGTATCGGCGCCGGCTTTGTGCCCGACGTCCTCGACACCCAGGTCTACGACGAGATCATCCCCGTCGAGAACGACGACGCCTTTTCCACCGGCCGCGCCGTGGGCCACAAGGAGGGCGTGCTCGTGGGCATTTCGTCCGGCGCCGCCGTGTGGGCTGCGCTGCAGTTGGCCAAGCGCCCCGAGAACGAGGGCAAGACCATCGTGGCGCTGCTCGCCGATACCGGTGAGCGCTACCTGTCCACGGCACTCTTCCAGGACTAAGGCCTGTCGCCCATAGGTTGAGCCCAGGGACGAGCCGGTCTCCTCTCTCCCGGCAGTCGGAGCCCATCCCATCAGGCGCCCCACGAAACGTCCGAACTTGCTACAATGTCTGCGGCGCGGAACCAGCCTCCCGCGCCGCTTTTCTTTTTTGGCCACATGCCACCAAGGAGAACCTCCCCATGCACAACAAGCGCGTGCTCGTCGCCATGAGCGGCGGCGTCGATTCCAGCGTGACTGCCTACCTGCTCAAGCGCCAGGGCTACGAATGTGTCGGTGCCACCATGTGCCTCACCTGCCCCGCGCCCGATCCCGTTACGAGCATGAGTAAGGTCGACCGCGACATCGCCGATGCAAAGGCCGTCGCCGAGCGCCTGGGGATACCCCACCATGTGCTCGACCTGCAGCAGACCTTCGACCGCAACGTTATCGAGCGATTTGTGACTGCCTATCAGGAGGGGCTGACGCCCAACCCATGCATCATCTGCAACCGCCATATTAAGTTTGGCGCGCTGCTCGATGCGGCACTCGATATGGGCTGCGACCACATCGCCACAGGTCACTACGCCAAAACGAGCCAGGCGTCCGACGGAACCTGGCAGCTGCACCGCGGCGAGGACCCCAAGAAGGACCAGAGCTACTTTTTGTATTCGCTCACGCAGGAGCGACTGTCGCGCACGATCTTTCCGCTGGCTGGGCTGGACAAAGAGCGCGACGTGCGCCGCATTGCCGCCGAGCAGGGCTTCATAAACGCCAAGAAAGCCGAGAGCGAGGATATCTGCTTTATCGCGGACGGCGACTATGCGGGCTATATCGAGCGCCGCTGCGGACATGCCGCCGAGCCGGGCGATATTGTATGGCGCGACGGCAGCGTGGTCGGACGCCATAACGGCGCGCTGCGCTATACCATCGGCCAGCGCAAGGGCCTGGGCGTCGCGATGGCGCATCCGGTGTATGTAACGGGCGTCGATGCCGCCAACAACATTGTCCATCTGGGCGAGGCCGAGGACCTGACGGCCACAGCGCTCAGGGCCAACGACTGGATTTGGAGTGCCCCGGCCGATCGCATGGAGACAGAGCTCGACGCCGGCGGCATTCGTGTGGGCGCCAAGTACCGTTATCGTCAAAAGGATCAGGCGGCGACCCTCACGCGCGGCGCAGACGGGCAAATGCTGCTGACTTTTGACGAGCCGCAGCGAGCCATCGCCCCCGGCCAAGCAGTCGTTATCTACCGCGGCGACGTCGTCCTGGGCGGCGGTACCGTCACGGCAGCCATCAAGTAGCCCCATCCCCTTCATAAGTTGCGGTGAAATAGGGACTGTTTAAGCGTTTAAAACCGCCAAACAGTCCCTATTTCACCGCAACGCACAAGAGCGCCCCTGCCGGCAACGTTATACCGGCTAGGACGCTCTTAACTTGCCACGCGCTATAAATGCGTCTAGCGCTGAACGTAGGCGCGGACGAGCTCGTAGGTGTTGCGCACGCCGTCCATGTGGCTGCGCTCGTAGTTGTGGCTCGCGTACACACCGGGGCCGATCAGGCCGTGACGGATATCGTAGCCGGCAGAGAGCGTGGCCTCGACGTCCGAGCCGTAATGCGGGTACACGTCGATGGCGTAATCGAGCTCGAGCTCGCGCGCGATATTGGACAGCGTGGTCACCAGGTCGTAGTTGTAGGGGCCACCCGAATCCTTGGCGCAAATCGACACCATGCGCTCGGTGCAGCCAGGTCATCACCCACGCAACCCATGTCAACGCTGATCATCTCGCGCGTGTCGGCCGGCACGAAGGCGCCGCCGTGGCCGACCTCCTCGTACACGGTAAAGAGCAACGACACCTTGCGCGAAAGCGTCACCTCGCCAGCGGCGACGGCACGGGCCAGACCCAGCAGAATCGACGCCGACAGCTTGTCATCCAAGAAGCGGCTCTTAATGTAGCCGCTCTCCGTCACCGTGGTACGCGGATCCATAGCGATGATGTCGCCCGTCTGGATGCCCAGCTCAAGCACGTCGTCCTTGCTGTCGACATTCTCATCGAGCAGGATTTCCATGTTCTTCTCGATGGTCTTGACCGGCTCGTCGGCCACGTGCGCCGAAGGCTCGGTGTTGAGAACCACACCCGTAAAGACTTTGCCATCGCGCGTGTAAACGGTGCAGTTCTCGCCATCGGCCGTAGACCACTGATGCCCGCCGAGCGTCGTGGGACGCAGGCGACCATTGTCCTTAATGGAGCGTACCATGGCGCCTAGGGTATCGACATGGCTCGCCAACACCAGCGGCTCGCCCTCGCCGCCAAGCTCAACCAGTACGTTGCCCTTATTGGAACGCTCGGGGCCAAAGCCCATATCGCGCAACGTTTCCATCAGATAATCAGTCGCCGCACGGGTATAGCCCGTAGGCGAAGCAATCGAGGTGAGCGCCTTCAACTGGTCAGTAATATAGGAGAGCGTAGAATCCATCTTGGACACCAAAGTCACCCTTCATATCGAATTAAACCCACAGCAACAATACCACCGCGAACCATCTTTTTACCTAGCGAGATGACCCATCGAGCTCCCCAGAACTGCGCCCGCCACGATAACGAGCCGGCGGGCCCCCTGCCCGTTAGCCCCACAATCTTTCCGCAGGACAGAAGGAGGCCCCGCCGCACGTAGTGCGCAGCGGGGCCTCCGACATGTCCGAGGACGATTCTGGGGCTAACGGGCGGGGCCCGCCGAACCAGGTTAAGCAGCCGGGCAGATCTTCTTGAAGAGCTCGATGACGTCGTCGAGCGTCGCCTCGCGCGGGTTACCCGGGAAGCAGGCGTCGGCCATGGCGTCCTTGGCCAGAACCTCGATCTCGTCAGCCTTCATGGCCTCGCAGACGTGCGGGATGTTCACGTCGGCAGAGAGCTGCTTGACGGCGGCGATGGCGGCGTCGGCAGCCTCGTCGGTGCTCATGCCCGTGGTGTCAACACCCATGGCAACGGCAACCTTGGCCAGGCGCTCAGCGCAAACCGGCTTGTTGAACTCCATGGCAATCGGCAGCAGCATGGCGCAAGCGACGCCGTGCGGGGTGTCGTAGTGAGCGGACAGGGTGTGAGCCATGGCATGGTCGATGCCCAGGCCAACGTTGGAGAAGCCCATGCCGGCGACATACTGGCCAAGGGCCATGCCCTCGCGGCCGGAGCCGGGCTGGCCGGACTTGGCCTCGGCGACGGAGTCACGCAGGTTCTCGCTGATCAGCTTAATAGCCTCAAAGTGGAACATGTCGGAGAGCTCCCAAGCGCCTTGGTGGTGTAGCCCTCGATGGCGTGGGTCAGAGCGTCCATGCCGGTAGAGGCGGTCAGGCCGGCGGGCATGGAAGCCATCATATCGGGGTCGACGACGGCGACCTCGGGGGCGTCGTTGGTGTCGACGCACACGAACTTGCGGACCTTCTCGGGGTCGGTGATGACGTAGTTGATGGTCACCTCGGCGGCGGTACCGGCAGTCGTCGGCACAGCGATGGTGAACACGGCGTGGTTCTTAGTGGGAGCAACGCCCTCGAGGCTACGGACATCGGCGAACTCGGGGTTGTTGATGATGATGCCGATGGCCTTAGCGGTGTCCATGGAGGAGCCGCCACCGATGGTCACGATAGCGTCAGCTTCGGCGGCCTTGAAGGCCTCGACGCCGTCCTTGACGTTCTGGATGGTGGGGTTGGGCTTAATCTCGGAGTAGAGGCTCCAAGCGATGCCGGCGGCGTCGAGCTCGTCGGTCACCTTAGCGGTAACGCCAAACTTGACCAGGTCGGGATCGGAGCAGACGAAGATCTTCTTGTAGCCGCGACGCTGGAGCTCGCCGGGGATCTCCTTGATGGCGCCGGAACCATGATAAGAGATGGTATTGAGAACGAAACGATTAGCCATTGATAGCCTCCCATCGTGTGCGGGGCACCTATTACGCCCCGCGCTATAAGTTCCATCCTAACGCTTTTGAAACAAAAAACACGCGAGAACATCAAAAGTGTTAAAGCGTTTCAACATAATAACGGAGTCCTAGTCCTTCCCTCCCGACAGCAGCGAAGGCTAGATTATAGGAGCAATCGCCCAAAGAATACGACCAACTCAGTCTATAAATTGTTTCTGTTTTAGCAATATATGTTTGACAATACGTTTATAAAAGGATACTTTATAGCAAACATCTTAGTTCACTAAATAACATTAGTGAAATGAAAGAGGCGGTAGAGATGTTAGTTCTACCTATAAAGACCCTCTTGGGCCACTACATTTATGATGCCAATCGAAACGAGATACTTGCAGTAAGCAAAGATCTCTTCAATTACATCTCAGAAGTCCAAGCAGGCAAAGTTTGCCACGCCTCCTGTAGATCAGACCAAGAATTCCAGTTACTACAATCATGTGGCTACTGCTGCGATTCGCCATTGCAGGATATCGCTTATCCATCAATTGACCATGGAGTTATGACTGTGGGCTCTGTTGTATGAGGAGTTTCCGGAATAGATACAGTAATCACATCGGAAGTTACAAGATTGAGTCAGCTGAAGGGTTAGCATCCGTATATTTCTTTCCAGCTTAACTTTCAAAAGGTCATTTCGACGGCAAAACATGCAATCGAATTCTTTAAGATGCACTCGATCGACAACTCAAACCCGGTCGTAGCATTTTATGGAGGAGAACCTCTCCTTCGATTTAATGAAATTAAGCTAATTACTCAATATGCAGAGCAGGTATTTGAAGGAAAACACATCTCATTTCGAATTACAACTAATTGCTCTCTTTTATCTGAAGAAATGGTTAAATTCTTCTTCGATTCTGGGCATGAATTCTATTTGTTAATCAGTCTTGACGGGCCGCAGCAAATCCATGATAAGTCTAGGCCTTACGCTAATGGCAAGTCCTCATACCAAACAGTTATAGACAATGTTCATATGGTTTTAGACAGCCATCCTGAACGCAACAAATATGTTCATTTTAATGCCGTAGTCGACACGAACAACATCTATAAAACAGTCTCTTCCTTTATAAATGATAAAGATATCGAAGATTGCGATGTTCAATTCAACTACCTGGAACGCAACGGACGTATCGCCCCCTACAATGACGAGTTCTCAAGTCAGCTAAATTACGCCTTATTTAAAGCAAGAATTATGGATGAGCGCGAAATCGAAAAAGGAAACCGCAACGATAGGCTCGCTTCATATACGCTTGCAAACATCAACCAAAACATAAAGCGATTTGCACCTTCGAACATCCCAGCAAAAGCTATACCCGGTGGCCCATGCGAACCAGGGGTTACGCGTCTATTTGTGACAACAGCAGGAGCGCTTCTTCCTTGCGAAAGGGTCAGCGAAACAACGAAGGAAATGTATATCGGCACATTGGATTCAGGATTTGATTTAGGTCAAATTGAAAAGATAATCAATGTTTCAAAGCTGACCAGCGATTCATGTAAAAAATGTTGGGCATTTCAGCTGTGCACCCAATGCATAAAAAGCGCAGATTGCGAAGGAGTAATAAGCCCTGATTACAAGCGAACAGCATGCGACAATTCAAAACGAATTGCCTTTGACCGACTTAATCAGAAAATACTTCGCTTTGAGCTTCATAGACATGAAGTGTCCATTGCAACAGCTCTAAAAAGGAACAAGCGATAAAAATCATGAAGACAATCGGACTTATATCTTTCACAAGAGCTGACTATCCTCTTCTGATTGGATTGCTAGGAAATGGCTACAATATCCGGGTATCAACGCCATGCGGCATTCTACCGGACGGCCTAGATGTCGCCAACCTTGTTAATTGCAAAGAAATTGGCATAAGAAATCGAATTAACTATGTAACGACAATCGATGAATCAGACCTGGTTGTCGTTTTATCGACGAAAGAAAGCGCCGCAGGACTCGTAGAATTTAGTAAACACGCTGAAACCTACGCTCATTCTGTAAATAAGACGGTTGTCAGCCAACTCGCCGCTGAACAAATCGAGTCTAGCAAAAGCGACATGCAGGAATTAGCCCTGATACCAAAAATTGTTGTCGGGAATCTATATACACCCGCCAATTCAACAATAACGTTCAGTAGCATCGTTAGCGAGATGAGAAAGCACCATCCAATCTATGCGCGTTGAGCTTCAATCCTTTAAATGAAATCTGGGGCTGCAACACCCTTAGTTTTGATGGTGGCCAATCTGCCGTCATCAAAATGAATGAGCAGATCAACCTCATCATTGAGAATGATAAATCCGACCTAGCTCTATTAGAGACGCCCAATGTGCTTATGAAATACAACGACCACATTTTCGGAGATTACGGATTGGGGTCGATTGCTGCATGTCGAGCTTTCTGCCCTGACTTAGCCATTATCAATATCCCATACACGATAGCCGACTACGACATAATGCTAGGCTCATGCCCGTAATTGAAACGCTTACGCAAGCAGAGAAAGTTCAATTTGAAATTACAAACGAAGTACTTGACGCCACAGAGGGGTTGGAGACGCATGAATTTCAAATAAGCTATTCATCTAGCGATAAAGCTATTCAAGCAGCAAGAGAACTTCGACTAAGAGGAATACCCAGTTTCTCAGCCAGCTTAGATCCAGAAGAATCATTACTATGCTGCAAGACAATCGAGGACGAGTTGTTTGATTTCGATCTTGGGGTACTGAAATGACAGCATATTGTAAAGATGAAACCATCTACGCAGAAATCGAAAAAGCAATAAGCAATATTAGAGATTTGGATTTGACTCAATTTGATCAAGATCTAAGAAATCAACGATTGACCAATTCCCCATTCAGCTTGTCCTCATCGGATCTAGTTCGACTGCTAATTTTTCTTGAAAGCAGGTTTTCTGTTTACGTTGAGTACTCGTCGATTGAAAACATAGGGTTCAACAGTGTTGAGGAGGTGAAGAAGGTAATAGAACAGTCAGAAACAATCGAACAATGGGAGGCTAATCATGAGAAGTATTCGACCATTTAACATGCATGCAGTAAATAGCGTCATTCATTTTATTAGAAATTGCCCATGCGGTTATTGCAGCTGCATGTACTGCAACGTACTGCGTAATTCTCCGCACGAAGCAGAAGTCGGTTCCAATGCGATTGAGGCGATGACGCGTGGTGGCTACTGGTCCTAAATCGAGCAAGACAGCTACAAACGAATATCGAATCTCAATTGAAGGTAACCCTTATCCGCATGCTCTAGCTCTCACCAACCCAGTGGGAGACAACCTCAACATCAAAAGACATGGGTTCACGGGTCCACTAGGACAGCTATTGAGTCTTAAATACACCGTTTATGACGATACAAATGAAAAGCTCTTTACTGTCGTCGACGGTGGCTTTAGTAACATGCCCAGGGTTGCGCTCGTCATCGAACATAAGGAAGTTGCGGTGTTCGATTATGGCCTAAACAGACTTGAGATGAAGTGCATAACGAACATACCAAATTACTCAATAAAAGGTAACTTCCTTTTTGGAGATTACGATATATTCCGCCAACAGGAAGTGAGGATATCTTCAGTTACCGTTCTTCAATGTGATAAACAATCGTGCTTTAGCATACAGGTTTTGGATAAAGCCGAATTAGCTGCCGCAATTGGCATACCCACAGCCATTGCCCTTCTTAGAGCTCGCATTGAAGAGCATCTCGAATAACTCGCAAATAGCAGTTGGTAGCAACGTTCAGGAGCTAGATAGTTTTTTCTGGCTCCTGAAACTGTATTACATAGTCTGCAAATTGTTCAAAACCATGTCCATGATCCGCAATGATGACGATACGCTCTTTCATCTCCTGTGCAACCACCGCCTTCAAAAAGGATATCGAAGCATTATCTAAATTGTTGCAAGGCTCATCCAAAATAATAATAGAATAGCTGCTCAGAAAGGCCCTACAAAGTAATAGAGAAGCCAGTTCTCCGCCAGACAAATTGTGTCCCCTAGTTCCAATGATGGGATTGGCTTCAAATAATTTATCGAGGCTAAAACCCTTCAAAAGATAGATGAGTTTTTCAGAGTCAATATCTACAAGACCATAGTAAAGAGCCTTCCTGAAAGTTCCCCCCATTATCAAATGTCTTTGCGGCATAGTTGCGCAGGGTAGCTGGATTAAAGTCAAGCCATCGAAAATGACAGTAGACTCATTAACACACAGTCTGCCGGCAACTGGCGACAATAATCCATTCAATACTTCCAGAAATGAAGATTTGCCACATGCATTAGGGCCGCTTACTAAAACCAGACAAGGTGCCTGTATCGTGCAATCTGGAATTGTTATCCTCTCATTAGTTTCGCTCGACGAAAACGAGAGACTGATTCCTTTCCAACTAATTCGATCAGCGTGATCGAAGCATATCAAATTAGGTTTTCCAGCTTCCAAAAGACGACGTAATTCCAAGACACGGCGCAACGACCTAAACGACGGCTGAAGCTGAGCCCAACAATTCAGAACAAGAGGAAAAGGAGAATAGCATAGAAGCACAAGTTGATAACTCTGCACCGCAATCCCGACCGTCAGCCCGCGCTTTAACACAAGGAAAATAAGCAGCAGAACTGAAAGCAAGCCAGTAATGATGTTGCCAGCGTTAACTATTTCAGTTGCCAATCTCGCAAAGACACTCTCCTCAACTCGAGAGTTCCTGCAGGCTTTAAGCATCTTTTTATAGCGAAGTAATTCCAAGTTAATTGAACGAGAAATTCGAATGTAAAGTCGACAATTTATTAGTTGGGCTAAATAAGCAGAACCCCTCGCCTGGGCCTCCAATGCCTTTTCGCTCTTAGTCGATAGCTTACTAAGAGCGAACGGATATAGAAGCGAAATAAACAATGCCGAAACACAAACAGGGATCAAAAGCAACAAAGAGATATTAGATAGCGCCACAAACGATGCCAAACCCGTCACCAGGCACGGAAGAAACGCAGTTGTAAATATTCCAATCATCGGCTGCAGGTTCCCAGCCTCTTCGATGCGCGATAACAGGTAGTCACTGTCTTTTGCTAAAACTAAGGGCCGCTCTAAAGCACGGCGGGCAAGCAATCTATAGAAGCAGTTAGCGCCATCGGAAGCCAATTGCTCCGCATATTTTGATCTGAACAGGTTTGTCACCAGCTCAACTGAGAGCAATACTAGCAGGCCTAACCCAATGTATAAAACGTTACGATAATTAGAGCGAAGCAGGCCATAGTCTATAATCAACGATTCAGCTTTAACAACAGACAGCTCCACCAGGGCAGATAAAATGCAGAGCACCATCAACTTGATTACTGTCGTCTTATTTTGAATAAAAAGCTCTGGCATATGTCCATCCCCTCAACTAATAATTATAGCTAGAAAGATGGCATTTTTATTCTATAGCCTCAAGCAGCACGCTTTGCTGACGTCAAATCTTGTCATTACAAACATGCACCTTAGCGCTTAAGACTCGTGGTCTGCCAGTCAGCTACGATGCGGGCCCATTTCCTGTGCAAATCGCGTTCGCGGTCGATGAACATGACGGCAAACGCGACAAACAGCAGCACGCTCGCCACGACGATGGCGTGCAGCCCCATGCGCTCAATACACCAGTTGCCCAGCACGGCGCCAAACACAAAGGTGAAGATCACGCCAAAGTACAGCGCGCCGTTTTCCAAAAAGCCGCGCTTGTGGGTGATGATGTAGTCGTCCACGTTTTGCAGAGCGTTGCGCAAGTTGCCGATGCACATGGTCGTAGCGATGCCGTGTCCATGAATCTTGCGGAAGCTCTCGACCTGCATACCGCAGGCAAACGAGGTAAGGCAGTTGGCGAGCAGGTTGAAATCGCCACCGGGAATAAAACTCACGCCCAGCAAGATGACGGCTTCAAAGAACACCGTCACCTGGCGCCAGTGAATCACGCTGCCAAACCGCTCGTGTACCAGGTCGGCAAGCATAATGCCCACGGCAAACGACACCACGGGGAAGAAATAGCGTCCCGCGAGCGCCCAATTGCCCTCCGAGATGCTCACGCCCACCAGCAGGATATTGCCTGTCTGCGCGTTGGCGAAAACATGATCGCGCCCAATGTACGAATACACATCCATAAAGCCACCGGCGAGCGCCAAGATGATGCCCAGCTCAATAGATTCCGATATCTGTTTGGCACGCTGCATCGTCGTGCATCCTCCTTGTTGACGACTCTCTCGTGCGTTGGCGGAAACATAGCCGCCGTTCATACTGTAACCCATTGACAACATGACGTGCGCGCGAGACGACCCCTTCGACACGGGGATACACAGTCTGGAAACAAACGGCGGGAGAGCGCCGACACCCGCATCGACACGCCGATCCGCCAGCCCATGTACTCCACCAGTCTTTTTAGCCCCGTCCCAAAAAGACTGGTTACAATTACGTGCAGCATACAAACACCGGGAGGGATCGTGGCAAAAAAGCCTCAGCACGCTCAGAATAACCAGCGCAGTCAGCAGGGCAAACAGGGCCAGCAGCAAAAAGCGCGGCGGCAAGGCCAGGGC
>JAQEDJ010000025.1 GCA_027669525.1 Coriobacteriaceae bacterium AM48-5 | reverse complement strand
ACGGTCGGTGAGCACGCGGCCGTCATTGTCGAAGGCGAACGTACCCATCGACGCGGCGGTGCCCATCTCATAACCGTCGGCAGTGTCGGAGACAGTATCTCGGCCTCGAAGATATCGCCGTTAGTGCCGCCGTCCTGGCGCGGCAGGAATGTAACGTCGGTGAGATCGTAGTCGCGGCCCAGGTCGACACTCAGATACTGGGGCATACCGGTCCCATGGGCCCAGTCGCTGTGCCAAAGCGTCCGCTCGTCGCCGTCGAGAGCGTTGACGGCGTTGCTGCCCTCGTAGTCGGCCTCACTCGAGAAGCCGGCCACCTTGACGTTCTTGCGGTTCTCGGGCGTGTTGATAAGAATCTTCTCATCGACAGGGCGCATCTTGAGGCCGTCGATTGCCTTCTCGATCTTGGCTGTGGCGTCTGCGACATCCTTCTTGCTATAGCTGCCTTGGCCGCCGTCGAGGAGCTTCTGAGCCGCCTCGACCGCAGCGGTGAGAGCTGCATAGGAATCCTTAGTGTAGACGGATTCGCTGTAGCCCGCGGCCTCGGAAAGCGCTGCCACGAGCGCAGAGGTATCGACACCAGCCTTGACTTCGACCTCATAGGATGCGGTCTTGGAGGGGTCGAGTACCGACGCCACCGTGATCTTTGCCTTGCCGGCCTTGTTGGCACGCAGGTAGTAGCTCACGCTATCGCCAGCCTGAACAGCGGAGACGCTTACCACAGAGGGGTCGGAGCTCTCGACCGTCACATAGGGGTAGCCGGCGCTCTCAGGCGTGGCCTTGGCGTCGACGAGCGTAACGTCACCTTCAAAGAACTCGGTCTGGTTCTTGCCTAGCTCGACACCCTCGATGGCCTCGACACCCTGCGTGTAGTTGAAGTTGACCTCACGCAGTGTGAGCATCTGGTCACCCGATGCCTCAAGCGGCGTGACCTCGACCTTGGTCGCCTTCTTGCCCTTGTTCTCGGCAGAGAGGCCAAAAGCGTAGCGAGCCCGGAAGGAATCGTACTCCCCGCCCGCGAACTCTTGGGTCGAGCCATCCTCGAACGTCACGACAGCCTTGATCTTCTGCACGGTTCCGTTGCCACCGTTGCGGTTAACGACCTCGACACTATCGAGTTTCGAAGGCGTCTTAAATGCGAATGTCATCGTGGTGGGAAGCTTCACGTAACTCGGAAGCTTACCCTCGCTGTCCCAGTTGCCGCTCCAGTTCCATAGGAACTCAAAGCCGTTGTCGCCCTCGTTATTATCGAACAGCGCGTTATAGCTCTTCTGCTGGATAAGTTTCTCGACGTTGGTCCCGTCGTCGGTCGTGAGCTCATCGTTGGTCATCGTGATGTTGAAGGCATCCTGACCGTACTCGGCGACCGTTGGCTGAGGAACATCCGGCATCGTCACCGTGCCGTCGCTCGCAAACTCAAGTGCGTCGCATGCCGGACCGATGAGCCAAGATGTCGAGGGCAGTTCGACCTTGCCGGCGGTCTTGGCCTTGAGCTTGAAACTCGCCACCGCGCCGGTACCGTTGTAGAGCTTGCCATCGCCGCGGTTGGCAAAGGCGAGATTGATAGTCTGCGTTCTGTCCGCGAACTGGACCTTCTCGCGAGACAGGTTCTCCATGCCGGCAGTCGAGCCGTCCTGCGCGATGCTCTCGGACACAAACTCGAACTGGTCGCTCTTGAAGTTGACGAGAGCGCCCAGGGCGTTGACGTTCTTGGCGTCGGCCGCATAGACATCAACGGTGATCTCATCACCGGCCTCGACCTCGGTCTTGCTCGGAATCACCGCGAGCGAACCTGCGACCTTGCCCTTTTGTTTAGTGCCGCCGTCAAGACCCGCCATGGTGAACGAGTAATCGTAGACGTCGTAAACGCCGTTATCGTTGAGGTCGGCGAAGTGGTCGCGGATCTGCGAACCGAACGTCGGGGTATCGGGCTCGCGGTTCTCGAGGCCCAGATAGTTCTTCATGTTGGAGTAGTCTCCGTCGGAGATCGTGGCCTTGTTGAGGTTGGAGCCCACGGCGAAGCCATCCGTGCCGTCGGTCTTGTAGATGGCAATCTCGGACGCGGAGAAGAAATTGCCGACCGAGGCGAGCGGTGTCATGCGCACGTAACGGGCGGCCACGGTGCCGTCAAACGCTACCGTCTTACAATCAGCGGAACGTGCCCAATCGACCTCCTGGCTCGTCCAGTGGACGCCATCGAGACTCGTCTCAACACGCATCTTGGTCACAGTGCCGTTGCCGGCGTCATCGCGCGGATAGTACTCGAGCTTATCGAGCTTGTAAGCGCGTCCATAGTCAACGGTAAGCGCCTTGCCCAGATCGTTGCCACCGGAGTGGAAACCGCCGTCGCCCGACTGGAACTCATGGTCGAAGGCAAGCTCGGCCTTATGGCTGCCGTAAAGTGAGCCCTCCCAGGTGATTTCCTCGGCGTCGGGGACGTTCCGCCACGGATCGAGTGCGGAGTTCGCCTCGAGCACATCGCTCCAGGCGGAGTAACCCTCGGCGTTGCGCGAACGAATCTGGTAGGTGTGCTTGCTATTGTAGGCGAGGTCGGTGTGCGTGAACTCGGCCGCATCACCCACGGCAAACACAGTGCCGTCGACCTTAAGGTCGTAGGAGGTAGCACCATCGACCTTTCCCCAGGTGAGCTTTATGCTCGTTGGGGTCGTGACGTCCTCGGGGGCAGCAAGGTTCGTGGGTGCGGAGAGGTTCTCGTTGAGGCGATCGGCTGTGAGCGTGGCGTCGGCATTCACGAAACCGCCCAGCTCAAGCGTCTGCGCCGCTGCAGCAACATCGGTCTTCGCGAACTTGACGTAGACCTTGGGGTTCGTGGTGATCTTGGTGTTGTTAAAGCTCTCGCCCTGCTCGGCCTCGGTGCCGTCCGCATCGCTGCCGTAGTGGTTGAGGTTGGGGGTCTCGCTGTAGAAGTAGACCGCCTGGCCGGCTCGGGGTCGCGGCGTCAAAGGTCTCCTGCGAGTCGACCTCAACCACGTTGAGTGCGGATCCGCCGTTCTTGGCGACAACGCTCGTGGGCTTGGCGGACACATTGGCCACGAAGGTCGTGGTGCGGTTGGAGTCGTAGCCGTTGTAGCCGCCCTTCGAGGCCTCGGCGGTAAAGGTCGCGGTGCCGCCTGCGGCCTTGGAGCTGTAGACGGTGCTCACATGCTCACCGTAGGAGATATTGTCGATCGTGCCGTAGGAATCGTCCTCAGTCGTGTTGTTTTCGATGGAGGAGCCGTCGTCCTCGTACTGCGTAAAGGTGCCGTCGCCCTCGGTGGCGAAGAACTCGACGATACGCTGACTGCGGTCGGTACCCTTGGTGTTGGTGTCGCTCACTGCCTCGGGGTTGTTGTTCTCGGCGTACATCGGCACGATAGCGTTGGCCTTCACAAACAGCGGCAGCTCCAAAGCGGAGCCTCGTAGTTGTTGAGAACCTGGCCGCCGCGATACTGCTTACCCGAGAAGTAATCGATCCAGATGGTGGGATTCTCGTCGGTGCCGTAGTTGGGGAGGTAAATCCCATTGCGAATGTCGTTGCCGTTCTCGTCTGCCTGGGTATCCTGATACACCGGTGCCACTAGGAAGTTCTCACCGAACATATACTGGTACTGCGTCGAAGTGCTTGCGGCGTACTCGGAGTTGTCGGAAAGCAGCATGGCGCGGATCATGGGCAGGCCGGCATCGCCGTTACCCGTGTCGATGTTGGCCGCCGAGGCCGCGCTCGTGTAGATATAGGGCATGAGCTGCGCCTTGAGCTTGAGGTAGAAGCGCGAGATGCCTGTGTAGGGATCGCCGTGCGTCATGGGCGATTTACGGTAGGTGCCCCAACCGTCCATGTCAAGCATAGAGGGCGTGAACGTCTTCCACTGGTAGTCACGCGCAGAGATGATGGGGTCGCCGCCAAAGATGCCATCCATGTCGGAGCCGATGTTGGGGTTGCCCGAAAGACTCTGACCGATATACGTGGGGATATGGAAGCGAATGTACTCCCAGTTACCGCCATACTGGTCGCCGGTCCAAATGCCACCAAAGCGCTGCGTGCCGGCCCAACCATCGAGCGTGATGATGTTGGGGCGCTTGTTAGCGCCGGTCGTCACCGTGTCATAAGCTGTCTTGATGCCATTAAGACCAAAGGAGTAGCCAGATCCAACCCAGGCAACGTCGGTCTTAAGGGTAGAGATGCCTCCCGTCTTGACCTCGGCGTCGAAGTCGCGAAGCAGGTGCCACGGGGTCTCGGAGTTGCTGTCGGGCTCAAGGTTGGACTGGGTCCACAAGCCCGTGCTCACACCCTTAGAGTTGGCATACTCGGTGAACTTCTTAAGGTTGTCGACATTGGCACGCACAGCGTTAAGACGGTCGGCCGAGCTCGTTCCGTCGGAGTTGACGCCGCCGGTCTTGTAGTAACCGTTCTGGCCATAGCCGGCGCCGTAGCCGTCGTTCGGCAGGAACCAACCGAGCGGCATGTCGTTGTCCTCGTAGTCATCGATAACCTGCCGAGCAGAGAACTGGCGGTCGAAATCGGTCGCTTTCATGTTCTCGGTATCAACCGAAGGGCCCTCACCGTTGAGCGTCTCGGCCGCAAGTGTGCCGTCGAGCTTGTAGCCCGTCGACATGCCAGACTCGTACTTAACGTCGCCCTTCTCGCTCGAGGACTTGCTGCCCTTGGTCTCCCACTTCTTTTGACCCGAGGTCGTTGACCAGCCATCACGGTTATAGGCATTAAGATGACCAAGGTAGAACCCGTACTCGGGCAGCAGTACCGGGTTACCGGTCACCTTGTAGTAGTCCTGCAGCATCTCGGTTGCCACGTTCGAAGCGCCCTCGTTGGTCGCCACGAAGTAGTAGGCATCAAACTCATTCTCGCTGTGCAAAGTCGTGACCGTCGATGAGTCCGTGGAACCGAAGTCGTAGGAACCCTCTGCAAACGTGTTTCGGAGTACGCCGTAGCCGTCACTCGTCCAATAAAACGGGTTGGGCGAGGCAACGCCGCCATCAGTCCAGTTGTTCGTGTTGGAGATGGCGATGGTCTGGTTGGTGTGCAGGAAGCGTCCGTTCTGGGTGCCGCCGCCAAAGAAGTTCTCGGACTTCTCCTTGGCGAGCGTCTGGACGGTACCCTTCTTATCAAGGTCGAGGGACGCGGACTCGGAAACCACGACACGGTCGCCTGACTTGATACTCATCTTGCCAGTCGCCTTGTCCAGGATCACGGTCGCCTTTCCGCCGGTGATCTCGATAGTGTCGCCCTTGTCGGCAACCGTCGCGCTCGGCTTGCTGTAGGTGTCCGAGGTATCGGGCTGAGCCTGGATTTTAGCCGTGTGGGACTTACTGCGCGGTGTGGCGTAATCGGAAACTCACCCTTGGGGTCGACGTTATAACGGAAAATACCGTCCTCGAGGAACGTAATACGGCCCTTGATGCCGTCAGCGAAATCGATGTCGACGACATTCGAGGCAGACTGGGACACGGTCGCTGAGTCGACGCCCTTGAGTGGCGTGGCAATCGCCTGCTGGGGATTGGCAAACACGAGCGTCGCTGCAGTGGCAACGAGGACCGCGCTTCCCTTCACCCACCGTTTCGTAAAAATGGAATTCCTGCGCACCTGGGCTCCTTTCTTCCGACATGCCGAGGACGCCCCCCCCGGCAGCATGGGAAAACGTATCAAACGGGGATGTTCGGTACATTCCGCACAATGGGGCCACCCGTTACCAAGGGGCCAACTGGTAGTAACCAGATAGCCACCTACTAGGTCATATCAATATATGGGAGCACTTGCGCAACCAAGTTCGGAAGTCCACCAACGGCAGTAAAATGAGCGTCAACGGCAAGGTAGGCTTAATAAGCCATACCAATTGGTTCTTCAGTCAAATACCAATCTAGCAAAAATGTACTGTTTATCTGGTATTACACAGACCATACCTTTCCCTCGGGAACTGGGCTTCGCGAAGTTTCCCGAGGGAAAGGCTCAGCCGCCACCCTGCGACCTACCGGGGGTTGCCATGGCGTACGTTGGCTGATTTGGTTTGGATAAAAAGGTTGGCGGAGAGTGATGGGCAGTTAGTTCAGATACGTATAATTTGGCCGTGGCCTTGGGCACGAAACTGCCGCTTGGAAGCCGGCGCGGACCCAGTATTGGGCCGTTCCCAGCTTGACAGAGCGTCTTTATCGATTCAGATTGCCAAAAATAGGCTGAATGAGTCCAAATCGATCTTCTCCTACTCTCTAGAAAACACGAATTTGAACTAACTGTCCAGAGGCGTCCTCGACTAACAGTAAAAAGGCCTCCATACAAAGAGTGGGCCCTGCCGCTCGAACGAACGGCAGGGCCCACACTCACTTTCTTTTTCAGCCCTAGTCATCGCGCAAAGCCCCTTCGGCAGCACACGGTGCAGCCAAGTCACCGCAGGCCGGGGCGGGAGGCGGTCCTTTCTCTCGGAAAACTTCGCGAAGCCCAGTTTCCGAGAGAAAGTGTCCGGCTGCCGCCCCGGCCGGCCAGGTCAACTACACCGTGTGCTGCGGCAGGTCCTGCAGGGCGATGACGTCCATGCCCATGTCATTGGCGCTGCCATGACCCTGCTGGTCCTCGCGCACGGCCTCGATGGCACTCACGTACGTGTTGGCGGCAGACATCGCCGTCACGCAGGTCACACCGCGACGCACGGCCTCGGTACGTAGCAGGTAGCCATCGCCACGCGAGCCCGGACCGTACGGCGTATTGATGATCACCGCGATCTTGCCATCGGCGATCAGGTCACCGATGTTGGGACGCTCGCCGTCGTGCGGACCGCTAATCTTCTCCACGACTTCGCACGTCACGTTGCCTCCGCGCAGCACGCGCGCCGTACCCTCGGTAGAGCAAATGTCAAAGCCCAGGTAGCGCAGGATGCGGGCGACCGAAAGGATATGGCGCTTGTCGCGGTCGCACACACTGATGAACACCTTGCCGCTGCTCGGGTCGGGCAGCTTGTAGTCGATCGCCAGCTGCGTCTTGGCGTATGCCTCGGGATAGCTCTTGGCGATACCCATGACCTCGCCCGTCGACTTCATCTCGGGTCCCAGGATAACGTCGGCTCCCGGGAAACGGCCCCAGGGCATAACGGCTTCCTTCATGCAGAACCAGTCCAGCTGACGCTCGTCGCTCGGCAGGCCCAGGCTCGCGATGGAATCGCCCGCATGATACGCGCCGCGCACTTGGCCAGCGGCACGCCGGTGGCCTTGGAGATAAACGGCACGGTACGGCTGGCACGCGGGTTGGCCTCGATCACGTAGACGGTCTCGCCCTTAATGGCGTACTGCACGTTGACCAGGCCGCGGACTCCCAGCGCCATCGCGATGCGGCGCGTAGTCTCGCGGAGCTTCGCCTGCAGGCTCTCGCTAAAGCTAAACGGCGGAATGCACGTCGCGGAGTCGCCGGAGTGAATACCGGCCTCCTCGATATGCTCCAGGATACCGCCGATGTAGACCTCCTCGCCGTCGCACAGGGCGTCGACATCGGACTCGATCGCACCCTCCAAGAAGCGATCCAGATACACCGGGTAGTCGGGGCTAATGCGTGCAGCCTCGGTCATGTAATCGCGCAGATGCTCGGCATCGTAGGCGATCATCATGCCGCGGCCGCCCAGCACATAGCTCGGACGTACCAGCAGCGGGTAGCCAATGTGTGCGGCAACGGCCTCGGCCTCCTCAAACGAGGTGGCCTGGCCCGCCGGCGGGTACATGATGCCTAACTTGTCGAGCAGAGCGGCGAAGCGCTCGCGGTCCTCGGCAAAGTCGATGGCATCGGGCTTGGTGCCCATGATGTTCACGCCGCTCTCCTCGAGCATGCGCGCCAGCTTAAGCGGAGTCTGGCCGCCGAGCGTCACCACGACGCCGTCGGGGCGCTCAACATCGATAACGTCCATGACGTCCTCGTAGGTGAGCGGCTCAAAGTACAGGCGGTCGGACGTGTCATAGTCGGTCGAGACGGTCTCGGGATTGCAGTTGACCATGATGGTCTCAAAGCCGCGGGCCGCCAGCGCGTAGCTCGCGTGCACGCAACAGTAATCGAACTCGATACCCTGGCCAATGCGGTTGGGACCGGCGCCCAGGATCATCGCCTTGGGCTTGTCCGCCGGCGTGGTCTCGTCGGGAGCCACGCACTTCTTGGCGAGCGGGCTTGTGCGGTAGATGTTCTCGTACGTCTTGTAGTGGTACTCCGTGGCGCTCGAGAACTCCGCAGCGCAGGTATCGACCGTCTTCATGCTGGGAACCACGCCCAGGCCCTTGCGGTAGGCGCGCACAAAGCGCTCGTCCGAGCCGGTCAGCGCGGCGATCTCGGCGTCGCTCGTGCCATACTGCTTGAGCAGGCGCATCGCGTCGGCGTCGATATCCTCCACACGCAGGCCGCGGATGCTCTCCTGGACCTGCACCATATCGTTGATGCGATTGAGATACCACGGATCGATACCGCAAATGGCGTGGATGCGCGCAACATCCCAGCCGCGGCGCAGGGCCTCGACCACAAAGAAGATGCGGTGCTCGGTCGGGGTACCCACGGCCTGAGCAAGCTCGTCGTCGCTCAGCTTATCGGCACCTTCCTTGCCGCCGGCGCAAATGCCCTGGTGGCCGTCCTCCAGCGAGCGCATAGCCTTGCCAAAGGCCTCCTCAAAGGTGCGGCCGATCGCCATGATCTCGCCCACGGCCTTCATGCGCGTGGTGAGCGTGGGGTCGGTACCCTTGAACTTCTCGAAGGCAAAGCGCGGCACCTTGACCACACAGTAGTCGATCGTGGGCTCAAAGCAGGCGGGCGTAGCCTTGGTGATGTCGTTGACGATCTCGTCGAGCGTATAGCCCACGGCCAGACGCGCGGCGGCCTTGGCAATGGGGAAACCCGTGGCCTTGGAGGCCAGCGCGGACGAGCGGCTCACGCGCGGGTTCATCTCGATGACGATCAGGCGGCCGGTGTTGGGGTTCACGGCAAACTGCACGTTGGAGCCACCGGTCTCGACGCCGATCTTCTCAAGAATGGCGAGCGAGGCCACGCGCATGCGCTGATACTCAAGGTCGGAGAGCGTCTGCGCCGGCGCCACGGTGATGGAGTCGCCGGTATGCACGCCCATGGGGTCGAGGTTCTCGATGGAGCACACGATGATGCCGTTGCCGGCGTGGTCACGCATGACCTCCATCTCGTACTCTTTCCAGCCCTCGATGGACTCCTCGACCAGCACCTCGTGGGCGGGCGAGAGCTCCAGGCCCTGGCTCACGATGGAGACGAGCTCCTCGTGGGTGTGAGCGATGCCGCCGCCGGCGCCGCCGAGGGTAAAGCTCGGGCGCAGTACACAGGGATAGCCCACGCGCTCGGCGATAGCCTCGGCGTCGGCCACGCTGTAGGCATAGCCCGAGCGCGCGACCTCCAGGCCAATCTCGGCCATGGCCTCGTTAAAGAGCTTGCGGTCCTCGCCGCGCTCGATAGCGGCAAGGTCGCAGCCGATCATCTCGACGCCGTACTTGTCGAGCGTACCGTCCTTTGCCAGCTCGACGGCGGCGTTCAGACCGGTCTGGCCGCCCAGCGTGGGCAGCAGCGCGTCCGGGCGCTCTTTCTTGATTACGCGCTCGATAAACTCGGCGGTGATGGGCTCGACATAGGTGCGGTCGGCAAGACCCGGGTCGGTCATGATGGTCGCCGGGTTGGAGTTGACCAGGATGACCTCAAAGCCATCCTCCTTGAGCACCTTGCAGGCCTGGGCGCCGGAGTAGTCAAACTCACAGGCCTGGCCAATAACGATGGGGCCCGAACCAATGACGAGGATGCGCTTGATGTCAGTACGTTTCGGCATGTTAGTTCTCCTCGGTCTCGGTCGCGTCGGCAAAGTTCCATCCGGCAAGGCGGTCCTTCGCGGTGTCGATGTCCAGGTAGTTCTCCTCGCCGTCCATGAGTCGCGTAAAGGCGGTAAAGAGATAGTGGGCATCGGTGGGGCCAGGCGAGGCCTCGGGGTGGTACTGGACCGAGAAGCACGGGGCGTCGAGCAGCTGGATGCCCTCGGCGGTGCCGTCGTTGAGGTTCACATGTGTCAGGCGAATGCGGCCGAAGCGCTCGTTCATCACGACTGGCGCGATTCCGCGGCGCACCCAGACGCTCAGATCTCCATCGGCCGCATGCTCGGTCTCGCCGCCGGAAAGCTCGGGGACAAGCTTGCCCAAGCTGGGGAACAGCAGGCCAAAGCCATGGTTTTGTGCGGTGATCTCCACGCGACGGCTTACCAGGTTCATGACCGGCTGGTTGCCACCGCGGTGACCGAACTTAAGCTTTTCCATCTGGGCGCCGCAGGCCAGGCTGATCATCTGGTGACCAAGGCAAATGCCAAAGACCGGCACCTTGCCGATCAGCTGCTGCACCTGCTCGTAGGTCTCCACCACGGCATCGGGGTCGCCGGGGCCGTTGGACAAAAAGACGCCATCGGGATTCATGTCGAGCACCTCACTCGCGGGCGTATCCCACGGCACGACGGTAAGGTCGCAGCCGGCGCGGACCAGCCCCTCCAGAATGCCGCGCTTCACGCCGCAGTCGTAGGCGACCACGTTGTGGCGGGCAGGAGCGGCAGGGGCAAGCGCAAAATTATGCTCGGCGGGCAGATCGCTCGCGGCAAAAGCGTGGGGCTCAGAGCAACTCACGGTCTTGACCAGATTCTCGCCCACCAGCGTCGGCGCTGCGGTCAGACGCTCGGCAAGCTCGTCGATGTCGAAGATCTCGGTCGAGATAATGCCCATCTTGGAACCGTTGTCGCGCAGGTGGCGCACCAGGCTCGGGTGTCGACGCATCGATGGCGACGATGCCGTGAGCACGCAGGTACTCCGGCACGCTGACGGCCGAGCGCCAGTTAGAAGGCGTGGCGCACATGTCGCGCACGATCATGCCGCGCATAGCGGGAGCGCTCGCAGGGCGAGCGGTATCGCCGGGGAAGGCTGACTGGACGTCGGTCTCGTCGATGCCGTAGTTGCCGATCTGCGGATAGGTCATGGTTACGATTTGGCCGGCATAGCTCGGATCGGTCATAACCTCAAAATAGCCCTCGAGCGAGGTGTTGAAGCAGACTTCGCCGGTTGCGGTACCCTCGGCACCACATGCACGGCCATAAAAAATGGTCCCATCCTCAAGACACAGGATGCAGGGACCGCAGGTGCCCTTGCTGGTTTTTGCCAGCATACGCTGGCACAACTCGCTGGGCGCGATGGTGCGGGCGGCAGCGCCCGCAATATGGTTGTTCGCCATAATTCTCCTTCCCGGTCTCACAGGACCGGCTTAAAGGTTGGTAGTTAGGCCTCGCGGTATTCTAACCGTAAGCATCGCCTATGGCATTAATTACATAGAATTGTTTACAAAATGATAATTATGACTTCCCATGCATAATGTTTTTTCTGGGACGGGGATTAAAAATCGTCCCGCGTGGGCTTGTGACTCACGCGGGACGATTCGTTTTATTTATCCTGCTCCAGCAGATCGGACGGTGTGCGATCGGGCTTGCCGCCGCGGAAAATCTCGCGGCCATGCAGACGATGCTCCAGGTCACGTTCGGCCTTTTCCTCGTCAATCTTGGTCTGGCTTACCGCCGGGTCCTCAATCAGCGACGACACCGAGTTCACCTGCTTTTGGATGCGCTCGGCAATCGTGTCGTCCATGCTCACGATACGCATCTTCCAGTCGATGCTCGTGGCATTTGACGAGCTCTTGGTCCACACGAACGTCAGAATGGCGCTCTGATGGCCCCGTGCGGGAAACATGCCAAAGAAAGAGTCGTGCTGGATCTTGCTGTCCTCGTCGATATAGGCGTGCACGTTATACACCACGCGGTCGATCTTATCGTTGAGCAACGCGTTGGTCGCAAGTGCCGCAGCCTGAATCTGCCCGTTGGACAGCAGCTCGAGCTCGTTGGCAGACGATGTGTCCAACACCGTTACCTCGACCGTGCCCGTACGCTCATCGGCCTCGTCGACGGAAAAATCGAGCGGAAACTGCGTAAAGCCGTTGCCCCACTCAAGGCCGCCCTTCAGCGCCGTCGAAACGGTATCGACCGAAACGCTCTCGGACAGATTGGCGGTATTCAGACGGCGCATCACGCCGTAGCCAATCTGCATGCCCACGATCAGCACCAAAATACCGATGACCACGGCCATCGCGGTCTTCGTAATGGTATGGCTCACCTGCGAGCCCGAAGGATCGTCCTCGGACAGCGGGTCGATATGTTTTGCCTGGCTCGCGCGGTCCTCGCTGCGCAGCTGCGCTAGCGCCGCTTTGTCACCGCGCTTGGCCGCAGCCTCCTTCTCGCGCATGCGCTCGGTACGCTTTTTGGCAAGCGTAGGATCCAAGACGCCGGATGCGTCGATTTCGGAGAATAACTCCGTCACCTCTTCCGGAGTCAAAGGGTTCTTATCAGCCATAATCTTCCTGTCATATCAATCAGTCGAGCTCGTGCGCACGCGCACCTTCGAACTGCATTCGATAGTAACGGGCATAGGTACCGCCACGGGCGAGAAGCTCCTCGTGCGTGCCACGTTCCACAACGCGACCATGCTCAACGGTCGCAATCTCGTCAGCATGCTTAATGGTCGAGAGACGGTGGGCGATGATAATCGTGGTGCGGCCGCGCGCCAGCTCCTCGAGTGACTCCTGCACCGCCTCCTCGCTCTCGTTATCCAAAGCACTCGTCGCCTCGTCCAAGATCAGGATCTTGGGGTTCTTGAGAAACACACGCGCGATGGCGACGCGCTGCTTCTGTCCGCCCGAAAGACGGCTGCCGCGCTCGCCCACGACTGTGTCATAGCCCTGCGGCAGCGACTCGATAAAGGCATCGATGTTGGCGCGGCGAGCGGCTTCGGCGATCTCTTCTGCCGTAGCGCCCGGCTTGCCGTAGGCGATGTTCTCGCCGATTGTTCCGTCAAACAGATAGACATCCTGCTGCACCAGGCCGATGGCACGGCGCAGACTCTGCTGCGTCACGTCGCGCACGTCCTGACCGTCGATGCTAATGGATCCGGCAGCCACGTCATAAAAGCGCGGTAGCAGCGAACAGGTCGTGGACTTGCCACCGCCCGAAGGGCCAACCAAAGCGATGGTCTGCCCGGGTTTGATGGACAGGTCCATATGGTCGATAACGGGACGCTCGTCGGCATCGCCCTCGCCCAGCTCAACATCCTCGTAGTTAAAGCACACGTCGTGATACTCTACGGCGCCGGCAGTCACCTGCAGATCCGTAGCGCCCGGCTTGTCCTGGATATCCGGCGCGGTCGAGAGCACCTCGTCCATACGCTTAAAGCCGGCGATAGCCTTCTGATACATCTCGGCCGAATTGACGAGTGTCTCGAGCGGCGTGCAGAACAGCGAAATGTAGAGCGCAAACGTCGCCATATCAACCGCCTGCAGCTCGCCATGAGCCACCAGCCAACCGCCGAGCAGCACCACGATCACGTAGAGCACGCCCGAGAGCAGGCCATACGTCGCGGTATAGACGCCCATGGCGTGGTACATGTTCTCTTTGGACGAAAGGTAGCGATCGTTAGAGGCACGGAACTTGGCGCGCTCGGTCTCCTCGTTGGCAAAGCTCTTGACTACGCGCATGCCCGCTAGCGAATCCTGCAGCTGCGCATTGATGCCGCTGATCTTTTTGCGGTTGTCGCTAAAGACCTCGCGCATACGCATGTTCTGCCAAAACATGATGACCGCAAACACCGCCGTCACCACGGCCATGGCAAGCGCCAACACCGGGGCGATGGTAAAGAGGATCACAAACGAGCCGACGATCTCGATGCCACAGATGATAATCCACTCGGGCACGTGATGCGCCGCCTCGCAGATATCGAACAGGTCGTTGACCACGCGGCTCATCATGTCGCCCGAGCTGTTGCGGTCGAAGTACGCAAAGCTAAAGCGCTCATACTGGTCGAACAGGTCCTCGCGCATCTTGGACTCCATACGCGCGCCCATCACGTGGCCCCAATAGCTCACAAAGTAGCGGCAGGCACAGCGGACGGCATACATCAGCACCAAGCCCACCGCGATCATACCGAGCGCCCGCATAATGGCAGCCTGACCCTGGGTAAACAGCCCGCCGCACAGATTGCGCAGAATGATAGGAAACGCCAGGTCAATGGCAGCAAGCACTAGAGCGCAAACAGTATCGGCAACAAAAAGCCCCATCTGGGGCTTGTAATAAGACAAAAACCTTCTAAACATGCAGTCCTCGGAGATAAAACAATAACGTAAGACCCTGGGGCAAAATAATCAGTAGTGTTTGCCCCAGGGTCGCCCTCGCTTTTAAAGCTCAGTTCCGCCCAGCCTGTGTGCGATGCTATCGCAGGCCAAAGCGCCCACGACGGTCTTGGCATCTTCGATCTTGCCGTCGAGTACGGCGTCGATCAGCTCGTGCAGCGGCACCAGGTCCACGTTGACAAACTCGTCATCGTCGGGGTTGGGCGCGTCGAACTCGAGCTTGGTGGCCAGGTAGATGTGAATGATCTCGTCGCAGAAGCCGCAGGTCGTGACAATCGACGTCAAAAAGCGAATGCGACCGGCCCTAAAGCCCGTCTCCTCGTGCAGTTCGCGCTTGGCGCAATCGAGCGGATCCTCGCCCGGATCGAGCTTGCCGGCGGGAATCTCGACCGTCACGCGGTCGATGGCGGTGCGGTACTGACGCACCAGCACAATCTTGCCGCTCTCGGTCAGCGCCACAACGGCCGCCGCGCCCGGATGGCGAATGATGTCGCGGGCGCTGCGGTGGCCGTTGGGCAGCTCAACCTCAAGACGGTGGACGTCGAGGATCTTGCCCTTCCAGGCGCACTCCTCCGAAAGAATCTTCTCGTGTAACTCGGCATCGTGCGGGTCGTCATCGCCCAGCACCAGCACCGTCTCGTCAGCGACCTCGCCGCCAGGCTCGCCCTCGGCGTGCCCATATACGCGGCTGTCCTCCTCGACGATCTGCGCGTCCACGAGCTCTTCGTTCTTCTCGTCCATCCGTCTCATTCCTCTCGGACTTTAGGCATCCCAGGCGTCGCGACCGCGCAGCGCGCGCAGGCCGATGTCGTGACGCAGGGTCTTACCCTCAAAATCAATCTTCTCGCAGGCCTCGTAGGCAAGGTTGCGAGCATTCTCGAACGTGTCGCCCAGAGCGGTCACGGCGAGCACGCGGCCGCCGTTGGTCACGAGCTGGCCGTCCACCACGGCAGTACCCGCGTGGTACACGGTCACGTTCTCCATGGCCTCGGCATCGGCGATACCGGTGATGACCTTGCCCCTCTCGTAGCTGCCGGGATAGCCCGCACTCGTCAGGACAACGGCCACGGCCCACTCGTCACGCCAGTCGAGCTCAATCTGATCGAGCTCGCAGTTGGCGCAGGCGAGCATAACCTCGACCAGGTCGTTCTTAAGGCGCGGCAGCACGACCTGCGTCTCGGGGTCGCCAAAGCGGGCATTGAACTCCAGCACCTTGGGGCCGGCAGGCGTGAGCATAAAGCCGCCGTACAGGCAGCCGCGGTAGTCGATGCCCTCGGCAGCAAGCTCGGCAACGGTCTGCTCCATGACCGCCACCATGGTGGCGTGCTCCTCGTCGGTCACGATGGGCACCGGGCTGTAGACGCCCATGCCGCCGGTGTTGGGGCCCTTGTCGCCCTCGAGCGCGCGCTTGTGGTCCTGCGAGGTGGCCATGGGGCGTACGGTCTTGCCGTCGGTAAAGGCAAGCAGCGAGCACTCGGGACCGGTCAGCATCTCCTCGATAACCACCGTGTTGCCGGCATCGCCAAAGGTGCCGCCAAAGCACTCGCGCACGGCCTCCTCGGCCTGCGAAAGCTCGGTTGCCACGATAACACCCTTGCCAGCGGCAAGACCGTCAGCCTTCACGACCAGCGGAGCACCCTGCTCGCGCACATAGGCGAGCGCCGAGGCCTCGTCGGTAAACGAGCCGTAGGCTGCCGTCGGGATACCGGCGCGCTCCATGAGCTGCTTGGAGAACAGCTTGGAGCCCTCCATCTGGCGCCTCGGCACCCGGGCCAAAGCAGGGAATACCCGCCGCGCGCACGACGTCGGCCACGCCCGCCACGAGCGGAGCCTCGGGGCCAATTACCACGAGTCCGCATCCGTGGCTCTGAGCAAACGCCGCCACGGCCGCAGGATCGCAGTCGTCGAGAACAACGTTCTCGCCGCAGCTCGCGGTGCCGCCGTTGCCCGGCGCGATGTAGAGCTTGCCGGCGCGCGGTGATGCTGCGAGCTTTGCTGCCAAAGCATGCTCGCGGCCGCCGCTGCCCAACAACAGGATGTCGATGGTTTGAGTGTCCGCCTTCAAGGGTGCCTCCTCTATGGATGAATGGCCCGCTCCGCGCGAGCCCTTTGCAAGCAAATATACCCCTCGGCCGCCCACTTGGGCTGCAAAGGGGTATATCGCAATAACCAAATGGTCCCGATTACTTCCAGAATCGGTTGATGATCTGCTCGCGACCAGCGCCAACGCCAATAAACGTCACGCGGGTGTGTGCCAGATCCTCGATAAACGCCACGTAGTCCTGAGCCTCCTGCGGCAACTCGTCAAAACTGCGGCAACCGGTAATGTCGCACTTCCAGCCGGGGAGCTCCTCGTAGATGGGCTTGGCATGCTCAAAGCGCACCTGATGCTCGGGCACGCTGGTGTAGCGCTCGCCATCGACGTCGTAGGCCACGCACACCTTGATGGTGTCGAAGGCCGAAAGCACGTCGAGCTTGGTCAGGGCAATATCGGTGAGGCCGTTGACACGCGAGGCATAGTTGGCGATAGGACCGTCGAACCAGCCGCAACGACGACGACGACCGGTGGTCACGCCGTACTCGTAGCCCTCCTCGGTCAGCGTGTGGCCGGCCTCGGACTCATAGGAAAGCTCGGTGGGCATGGGGCCCGAACCGACACGGGTGATATAAGCCTTCATGACGCCCAGCACGCGGTCAACGTTCTTCATGCCCACGCCGGAGCCGGTGATGGCGCCGCCGGCGGTGCAGTTGGAAGACGTCACGTACGGATAGGTGCCGTGGTCGATGTCGAGCAACGTCGCCTGGGCGCCCTCAAACAGCAGGTCCTTGCCCTCATCAATCATGTTGTTGAGCAGCAGGCTCGTCTCAGTGATATAGGGGCGCAGGCGTTCTGCCATGGGCAGGTACTCGTCGCAAATCTGGTCCACGGTGTAGGTGGGCAGGTTGTAGATGAGCTCGAGCTCGGGGTTCACGCGGGCGAGAGCGGTCTCCAGCTTGTCGCGGAACAGTGCCTCGTCCAGCATGTCCTGCATGCGCAGGCCAATGCGGGCCATCTTGTCCTGATAGCACGGACCGATGCCGCGCTTGGTGGTACCGATGTTCTTCTTGCCGAGCTTCTGCTCAAAGGCGCCATCCAGATCGATGTGGTACGGCATGATGACATGCGCGTTACCGCTAATCTTGAGGTTCTTGGTGGTGATGCCGTCGGCCTCGAACATGTCGATCTCCTCAAGGACAACCTTGGGGTTAACGACGCAGCCGTTACCGATCACCGACACGTGGTCGGAATACATGATGCCGGAGGGCACCTGGTGCAGGCCGTACTTCTTGCCGTTGACGACGATGGTGTGGCCGGCGTTGTTGCCGCCCGAGTAGCGCACGACGGCATCGAAGTCGCCGGCGACCAGGTCGCAAATCTTACCCTTGCCCTCATCGCCCCACTGGGCACCGACCAAAACGGTTGACGGCATGTTTACTCCTTACATTCATGGACTGTCTACGCGCCACGCCGGCACGCAGAAGCACAAAACATTCCCAGTATACCCGTGCAACGGGCGCCTGTCCTACTCCTCGGCATGTGCCCCATCAAGCTCATAGAACTTGGTGGATGCCGGCAGGAACATCAGGTCGACGTCGCCGATCGGGCCCGAACGGTTCTTGGCCACGACGATACGCGTAACGCCCTCGTCGGGTCGATCGTCGCGCGAGGCTTCGGCCTCGTCGGCGGAGCGGTCCAAGAACATAACGATATCGGCGTCTTGCTCGATGGAACCCGATTCACGAAGGTCGGAAAGCTGCGGGCGCTTGCCGGTACGGGATTCGACCTGACGCGAGAGCTGCGACAGCGCGATGAGCGGGATCTTGAGCTCCTTGGCCATAATCTTCAGACCACGCGACATCTCGGAGACCTCGACGGTACGGCTCTCGGAGCGGCGTCCCGGCGGAGGACTCACCAGCTGCAGGTAGTCCAGGATGATGATTGCCTTCTCCTTGTTGTGGAGCATGCGGCGGCTCTTGGCGCGAATCTCGGTCACTGTGGTGCCGGGCGTATCGTCAATCAGAATATCGAGTTTAGACAAGGTCTGCGTGGCCTCGTTGATATTGGCCCACTGCTCGGGGCTAATGCGGCCCATGCGAAAGTCACTGATCGAGATCATGGCGTAGGCGCAGATCAGACGCTGGGCAATTTCCTTGCCCGACATCTCCAGCGAGAAGAAGCCGACGGTATAACCAGCGGCGGCAGCGTTGAGCGCCAGATTCAGGGCGAACGACGTCTTACCTACAGCAGGACGGGCGCCGATGATGATGAGCTGACCCTCGCGGAAACCCATGAGCATGCGGTCGAGCGACGGGAAACCCGTGGGTACGCCCGCCGCCTGACCACCGGCCTGGCACACTTCCTCGGCCTCGTTATAGGCCTCGACCATAAACTCGGTCAGCGTCTTGTAGCTCGACTTGACCTCGCGTGCCGTGACCTTGAGCAGCTTGCTCTCGGCCAGCTCGACAACCTCTTTGGTGTCGGTGGGGGCGTTATATGCCAGCGCGTTGATCTCGTTGGTGGCGCCGATCAACTCACGCAGCATCGAGTCGCGGCGCACGATGGCGGCATGGTGCTGCCAGTTCACGAGCGACAGGGTCTGACCCATCAGCTCCAAAATGTACGCCTCGCCGCCCACGGCATCGAGCTTGTTGATGCTTCGCAGGTAATCGATCAGCGAGATGGAGTCGATGGGAATGCGGCTGTTGTACATATCGACCATCGCGGTATAGATGGTCTTATGAATGGGCCGGTAGAAGTCATCGGGCTGCAGCTCGACCTGGGCCTCCTCGACCACCTCGGGCGATAGCAGCATGGCGGCCAGTACATTGGCCTCTGCATCTTGGTTTTGGGGAAGACCCAACTTCGAGCCGCGGTCCTCAACCGTCAGCCCGGTCTCCCTATCGTCATATGCCATGAGCATCCTCATTCATATCGCTTGCGAGCATCCATAGTATCAGCCACGGTCCCAAAAAACGCGCCGCGCGCGGCCAATCATCACCGAACCAAACGGATGAACGGTCCTGTATATAGGACTTCGACGCAACGTTCACCATGACACTCACTCAGCGCAAAAAACAAAAGGCGCCCCGGTTTCCCAGAGCGCCCTTCTTAGAACAAGATTGTTGCGTTGCAGCAAATGCTACTCGGCAGCAGCCTCAGTCTCGACCTCGGCGGTCTCGGCCTCGGCGACCTCAGCGGCCTCCTCGACCTCAGCCTCGGCAGCGAGCTCCTCGGCGGTAACGCCGACGAGAACGACAACCTCGGCCTTGATCTCGCGGTACAGCGAGATGGCAACGGTGTGGGCACCGGCAACCTTGATGGGCTTACCGAGCTCGACGCGCTTGCGGTCGATGTCCATACCGAGCTGATCCTTGATGGCGTCAGCGATCATAGCGGCGGTAACAGAGCCAAAGAGGATGCCCTCGTCGCCGACCTTGACGTCAACGGTGACCTGCTTGCCCTCGAGGCGGCCTTGGTCTCGTTGGCGGTAGCCAGACGGACGGCCTCGCGCTTGGCGATATTGTTGCGACGCTCGTCGAGCTGCTTGAGGTTGCCCTTGGTAGCGGCAACAGCGAGCTTCTTGGGGAACAGGAAGTTCTCAGCGTAACCCTGAGCGACCTCTACGACGTCACCCTCGCCGCCCTTGCCCTTGATCTCATCGAGAAGAATAACCTTCATGATGCGTCTCCCTTCTTAGCCGCGGTCGCGGTTGCCACGAGAGGAAACCACGGGGACGGTGTACGGCAGGAGAGCCATCTCGCGGGCGCGCTTGATGGCGTTGGCGATGTCATGCTGATGCTGCGTGCAAGCGCCAGTGACGCGACGGGGCTTGATCTTGCCACGGTCGGTCATGTACTTACGGAGAAGCTGAGTGTCCTTATAGTCGATGAACTCAGTGTTCTCCTTGCAGAACTGGCAGTACTTACGACGCGGCTGACGTGCAGAAAAATCATTAGCCATGTCAAAATACCTTTCATTTGGCAACTTCGGCGAACCGAAGCCGCCTCTCACTCAAAAATAGGTGAACAACCCTTAGAACGGGATGTCCTCATCGTAGACGTCGACCGCGGGCGGCGTAGCCACCGGTGCGGCAGGACGTGCTGCGGGCGCGGGAGCTGCGGGGGCGTAACCTCCCTGATCGTAGCCACCCTGGCCACCACGGGAGCTCATAAACTCGATCTCATCGACGATGACCTCAAGCTTGCTCCGGCGCTGGCCGTCGCGCTCCCAAGAGCTGTAGCGCAGCTTGCCCTCGATCGCGACCTTGTTTCCCTTTGCCAGGAAACGGCTCACGGCCTCGGCGCGGGTGCCGAACATGGTGCAGTCGACAAAGTTGGGATAGTCCTCCCACTCGCCAGTCTGCGCATTACGGCGACGATCGTTCACGGCGACGCCAAAGGACAGAACCTGGGTTCGCCGGCGGTGGCGCGCAGCTCGGGATCGCGGGTGAGGTTACCGGTGATGTTCACTCGATTGATGCTCATTACTCACTACTTCCTCTTGGGGCACAAGCCCAGTCCAAAACGACAGTCTTACTCCTGGTCGTCGCGACGGACGATCATGTGGCGGACCACAGCGTCGGTGATGCGCAGGACGCGATCAAGCTCGGCGATCTGGGTAGGATCTGCGTGGAAGTTGATGAGGGTGTAGTCACCATCGGTGAGGTCGTTGATCTCGTAGGCGAGCTTGCGCTTGCCCCACTCGTCAACGGAGTCGACCTTGCCAGCGCCCTCAGCGATCGTGGTATCGATACGCTTCATAACAGCGAGATGAGTCTCGGGGTCGAGCGACGGGTCAACAAAGAACAGCAGTTCATAAGCCTTCATATTGTCACCTCCTCTGGGCAAATGTGGCTTCAGGTCGTGAAGGTGCGCCTGAAGCAGGAAAAGACTTGGTAATAATATCTTTCAACCTCCCAGGCTGCAAGAATATGCAGCTACAACCTCATGACCTCCACATATGTCCATACTCACACGGCACTTCATGCGTCTTCCAACCAAATGCTGACCAAATGCTTGACGGAACCGTGGGCAAGATACGGCGCTGCGGAGACAAGCTGAGCCAAGCCGCAGATCAACGGGCACAAGGCTGTGGTCGCGAAATGCATACCAGTGGTTCACAACATCGCTCAAAGATTTTTAAATTCATTGCCAAGTCGCTTATGAATACCCCTTTTGAACAATTGAGTTGGTCAACCACGCTGGTCGCAAGCCGTTTTTTGGCACCTCAAACTCCGTTGCAACGCCAAGCGCGGACGAGCGTTTTAAAAATTGCCAACTTTTCTGTTTGCACTTTGCGATTCCTCGTGTATACTGACTTTCGCATTTAACGGAGAGTTGTCCGAGTGGCCGAAGGAGCACGATTGGAAATCGTGTAGGCGTCAAAAGCGTCTCCAGGGTTCAAATCCCTGACTCTCCGCCAGTTAATTCCAAAGCAGGCCTTCGAGCCTGCTTTGTTTTTACCCCACGCGGAGGGGTGGCAGAGTGGTTGAATGCGGCGGTCTCGAAAACCGTTTGGCCTGTATAAGGTCACGAGGGTTCGAATCCCTCCTCCTCCGCCATTTAGATTGAGAAAGCTCCCAAGAATGGGAGCTTTTTTGTTATCGAAATACGTCTCGATCCCACGCTTCCCCAAACATGTACGTCAGCTCCAAAACCGGCATTTTTCGACATCTTTGGAGGCTGACGTACACGTTTGGATTGAGCTCACGGGAGCGGCACTATTCGAAAGGCGCCTCCTCGTCTCGCATGCTTTTCCAGTTGCGGATAAGTGCCTTGCGTAGTTCGTTTTGTTTTCTCTGGTACCCGGTGTCGGTACAGCGAGGCATGCCGAGTGCTTCGCGAATGTTGTTCATGGCGCGGTGAAAGGCGAGCTGGCTGCCGAACTGAGCCGAAGTGAGCGTAACGATTCGATATCCCATTTGGGAGAGAACGGCCTCTCGCTCCGCATCTGCTCCTTTGCGCTCGAGCTCATCGTGAAAACCGCCCTTATATTCGATACCGAGCTCCCTGCGCTTATGGGTCACGAGCGCGTCGATTTTGAGTGTTCGAGCTTTGGCGCAATGCCAGAGACGTTGAGGGATCTCGAGCGGTTTGTTGAGTTCGATACCTCTAATGCCAACGCCGCCTTCGCTTGTTGGGAGCGAGAGGGCGATTGCCGAAGCGGTCTCCATAGGCGAGGCCGAGTGATCGTAGATGTGCCTGAGCGCGAGCCGTGCACGTGTGGCACCGGGTTTGCCGGGGTGCCGATCGAGCAGTTCGGTTATTTCATCCTTGGAGGTGGTGGCTGGTTGCTCGGTATAAGGGTCGGCGGGATTGAGCCTCATGCGATAATCGCCGCAAACTTCATAGCCATATTCGAGATATTCGATCCTATCCATCCACTCGGCAGCGAGCACGAAGGTGAAGGCTTCGTCGGTGATGAAGATTCCGGGCGTCAACTCGTTAATATGCTCGTAGGGAAGATTTTGTCCAAGAATGTGGCAGACGACGCCTTTGGTACGAATTCGCTCAAATTCGAATACAACCGCGATATCGATAGTCTTAAGCATATCGGACGGAATGCCACAGTCGGTAAGGGCCTGTCGTATGCGCGCAGCACGTTGCTGGGTGGAGATGCCTTGTGCGCCTATCTGGTAGTCGTGCCGCGCAAGAGACTGAACCAAATTCTGGGGTGCATGATGGACAAGCCATGCGGTTTTATGCGAAATGAGAACAGGGGTATCCATTGAGGGCCTCTCGCTCTGAGCCGGTATCCAACTCTTATGTCCGTTGAAGTGGGGAAATATACCGGATGTGAGTAAATCAACTCACTCATGCTGTGAGCTCAATCCAAACATGTACGTCAGCCTCCAAAGATGTCGAAAAATGTCGTTTTTGGAGCGTGACGTACATGTTCTGGACCCCTGGCATTCCAGCAACGCCACGCCCCCACCCGGTCCCGACCGTTTACCGAGCAATAGGGTCGCCACGCCCGCCAACCATGTACTATGTACGGGCATTGTCTAAACCAACGATCCAAAGGACCCCATCTTGCCCGTCGTCGCCGCTATAACCGTTACCTCACACGCCTCGGATGCCATGGTCGCTATTCCGTTTTGGCTCGAGATGTTCGCTGTTGTCGCTGCATCGATCTCGGGTGTACTGGTTGCGCGCGAGCACAAGCTCGACCTGGTGGGTGCAGTTGCGCTCGCCGTGGTCTGTGGACTGGGCGGCGGTCTTTTGCGCGATATGACGCTGCAGGTGGGCAACGTCTACATCCTCAACCAGCCGATGGCGCTGCCGCTCTCCATCGCCACGGCGGCCATCATCTACATCTTCCCGGCAATCGTCGACAAGCCAGAAAAACTCATTCCCCTGCTCGACATCATCTCGGTCGGCATCTACGCCGCCACTGGAGCAGATAAGGCGCTGGTCTACGGCTTTGCGCCGGCGGTGTGCGTCATGATGGGCTTTTTCACCGCGGTGGGCGGCGGCATGTTGCGCGACGGCTTTATGGGCGTGGTTCCGGGCATTTTCCAACGTACTAACTTTTATGCCATCGCCGCCATCGCCGGATCGACAAGCTATGTGTGTCTCGTTATGAGCGGCATCGTGAGCAATGTCGCCGCGCTGGTCGTATGCGTTGTCGTGACCATGGGCCTGCGCTGGCTCTCACTGCGCTTTGACATCAAAAGCCCCACCGAAGAAGACATCGCGCGCTTCTTGCATCGCAAAAAGTAGGTGCGCGAGCTCATCCTTCGAAATGCAACCGAGAGGTTCTTTTAGAGCGCCCTCGCGTTGGGTACCCTGTTAGGTGTATGCCGAACACCTAACAAAAGGATCAACTATGGCTTTCAATCAAACCGCGGCGGCGCCGGCACACAAGATGCGTCGCTGCCTGCTTATGGCATTCGCGCTCATCGCGCTCGCGCTCACTGCACTTCCCACGGCGTCGTTCGCCGGCACGGACACCGCAGGCAACGTACTTGCGACCGACAATGACGCCAATTCGTCCGACGTCGAAGGTGACCTGTACTGGGCAGGTCAGGCCCTCAACTTGGACGATGCGTCCATCGGCCGCGACATAATTGCAGCAGGCGAGAGCCTCTCCATCCGCGACTGCACGGTGGGCGGCGCCGTCCGTCTGGCGGCACGCACCATCGACATTGCCAAGACCACGGTTGATGGCAGCATGACCGTTGCTGGCCAGCATGTCGTTCTCAATTCCGACAGCACCGCCAACTGTTTCTACGCGATAGGCGAGACGGTTGCCTTGCGAGGCTCCACCAAGTCGGCAGCGCTCGCGGGCGATACGGTAACCATCGACGGCACCGTCGATGGCGATGTTGAGGTCTGGGCCGACAAGCTCATCCTGGGCAAAAACGCTCGCATCGCCGGCACGGTGAACGCCCACGTCTCACAGGATCCCGAGCGGGCAGAGGGTGCCCAGGTTGGAGCCCTCAAGATCGACCGAACCGAAAACGAGGACACCTCTACGGCCAACGACATTATCGGCGGCATCGTTGCCGCAGCGCTTTCCACCTGCTTTGTCGCTATCCTGCTTGAGCTTGTCTTTCCGCGCGCAACCGCCAGCGCCGCCGGCATGCTGCATCAGCGTCCCACGCCGCTGTGGGTAAGCGGTCTTCTGGGCACGGTCGCCGTCGTTCCCGCCGTCCTGCTGCTGATTGTCTCTATCGCCGGTCTGTCGCTTGCCGGAACCCTCTTGTGCGCCGTGATTGGCATCGCGTTGGTGTCGAGCGCCTTTGCGGGGTGCGCAATCGCCCGCATGGTCGGACACAACCAGAACCGCTACGCCATGGCAGCTGTGGGCGGCGTGATCGCAGGCGCCCTCACGGGGCTTCCCCTCGTAGGCGACTTCATCAGCGGCGTGGCCTTCGTCTTCACGCTCGGCTACGTCATCCAGATCATCTGGCGCAACGCCCACCTCAAGCCGCAGCAGCCGGCTAACACGCCAGGACTCCCCACCGCCTAACCACCAATCACCGCAAAGGGGACAGGCACCTTTGTGGTGGTGAAGGCCTTCTCAATCCCCGTGCACCAAAAAGGGCGCCGACCATTGCGGTCGACGCCCTTTCTTATTGGCAGTTATAAGCCCCAGCGCTTATTTGTTGACCTGGCCAGCGCGGACGGCTGCCTTCTTACGGTCGGTGGCGTTGAGCAGACGCTTACGCAGGCGGATGTTCTTGGGAGTGATCTCCACCAGCTCGTCGTCGGCGATGTACTCCAGCGCCTCCTCCAGCGAGAAGGTGCGGGGCGGCACCAGCTGGACGGAGATATCGGAGGTCGAGGAACGCTGGTTGCCCAGGTTCTTGGTACGGGCGATGTTGACGACCATGTCGCCAGCCTTGCTGCGCTCGCCCACGATCATGCCCTCATAGCACTCGGTGCCCGGCTCAACAAACAGCTGGCCGCGCTCCTGCAGCGTACCCAGAGCGTAGGCAACGGCCTTCTCGGTGGTCATGGAGATCATGGCGCCGTTCTGACGGTTGCCGATCTCGCCGGCGTAGGGACCGTACTCCAGGAAGGTGTGGTAGAACACGCCCTCGCCGTGGGTGACATTCATGATGCGGTTCTTAAGACCCATGATGCCACGCGTCGGGATCTTGAACTCGAGATGCGTCACGATGCCCGAGGTATCCATGCTCGTCATGATGCCACCGGAGGTGCCGAAGACCTCAACGACCTTGCCCGAGTACTCGTCCGGGCACTCGACGACGGCCTGCTCGACAGGCTCCATCTTGTTGCCGTTCTCGTCCTTCTTAAACAGAACGCGCGGACGACCGACCTGGAACTCAAAGCCCTCGCGGCGCATGGACTCCATCAGAACGGACAGGTGCAGAATGCCGCGGCCCGAGACCTCGACGCCGCTCTTGTCCTCGAGCTCCTCGATCTTCATGGTCACGTTGTTCTCGGCCTCGTTGAACAGGCGCTCCTTGAGCTGACGGGCGCCCACGATGTCGCCATCGCGGCCGACGAGCGGGGAGGTCGAAGCCTCGAAGACGATGGACAGGGTCGGCGGGTCGATCTCGATGGGCTCGAGCTCAACGGGGTTCTCGGGGTCGGTGTAGACATCGCCGATATCGGTGCGGTCGATGCCCACGACGGCGGCGATGTCGCCAGCGCCGACTTCCTGGCACTCGGTGCGGCCCAGGTAGTCGAAGGTAAAGAGCTGTTTGACGGTAGCGGTGGCACTGGAGCCGTCGTTCTTGACAACCAGGATCTGGTCGCCTGGTGGATGGTGCCGGAGTACACGCGGCCGATGCCGATACGGCCGACGAAGTTGGAGTGGTCGATGGTCACGCACTGCATGGCGAGCGGGGCGTTCTCGTCAACCTCGGGTGCGGGCATGTCGTCGATGATCATGTCGAGCAGCGGGTACATGTCCATGTTGCCGTCGTTGGGGTCAAGGCGGGCAAAGCCATTCATGGCGCTGGCGTAGACCACGTGCTCCATGGCGAACTCGAGCTGGTCGTCGGTGGCACCCAAGTCGGCCATGAGGTCCAGGCAGTCGTTGTAGGCCTTCTCGGGGTTGGCGCCCGGACGATCGATCTTGTTGATGACGATCATGATCTTGAGGCCGGTGTCGATAGCGTGACGCAGCACGAAACGGGTCTGGGGCATGGGGCCCTCAAAAGCGTCGACCAGCAGCAGGGCGCCGTCGGCCATACGCAGCACGCGCTCGACCTCGCCGCCAAAGTCGGCGTGGCCCGGGGTGTCGATGACGTTGATCTTGACGTCCTTGTACTCGATAGAGATGTTCTTGGCGAGAATCGTGATGCCGCGCTCGCGCTCCTGGTCGTTAGAGTCCAGGACGCGGTCCTCGACCTGCTGGTTGGCACGGAAGGCGTCCGTGGCACGCAGGAGCTTGTCGACCATCGTCGTCTTGCCGTGGTCGACGTGGGCGATGATGGCGATGTTCCTCAGATTGTCTACGCGCATGTAGTTCCCCTATCTTCTATCCATATACAAACGGCACGCGTATGCGGCCCGCCCAGCGACACAACGCTCAGCGGGAATATTGAGCCTTTTACCGAAAACTCGTTTATTTTAGCGATTTTAGATGAGAGGGGTTTCCTCACCTGCAGGTTCAGGGTCGCTCCACATAAAACCATCGCCGGCACCCATGCCCTCATACAGCACGTATGCCGAAAAACCGCTCTCGAGCGTGGTTTCGAAGAAGCTCACGAGCAGGGCGTCGTGATAGCCGCCGTCAATTTCGACACAACCGGTGTAGCCGATGGCATAGCGGGCGATGCGGCCCAGCCCCTCGTCCTTAAGACCCATCTTGTGCTCGGAGATAAAGTTGGTGGCAGCCTCGAGGCATGCCTCCTCGCCATCTTCGTCGAGCGCCGCCAGATATCGGTTGGAAGCAGCGTCCTCGATCGCCACAACTACGCCCGGATTCTCGCCGGCGGCAAGGTCGTCCAAGAACGCGCCGATCAGATCGCACACCATGGCGTCGAGCTCGGCGGAGACGTTACCGGCGTCCTGCATATCCTGTGCCATCTTTAGACCTTCCCATCGAGTCTGGCGTCGTTACAGTTCCTGTGCCTCGGCAGCGATCTTGGCGGCAGCGTCGCGGGCGCGCATCATATCCATCGCGCGCTTGTCGAGTACCTTGATCTGGTTGGTCAGCATGACCGCATCGACCACACCCCAGATTACCAAGCCTGTTGAAATCGAAAACCCAAGCGCACCAACTGTACCACGAGGCGCGAGCAGATTACCGCGACAAGGGCGGAGACGACAACCATCTTGATAAACGAGCCGCGCGCTCGCGAAGCGTGCGGGCCTGCGTCACATAGGCAATGCGAGCCGCCTCAGAAGCCTCCGAGCGCATCTGGGCCTCGCGCGCAATGGCCGCCGCCTCAGCCGATACGCGGGTACCCATCAGCGACCTCTCCGCTCGCGTGCCAGACATTTAGAAATCATCGGGGGAGAGCGTATGGACGAACTCGTCGAACTTCTCGAACTCCTGCTCGTCGTCGACATCCTCGGCGTGGGTGGAAACAGTGCCCAGGCGATTCATGATGTCGTCCTCCACAAACATGGGGGCATTGCTGCGCACGGCAAGGGCAATGGCATCACTGGGGCGGGCGTCGATCTTGCGCTCCTCGCCATCGGCCAGTACGACGATCGTCGCGTAGAACACCGGCGGCTCGGCGCGAACGATCTCGATGCGCTCGAGCTTGGCGCCCAGGGCGTCAACGGTATCGAGCAGCAGGTCATGGGTAATCGGGCGCGCGGCGCGGCCGCTATCGATGCCGCGGCTGATGGCAGCAGCTTCAAACGAACCAGTCTGAATGGAAAGGGAACGCAGCGGCGCGGGCGAGTCCGATTTGCTGCTGCGCTCACGAAGTACGATAAGCGATGGCACGGGACCGGCGGCCATGACGATGGTCTCTATGTCGACACGAACCATGGAACACCTCCGGTACGTAGCGGTTAACACGCGGCGCCTCCGCCGCATTGAATAGCTATACTACCCAATCTTTCGCACAGCACACAAAACCAAAATGAGTTTTATAACACACAAGAAAAGAGCCCCGAGGCCATGCCTCGGGGCTCTTCATAGTTTTGATGGTGGACCTGACAAGATTCGAACTTGTGACCTCCCGGTTATCAGCCGGACGCTCTAACCAACTGAGCTACAGGTCCATCATGGTGGAGGTTAGGGGGATCGAACCCCTGACCTCAGGCTTGCAAAGCCCGCGCTCTCCCAGCTGAGCTAAACCCCCACGGAGACAGTAATAAACACCCCAGCGGCGACTCGGCTCTCGCTGGGGTGTTTATTGCGAAAGAAAGTGGTGGACCTGACAAGATTCGAACTTGTGACCTCCCGGTTATCAGCCGGACGCTCTAACCAACTGAGCTACAGGTCCATCGCGCAAGGGATATATTAGACGAGTCGTTACGCGCGCGTCAACAACTTTTTTGAAAATCTTTGGGAGGGGTTCGCCCCGGCCGCGTGGCGGCACATGAAGTCGCCTGCTCGGACAGTCCTGACTCGCACGGAGAGCACATTAAGTGCTCTCCGGCTCGTGCGGAACTCGCGATCGACTTCATGTGCCGCCACGCGGCCGGGGCGAACGCGGGTCCAAGATTGTCAAAAAAGCGGTCGGCGCGCAGTGCGCCGACCGCCGATATATGGGGTCTGATATTTTCTACCAGCTAGTTCCTCTTACTCGTCGAGGAGATCCTCTGGCATGTCGCTGCCGTCGCCCAGGTCGACTGGGGCCTCTTCGGTGTCGGCTGCAGCTCGGCGCCTTCGCCTTCGGGCTTTCCCTTGGCTGCCGTCATGCGGGCGACAGCGCATACGCGGTCGTTGTCGTCGACGGTCATCATCTTGACGCCCTGGGTGGCGCGGCCGGTCTGGCTGATCTCGTCGGTCTTGACGCGAATAACCGTTGCACCCTCCGTCACGATGAACAGCTCGTGTTGCGGGCCCACCGTCTTCATGGCCGCGAGGTTGCCCTTGCGCTCGGTCATTTGGATGGTGTAGACGCCCTGACCGCCGCGGTTCTGCTCCGGGTAATCCGCAACCGGCGTGCGCTTGCCGTAGCCGCGCTCGGTGATGACAAACAGGTCACCGTTGCCGTTGGTAACTTCCATGCCCAAAACGCTCACGCCGTCCTTCATGCCGATGCCGCGAACGCCGCTGGTGTCGCGTCCCGTGGCGCGAACCTGGTCCTCGGGGAACATGATCGCCTTGCCCGCAGTGGTAGCCAGAATGATCTTGTCGCCCTCGCGTACACGGCGCACGGCGAGCAGCGCGTCGTCGTCCCTCAGGTTAATGGCGATCAGACCATCACGGCGGCTGCGGTCGTAGGCGCTCATCACGGTCTTCTTGACCATGCCGCTCTTGGTGGCAAACATCAGGTACTCGTTAGCGGGGAACTCGCGGCAGCTGATGACGCTCGCAATCTTCTCGCCTTCCTCAAAGGGCAGCAGGTTGACGATCGCGGTACCGCGCGCCTGGCGCGTACCCACCGGCAGCTCGTGCACCTTCAGGCGATAGACCTTGCCCTTGCTCGAGAAAAACAGCACGTACTCGTGCGTGGACGCGATAAACATCTCATCGATGACATCGTCCTCTTTGAGGTTGACGCCCGACACGCCCTTGCCGCCGCGCTTCTGGGCGCGGTAGGCAGCCACCGGGATGCGCTTGACATAGCCGGTGTGGGTGATGGTCACGACCATGTCCTCGTCGGCGATGAGGTCCTCAACATCCAGGTCCTTCTCAACCTGGCTGATCTTGGTGCGGCGCTTGTCGCCGAACTTCTTCGAGATCTCGCGCATCTCCTCCTTGATGACGCCCAGAATCTTCTCCTCGTGCGCCAGCAGGTCCTCGTAGTAGGCGATGGCGCGGCGCAAGCGTCCAGCTCTTCCTGGATCTTGTCGCGCTCCAGGCCGGTCAGGCGGCGCAGCTTCATCTCGAGGATGGCCGTGGTCTGCTCGGGCGTAAAGCCAAAGCGCTCGATCAGGCGGCTGCTGGCCTCGGAGTCGGTCTGCGAGGAGCGGATGATGCTAATGACCTCGTCGATATGGTCGAGGGCCATCAGGTAGCCCTCGAGGATATGCGCACGCGCCTGGGCCTTCTTGAGGTCAAAACGAGTGCGGCGGGTGACGACATCGACCTGGTGGTCGATATAGTGCTGCAGCATCTCGCGCAGGCTCAGGCATTTAGGCACGCCGTTGACGAGCGCCAGGTTGTTGGCGCCAAAGGTCGTCTGCAGCGAGGTGTACTTGTACAGGTTGTTGAGCACGACCTGCGGAATGACGCCCTTCTTGAGCTCGATGACCAGGCGGATGCCCTTCTGGTTGGACTCATCGCGCATGTCCGAGATGCCCTCGATGCGCTTGTCGTTGACGAGCTGGGCGATCTTCTCCTGCAGGGTGCCCTTGTTGACCATGTAGGGGATCTCGGTAAAGACCAGGCGGTTGCGGCCGGTCTTGGTGGATTCCACGTGGGCCTTGGCACGCACGGTGATGGAACCGCGGCCGGTATCGTAGCTCTGCCTAATGCCGGCGCTGCCCATGATGATGGCACCGGTGGGGAAGTCCGGACCGGGCATGATCTGCATGAGCTCGTCGACGGTGGCGTCGGGGTTGTCGATCAGGTAGCAGGTGGCCTCGATCGCCTCGGTGAGGTTATGCGGGGCGATGTTGGTGGCCATGCCGACGGCGATGCCCTGGCTGCCGTTGACCAGCAGGTTGGGGAAGCGCGCAGGCAGCGCCACGGGCTCGGCGAGCGATTCGTCGTAGTTGGGCTGCCAGTCGACGGTATCCTTCTGCAAGTCACGCAGCAGTTCCATGGCGGGCTTGGCCAGGCGGCTCTCGGTGTAACGCATGGCTGCCGCGCCGTCGCCGTCGATGTTACCGAAGTTGCCGTGACCGTCGATGAGCGGCGTGCGCATGGAGAACCACTGCGCCAGGCGGACCATGGCCTCATAGACCGCGAAGTCGCCATGCGGGTGGTACTTACCGATAACTTCGCCGACCGTCCAGGCCGACTTCTTGTGCGGGCGGTTGGGGTAGATGCCGCTCTCGTTCATCGCGTACAGGATGCGGCGGTGCACCGGCTTTAAGCCGTCGCGCACGTCCGGCAGGCGCGCGCCGTGATAACCGACATCGAATACTCGATGAACGACTGCTTCATCTCGCGGCCAAACTCCGAAATCTGGAGCTGACCGCCGTTGATATCCTCGCCGGCCGAGGCGCCACGATCGACTTCGCCAAAGCTCTCCTCGAGCTCACCGTCGTCGTCTTCTTCCTCATCATCATCGGCATCGGGGTTATAGGCGTCAGGATCGCCGTCCTCGCCCTGCTCAGCACGGGCAAGCAGGCGCTTCAGATCGTCGGGCATGCCGGCATCGCCGGCCTCGCCCATACCCTCGTTATTGTTGATATCGTCTGCCACGTTACCTCCTCATGGTTTGCGTGGTCCATTAGTTCCCTACCACGGAGACGGATTACCGGGAACACCGAATAACCCTCCTAGGTTTTCCAGGTGCCCCAGGTTGCCCTGAAGGATGAGGGCGCACGCCTTGCGTGCGGCGCCCGAAATCCTGAAGGGCAAGATGGGGTGCCCGGGAAAGCTAGGCGTCAAGGAATCGTGCATCATGCGCGTGTTTTTCAATGTACTCGCGGCGATAGCCGACCTCAGAACCCATGAGCTCGCGCACGGCGCGGTCCGCCACCACGGCGTCCTCGATCGACACGCGCTGCAGAATGCGGGTCTTGGGGTCCATCGTCGTCGAGGCAAGCTGCTTGGGGTCCATCTCGCCCAGGCCCTTGTAGCGCTGGACGGTATAGCCCTTGCGCTTCTTGGTGATCTTGCCGTCCTTGGCCTTGGCGTCCTCGTCGTTGTCGTCGGGGTTCAGGCCCAGACTCTGGATGGTGTCGCGCAGGATCTCGTCTTCGGGCTGGCGGCCGTTGGGATACACGTAGTGGATCTTGTTGCGCACCTTAATGCCAAAGATGGGCGGGCAGGCAACATAGACGTAGCCGGCATCGATCAGCGGACGCATGTACTTGTAGAAGAACGTCAGCAGCAGGATGCGGATATGCGCACCGTCGACGTCTGCATCGGTCATGATGATGATCTTGTGGTAGCGTGCCTTGGTGATATCGAAGTCGCCGCCGTCGCCGGCACTCGTCGTGACGCCGCAGCCGATCGCGGTAATCAGCGACTGGATGGTGTCGCTCGAGAACGCGCGATGGTCACCAACGCGTTCGACGTTCAAAATCTTGCCGCGCAGAGGCAGAATCGCCTGGATGTCTCGGCGACGGCCGTCCTTGGCCGAACCGCCTGCCGAGTCGCCCTCTACGATGAAGAGCTCGGTCAGCTCGGCATCACGCACCGAGCAGTCAGCGAGCTTACCGGGCAGGGACGCCGTCTCGAGCAGGCTCTTGCGGCGGGTCGCCTCGCGCGCCTTGCGGGCGGCGTTGCGCGCCTTGCAGGCCTGTTGCGCCTTCTTGACGATCTCACGCGCGGGCTTGGGGTGCTCCTCCAAGTAATCGGCGAGGCCGTCGGTCACAATCTTGAGCGTTAGCGCACGCATATAGGAGCTGCCGAGCTTGGCCTTGGTCTGGCCCTCAAACTGCGGATCGGGCAGCTTGACCGAGATAACGGCCGAAAGGCCCTCGCGCACATCGTCGCCGGTCAGGTTGGCGTCTTTTTCCTTGAGCAGGTTCTGCTTGCGCGCGTAATCGTTGATCACGCGGGTGAGCGCGGTGCGGAAGCCTCAAGGTGCATGCCGCCCTCGGGGGTGTAGATGTCGTTGGCAAACGACATGACGTTCTCGCCGTAGCCGCTATTCCACTGCAGGGAAACCTCGACCTCGCCCATCTTGGCCACAGGCGCGTCCGGGTCCGATTTGCCCTCGATGTAGATGGGCTCCTTAAAGGCCTCGGGGACGTCCTTGCCCTCGTTGAGGAACTTGACGAAGTCGATGATGCCGCCCTCGTAGCAAAACTCCTCCACGTGGGGAGTCGCCTCGCGCTCGTCGGTCAGCACGATTTTGAGGTTCTTATTGAGGAACGCCGTCTCCTGCAGACGGTTGTGCAGCGTATCGAAATCGTAGATGCAGGTCTCGAAGATCTCGTCGTCGGGCCAGAAGGTGACGGTGGTGCCCGTCGAATCCGAGGTGCCCACGACCTCCATCTTCTTGACGGTCTTGCCGCGCGAGAACTCCATCTCGTAGGTGTTGCCATCGCGACGAACCTGAACGACCACGCGCTTGGACAGTGCGTTGACGACGGAGATGCCCACGCCATGCAGGCCGCCCGAGACCTTATAGGCCGAGTTATCGAACTTACCGCCGGCGTGCAAGATCGTCATGACGACCTCGAGCGTCGGGATCTTTTTAACAGGGTGCTCGTCGACCGGGATGCCGCGCCCGTTGTCGACGACCGTGATGGAGTTGTCGGCGTGGACCGTCACCTGGATCTCGGTGCAGAAACCGGCCATGGCCTCGTCGACGGAGTTGTCAACGATCTCCCACACCAGGTGATGCAGACCGCTGGCGCTCGTCGAGCCGATATACATGCCCGGCGCTTACGAACGGCCTCGAGACCTTCGAGAATCTTAATCTCGCCGCCATCGTAATCGTTTTCGTTTGCCACACGTCCTCCTTCAGTCAAGAAAATGTGTACAGCCTTACTAGTTTATCGTAAAAAAATACCCTCGGGAACGAGGGTATTTGGCTCTACAAGGCCACCAGATGCGATTTAAGGCTCTTTTTTTGCTTTGCACGTCCCTTGGCCCACTCGGCACTGGCTCTCATGGCGTTCTCGAGGGCCTCGCGCAGTTTTGGTCTTCGATGGGCGCCACTTGGCGCTCAATCTCGGT
>JAQEDJ010000024.1 GCA_027669525.1 Coriobacteriaceae bacterium AM48-5 | reverse complement strand
TGCCTTCCTCTGAGAAGTGGGCTTCGCGAACTTCTCAGAGGAAGGCACCCGCCCGGAGGCGGCCCTCTCGACCGTTTCGATCTGCGGCGCTGATATTTTTTAATGTAATGGGGACTTGGCTGTTGCTGCCTTGGAAACCGTGCATCTAACTATGGTCAGCCAAGATTACATCGCCGGGGCCGGGGTGCCTGCTTTGTTTTGAGAAGTTCGCGAAGCCCACCTCTCAAACAAAGCAGGCACCCCGGCCCTCGCCCGTATTACCCCGCTGGGCGAGCCATAGACGCCGCGTACCGATAGGGTGAGGTGGCGGCTTGAAATTGGTGCTATATTCAGCTTGAGTTGTTAAATGTTAGTAGGAGAGGCTGATATGGGGCTGTTCAAGAAGAAAAACCCGCAGGACGCCTTTGATCCCGATGTGTTTACCATCACGGATACGATTTTGGACCCGCCGCGGTTTACGTTTTTGCCGGCTATCTACCAGGACGCCACGCGTCGCAAGTGGGCCGTGCATCAGCGCGGCGGCGAGCCGAAGATTTTTGACTATGCGGACGTGTTGCAGTGCGAAGTGGCCGAGGCGGGCGATTCGGAGGCCGATGAAACGGTCTCTAAACAGGAATTTGCCCAGCGTATTCTGGCAAATCCCGCTAAGGCGGCAAAAATGAACGCAGCCAAGCGTAATATGTGTCTTGGTATGGGCGTTGTTGTGGCGGTTCAGACGGGAAAAGACGAGGTTTCCAAACTAGAGATTCCCGTTATGACCGATGAAGTCAAACGCGATTCAAGCCTGTATAAGTCGTATCGGAATGTCGCCGAGAAGATCAAGGCCGAATTTGATGCCATGGGTGGTCTGGCCTAATTTTGGCGACATACGTTTCTGAACGAGGAGTCTGTGCAATGGCAGGCGAATCTTATGCAATTCCCCCCAAAGATCGTGCTGTTGAGGGGATTCTTTGGTATATCCAGCACCATCAGCTTTCCGGCGGCGATCGCCTGCCGGCCGAGCGCGTGCTGTGCGAAGAGATTGGCGTTTCGCGTACGGCGTTGCGCGCCGGTATCACGCGGCTCATCTCGTGTGGAACGCTCGAGAGCCGTCGCGGATCGGGTACGTATGTGTGTCCTCCCAAACCGCTCAATATCTTTCAGGAAACGTATAACTTCTCCGATGCTGTGCGGACTGCCGGCCTGCACCCCTCTTCTCGTCTGGTTTCCACCGGGGCCATCGAGGCGGATGAGGCGCTTGCCGACAAGCTTGGGGTTGCTGTAGGCGCTCCTTTGCTCCGCATGCAGCGTGTTCGACTTATTGAGGGCGAGCCGGCGTCAATCGAGACGGCTCACGTTAACCTGTCCCTGTGCCCCTCGCTTCCCGATCACGATTTTGAGTGTGAGAGCCTTTACGATGTCTTGCTCAAAGAAGGTGGCGTGCGCGTTGAGCATGGACGTGAGCATATCTCCATCTCGCGTTTGAACGCCGAAGAGGCCGAGTTGCTCCAGCAAGAAGAGGGAACGCCGGTGTTCTATGAGAGCACGATAGAATTTGATAAGGACATGCGTTTTGTGGAGCATTGCAAATCGGTGATTTTGCCCACAAAGTTCCGCTTTGCCGATAACGGCGAAAAGAACGGCATGAGGAGCGTGGCAGGTGAACAATGGCTGAAACAGTAGATGCCACCCCGGTTTATATGCGCATTCGACGCCGCATCGAGGAGCGTATCGAGCGCGATATATATCCTACGGGTTCCATGATTCCGTCCGAAAAGGACCTCGCCGAGGAATTTGGTACGACGCGCTTGACCATCCGAAGCGCTGTCGATGAGCTGGTTCGGCGTGGGCAGATTCGACGCGTCCGCGGAAAGGGCGCGTTTGTGGCACAGAAAGTGCCCGTTGCCTACGAGCGAACGGGAGGCTTTCGCGAATCGGTTCGTGCTTCGGGCGGCGAGCCGTCCGTCCGCATCCTCGCGCGTTCCAAGCGCTATGCGGGCCCATATTATGCCAACCTGTTTGGCATTGCCGAGGACGATTTACTGTATTCGATTCGGCGTTTGAACTGCGTCAACGGCGATCCCGTGTCGATTGAGATGGCGTTCATCCCGTGCCTGCTGTTTCCCACAATCGAAGATATTGACGTGTCGGTCTTCAGTTTGTACGAGACCTATGAGATGTTGGGCCGAAAGCCGGTCATGGCACAGGAAAAGCTCGATATCGAAGCACTGGGCGCGCGAGATGCCGGCCTGCTTGGACTGGAGCAGGGCGATCTTGCCTTGACGCTTGAGTGCGTGAGCTTCGATGCGAGCGGCCAGGCGATCGAGTACGTCAAGTCGTTTAACCGCGGTGATGCGGGTGGATATACCTATACGTACTAGCTGGTTTTTTGCATAACGGGCTGAAAAGCTGACGGAATTTTGATTTGTTGAGCAGACTGCATATACGACCTTACATGGCTCAAAATCGACCGTTCGCCGATGGGGACAAATTAATCGACAAAGAGGTATCAAAAAGCCGTAACCTGTAACTGTGATTGGTATCAAATACTAATGATTTGTTACGAGGTGAGACGATGAAGATGCTCGATTACGTTCAGCTTGCCATGTGCGTATGGGAGAGAACCTCGAGCGTTCGTCTGAGCTGGTAGCGCAGCTCGTTGATATTTTCCAGTCCGGTTCTTTTGACGCGCTGCGCATCGTTGCTTCGGGTTCGTCGCGCCATGCCGCCGATTGCGCCCGCGATTACCTGCAAGATACCCTGCAAATGCAGGTGTCCGTTGTGACGCCCGAGGCCTTCGTCGATTTTGAACACACCTATCCGCAGCATGCGCTCAACATTGCCGTTTCGCAGAGCGGCTATTCGACCAATACGATCGCGGCTCTTGATTACATGCGCGCGCACGATATGGCTGCAGTTGCGCTCACGGCAAACGTCGAGGCACCCATCAAGGAACACGCTGACATCGTTCTTGACTACGGTGTGGGTGTCGAGTCGGTGGACTTTGTGACTCTGGGCGTCGAGGTTCTCGTTGAGTACCTGGTGCTCTTTGGTATTTACGGCGGCCAGGCGCGCGGAACGATTGACGCCAAGGGCGTTGCCCAGCGTCTTGACGACCTGCGCGAGGCTATCCAGGCCAATGCCGTGATGTGCAAGATCGCCGAGGCATATGTCCAAGATCACATGCTCGAGCTTTCTGAGCACATGCCCGCCATGGTCGTCGGCAACGGCCCCAACTATGGCGTTGCCGAAGAGGCAGCCCTCAAGCTGAGCGAGACCATCAAGATTCCTGCCATGCATCACGAGGGCGAGGAGTTCGTCCACGGTCCCGAGATGCAGATAACCCCAGGCTACCTGGTGTTTATCGTCGACGACCCGCAGGGTCGGAGCGTCTTGCGAATATCGCCGATGCGCTATCGAACGTTACGACAAAAACGGTGCTGCTCACAGCCCATCCCAGGGGTAGGGCTCACGAGGTTGCGGTGCCTCAGGTGGCTCCGCTGCTCAGCGCAATTCCCAATCTTGTGTTCTTCCAGACGATTGCGGCCATAATCGCCGAGCGTCTGAAGTCATGGGACGTACACCCGTATCTCGATGCCGTCTCCAAACAGATGGAGGTTAAGGCGGAGGGCTACGAAGAGTCAGTCAATGCGCTTAAGGCCAAAGCGGCCGAGTGTTACGGAATGTAAGCGGGCTTTGATGCCCGTTGGCATGGGGGGATGTAGAGACAACCCCAGAAAGGAGAAGCAAATGAAGGAAACCGAGAAGATCGAGATCATGCATTTCGACCAGGAGGGCTACCTCGAGGACGGCAAGGCGCTCTACGAGACCGGCAAGAAGATGACCGCCCTTGCCGACAAGGTCGCCGACGAGGGCTACGACGCCGTGTTCCTGATGGGCGTCGGCGGCACCTGGGACGAGCTCATGCAGCTCGAGTACCTCATGAACAAGTTCGGCGACCGCGACCTCGAGGTCTACCTGATCCACGCCGCCGAGTGGAACGTCATGGGCCACAAGCGCATGACCGAGAAGTCCGTCGTGCTCACCGCCTCCGAGTCCGGCACCACCCCCGAGGTCCTCGAGGCCGTCAAGAAGATGAAGGAGATGGGCGTACGCGTCTACGCCATGACCAAGCCCGAGGGCCCCATCGGCCAGGCTGTGGGTGCCGAGAACTGCGTCGCATGGCTTCTGACCATGGCTCGGGCGGCTGCGAGAAGGGCTACTACCTCGCCGACTGCTTCGGCCTGCGCCTGCTCAACCGCCGCGGCTGCTTCCCCAAGTTCGACCTGTTCATCGAGCAGACCAAGGACATCTGGAAGGACATGCTCGATATCCGCAAGCGCTTCGAGCCGCGCGCCGAGGAGCTCGCCAAGAAGTACGCCCTGGCCCCCTACACCATGTTCATCGGCTCCGGCGCCCTGTGGGGCGAGACGATCCTGTTCTCGATGTGCATCCTGGAGGAGATGCAGTGGAAGCGCACCCGCTACATCACCTCGGCCGACTTCTTCCACGGCACCCTCGAGCTCGTGGAGCCCGGCGTCCCCGTCTTCCTGTTCATGGGCGAGGACGAGAACCGCAAGCTCGACGAGCGCGTCCGCGCGTTCCTGACCCGCGGCGTGACCGGCGACACCGACATCAACATCATCGACACCGCCGAGTTCGCGATTCCCGGCCTTGACGACGAGTTCCGCGTCATCGTCTCCCCGTGGATTCTGACGGTGCTCGTGACCGACCGCCTGGCTCGCTACTACGAGACGGTCACCAAGCACAACCTCAAGTATCGTCGCTACTATCACCAGTTCGACTACTAAAGAAAACGGGTGCGGGAACGTGCCGGGCTATTGAGAGGAACACAGAATGAGACAGTACATCATCGCCAGCCATGCGCACTTCGCTACCGGCATCAAGGAGAGCGTCGAGCTGCTCTCGGGCGCGCGCGACAACGTCCACGATCTTTCGATGTTCGTCGATGACCGCATGGACGTGGCCGAGGAGGCCCAAAAACTGCTGGCGGGCATGTCCGCCGACGATGATGTCGTTGTCTGCACCGATCTCTTTGGTGGCAGCGTCAATAACGAGTTCACCAAGATCGTCCAGACGCGTCCCCGCACGTACCTCGTTACCAACATGAACCTTCCTCTGCTCATCCAGCTGCTGTTCTCTGACGAGTCGGCGCCGGTTGAGGAGACGATTCGCGCCATCGTCGCTGCGGACGATACGCGCGTGAAGTTTGTCAACGACCTGCTGGTCGATGACGACGAGGAAGAAGAGTTCTAATCCGCAGCACCTATTGACATGCCGTAAGACGGCGCAAGACCTTTGGGGGGTCACATTATGATTCAGCTACTTCGCGTTGACCATCGCCTGCTTCATGGCCAGGTCGCAGTTTCCTGGGTTCAGGGCCTCGGCTCCAACTGCATTTTCTGCGTGGGCGATAAGGTCGCCAACGACCCGGTGTGGAAGACGACGCTCAAGATGGGCAAGCCTGCCGGCTGCAAGCTCGTCATCAAAGATATGGAGCATGCCATCGAAGCTATCAACTCGGGCGTGACCGACAAGTACAAGATGATTATCTGTGTCGCCACTATTGCTGAGGCAAAGCAGCTTGTTGAGGGCTGCCCGCAGATCAAGTCGGTCAACCTGGGCAACACCAAGCCCAAGGACGAGAAGCGTCCCGATGCCCGTCAGGTCTCTCGTCAGATCTTCCTGACCGCGGCCGAGGAAGCCGATGTGCGCGAGATGCTGGATCGTGGCGTTGAGGTCGAGATTCGACCCCTGGCCGATGACCCCAAGGTTGACTGCACCAGCGTGCTCTAGGCGTTTGAATTTGAAGAGTCTGAGCTCTTCGTAGTGTCCTATATGGAAAGGGGGATGTATGCTTACCCAAGCAATCCTCATCGGACTTATCGCCGCATTTGGTAAGTTCGACTGCCAGCTCGGTACGCTCTATGCGTTCCGCCCCATCGTCCTGTGCCCGCTCGTGGGCCTGGTGCTGGGGGACCTGCAGTCCGGCCTCGCGATCGGTGCGAGCCTGGAGCTGCTGTTCATGGGCTCGATTTCCATCGGCGCCTATGTGCCGCCTGATGAGACGATCGGCGGCGTGCTTGCCTGTGCCTTCGCTATCCAGCTGGGCCAGAGCACCGAGGCAGCCATCGCGCTTGCCATGCCCATCGCCACGCTGTGCCTTGCCATCAAGAACATCCTCAACGCCGCCCTGCCGATTCTGGTTGACCGCGCTGATGTCTTCTCCGGCCAGGGCAACCTTAAGGGTGTCTATGCGATGCACTTCCTGATCGGTTCCACCGGTGTCATCATGGCGTTCCTGCTGTGCTCGCTGTCGTTCTATCTGGGTGCTGACGCCATCCAGAGCATGCTCGACTTCATCCCGCCCTTTGTCCTTGCTGGCTTCGGCGTTGCCGCCAACATCCTGCCGGCCATGGGCTTCGCCATGCTCGGCCGCCTGGTGCTCACCAAGCAGCTCGTGCCCTTCTACTTCCTGGGCTTCCTGCTGTGCTCCTACGCCAACGTGCCCGTCCTGGGCGTCGCCTGATCGCCATCATCATCGGCATCGACAAGTTCGACCTGCTCGGCCTGGGCGGAGCCCAGCCCCAGCTCTCCGCGGAAGGGGATGAGGACGATGACTTCTAGTCCCGAGAACAAGATCACGCGCTCCGACCTCGTCAAGAGCGCCCTCAACACCGGCGCCTGGGCATGGAGTTCTCCTGGACCTACTACAAGCAGATGAACATCGCCTTCTGCCTGATGGTCGCCAACATGCTCAAGAAGATCTACGCCGGCCGCCCCGACGACTACGCCGAGGCCCTGCACCGCCACTGCGCGTTCTTCAACATCACCGTCCAGTTCGCCCCGTTCGTCGGCGGCATCGCGATGGCCATGGAGGAGAAGGTCGCCCGCGGCGAGATCGAGCCCGAGAGCGTCAACGACGTCAAGGCCGCCCTCATGGGCCCGCTGTCCGGCATCGGCGACTCCATCTTCCTGTCGACGCTGCGCGTGGTCGCCGCCGCGGTGGGCATCAGCCTGTGCCAGGCCGGCAACCCCTTCGGCCCCATCGCCTTCCTGCTCATCTACAACGTCCCCGGCTTCGCGCTGCGCGTCTGGGGCGCCGTCAAGGGCTACGAGCTGGGCGTGGGCTTCCTGGACGAGGCCCAGAGGACCGGCCTCATGCAGAAGATCATGACCTGCGTGGGCATCGTGGGCGTCATGGTCGTGGGCGCCATGTGCAAGGACATGTTCTGGGCCAGCATCCCGGTGGCCATCGGCTCGGGCGAGGACGCCCAGACCCTCCAGGACATCCTGGACGGCATCATGCCCGGCATGCTCGGCATGCTCGCCTTCTGGCTGTACTACTGGCTGCTGTCCAAGAAGATCAACCCCATGGTGCTGATCGTGGCCACCATGGCCGTGGGCATCGTCGGCGCGTTCTTCGGCGTGCTGGCGTAAGGGCCCGGCTGCATAGATTTTCGTTGCAACCTGGAAAAGGGATGGAGCAGGCCTATGCCCTCCATCCCCTTTTTGTATAGAAGGAGTTCGTATGTTCGCGAAGGATCGCGAAGCAATGCGCCTGACGCCGGCGGAGGTCAGGCTGATTCTTATTGAGTCCCTGCAGTGGTGCGCCAACAACGCGGTCTACTTTTTGGGGCTTATCGGTGCGGCCACGTATGATCTGGCCGGCACGGCCTTTTTGGTTGCCGCCATTACGCTCGTGCGCAATCTTATGACGTCGGCGGGCAATATGGTGTCGGGTTCGGTCATCGATCGCTTTGGACCGCGCCGGACGTCATTTGTGACGTGCGTGATTACGGCTGTGCTATCGCTTGGCGTGGGGTTGGCGCCGCTGTCTGTCCCCGGGCTTGTGTTTGCCGCGTGCGTCTTGGGGCTTGCGGGCGGCTTTATCAACACCTGCACGCATGCGTTTCCGGGATACCTGGAGTCGACCACCGAGGGCCGTACCCGCGTGAACGGTCTCATGGTGTTCTACAGCAATATCGCCTATACCGCTGGCCCGCTGCTCGGCGGTGCCATCGTGAGCTGTTTTGCCACGCAATCGGTCTACCTGCTCATGGCGGGCATGATGGGTGTGGCGGCCGTGCTCTCCTTGGGCTGTCACGAGTGCGTTGTTCCCGCAAAAGGGGAAAAGCCGAAGGGCGGTATTCTGGGCGGCATGGCCGAGGGTGCGCGACTTACGTTTCGCGACCACGACCTGCGCCTCATCTTTATCTCGGGCTTTTTGGGATTCTTTGCGTTTGGCGCGTTTGATTCGCTTGAGTCGTTGTTCTACCGTGATGTGCTCAACGTGGATATCGTCTGGCTGGGCTGGCTGTCCTCGGTCGTGGGCCTCACTTCCTCGGTGGGCGCGTTCATCCTGACCAAGCTTTCTGCTCGCCATGTCAACCTGCGATTGCTGCTCGGCGCGCTCATGGCCGTGGGCATTGGGTCCATGGTGTACGTGGGCACCGATATGCTGGGGGTCGCGATTATCGGTCAGGCGATTAATGGTCTGGCCTGGGGGTTCCTGGAGCCGCTGCAGATGATCTTGATTCAGGAGCGCGCCGACATCAAATACCTGGGGCGCATTACCGGCTTTGTGCGTTTTGGCCTGATGAGCGCCGGCGTGCTGCCGCTGCTGGCGGCTCCGTTTTTAGCGGAGGCTTTGGGCGTCCAGGCGGTGCTGTTTGGGGCATCGACCATTATTGCGCTGGTGGGAACGCTGTTCTTTGTCGCGCAAGGGAGGCGCCAGAGGTGTTAGCTATACATTCAATTCTAATTTAATACCACTCACCAGAGAATTTCGACCGTTCACCGAGGATTGGAACAGATTGATAAGTGGTATTAAAAACACGTTAGGTGTATGTCTATAATTGGTATCGAAAAGAAACGCGATGTATAGAGTTGCGTGCAGGACAGAAAGGAAAAGCCATGAAGGAAACCGAGAAGATCGAGATCATGCACTTTAGCCAGGAGGGCTACGTCGAGGACGGCAAGAACGTCTACGAGGCCGGCAAGAAGATGACCGCCCTTGCCGACAAGGTCGCCGACGAGGGCTACGACGCCGTGTTCCTGATGGGCGTCGGCGGCACCTGGGACGAGCTCATGCAGCTCGAGTACCTCATGAACAAGTTCGGCGACCGCGACCTCGAGGTCTACCTGATCCACGCCGCCGAGTGGAACGTCTCCGGCCACAAGCGCATGACCGAGAAGTCCGTCGTGCTCACCGCCTCCGAGTCCGGTACCACCCCCGAGGTCCTCGAGGCCGTCAAGAAGATGAAGGAAAAGGGCATTCGTGTCTACGCCATGACCAAGCCCGAGGGTCTCATCGGCCAGGCTGTCGGCGCCGAGAACTGCGTCAAGATGGCGTCCGATCATGGTAACGGTGGCTGCGAGATGGGCTACTACCTCGCCGACTGCTTCGGCCTGCGCCTGCTCAACCGCCGCGGCTGCTTCCCGCAGTTCGACAAGTTCATTGAGCAGACCAAGGATGTTTGGACCCACCTGGTCGACATCCGCAAGAGCTTCGAGCCGCGCGCCGAGGAGCTCGCCAAGAAGTACGCCCTGGCCCCCTACACCATGTTCATCGGCTCCGGCGCCCTGTGGGGCGAGACGATCCTCTTCTCGATGTGCATCCTCGAGGAGATGCAGTGGAAGCGCACCCGCTACATCACCTCGGCCGACTTCTTCCACGGCACCCTCGAGCTCGTGGAGCCGGGCGTCCCGGTCTTCCTGTTCATGGGCGAGGACGAGAACCGCAAGCTCGACGAGCGCGTCCGCGCCTTCCTGGCCCGCGGCGTGACCGGCGACACCGACATCAACATCATCGACACCGCCGAGTTCGCGATCCCCGGCCTTGACGACGAGTTCCGCGTCATCGTGTCTCCGTGGATCCTCTCCTCGCTGATCACCGACCGCCTTGCCGCTTACTACGAGACGGTCACCAAGCACAACCTCAACTATCGCCGCTACTATCACCAGTTCGACTACTAATCGGTGATAAATAAGCTACTGATCAAGAAGCACCCTGCCCGGGCGCATGCGTCCGGGCATTTTTATGCCGAAATTCGCAAGAAGGGGAATCGAATGAGGCAGTTTATCGTGGCGTCCCATGCTCATTTCGCGTCTGGAATCGTCGAGAGCATCGGTCTGCTCTCCGGCGAGCGCGAAAACGTCCATGCGCTGTCTATGTATGTCGACGGAAACGAGGAACTGGTCAAGGAGGCTGCAGCGATTCTGGAAGGCTTTGCCGCGGACGATGAGGTCGTCGTTTGCACCGACCTCTTTGGCGGCAGCGTCAACAACGAGTTCACCAAGATCGTCCAGACGCGCCCCAACACGCACCTGGTGACCAATATGAACCTGCCACTCCTTATTCAGCTGCTGTTCGTGCCCGAATCCACCCCGATTGATGAGGCCATTCGCCAGATCGTCGAGGCGGACGACACCAAGGTCAAGTACGTCAACGACCTGCTGGGGCAGGCCGAACTCGATGAGTTTTAACTACTAGGGAGCACATCATGATTCAGATGATTCGCGTGGACTATCGACTGCTTCACGGCCAGGTTGCCGTTAGCTGGACCTCGGCTCTGGGTGCCGACTGCATCCTGTTGGTGAGCGACACGGTCCTCAATGACAAGCTTCGTCTGCAGGCCCTGTCCCTTGCAAAGCCGGAGGGCTGCAAGGTCGTCGTCAAAAACACCGAGGATGCCGTCAAGGCGCTTCAGAGCGGTGTGACCGACAAGTACAAGCTCTTCGTGGTTTGCGAGACGATCCAGCAGGCCGGTGCCGTCGCCAAGGCGATGGGCGTCAAGAAGATCAACCTCGGCAATGTTGCCTTTAGCGAGGATGCCCGCCAGGTCTCGACCAGCGTATTTCTCACGCCCGAAAACGAGGCATACGTCAAAGAGCTGCTCGGCGAGGGCTACGAGCTGTTCATTCAGATGATTCCGGCAGATGCGAAGACTGACGCCGCGAAGGTCATCGGTTAGGGGCCGTCATGGTTATCAAGACAATCCTGATTTTCCTTATTGCCCTTTTGGGTTATTCCGAGTGGCTGACGGGCACGAGCTACCTCCAGCGCCCGATCGTGCTCGGACCTCTGGTTGGCCTTGTCATGGGCGACATGGTGACCGGCACGATCATGGGCGCCACGATGGAGCTTGCCATGGTCGGCGCCATCTCGGTCGGTGCGTATAACCCGCCCGATACGATTTCCGGCACTATCCTGGGCGTATCGCTTGCCATGCAGGCCGGTGCGGACGCTTCGGCGGCCCTGACCCTGGGCATTCCCATCGCAACGATCGTCCTGGCGCTCGATACCGCCCTGGGCCAGCCGGTGATGCTGCTGCTGGTGCACCGTATCGACAAAAACGTCGAGGACGGAGACACCAAGGCCATCACGCGCAACATGCTTATCGCGGGTTATGCGCAGAGCTGGTGCGGCCTGCTGATTATTCCCCTGGCATTCTTCTTTGGCGCCGATGCCGTCGCCAGCCTGCTCAACATCATTCCCGATTTCGTTCAGACCGGCATGGATGTCGCCGCCGCCTTCTTGCCCGCACTCGGCTTTGCGATGCTGGCGCAGATGATTATGAACAAAACGGTGGCTCCGTTCTTCTTCGCTGGCTTCTTCCTCGTCGCCTACTTTGGCATTAGCACGACGGGCGTGGCGATCTTTGCCGCGATCATCGTCGTCGCGATGACGGTTTTGGGCGAGAAGAAAAAGGCGGAGCAGCCCGCAGTGGCAACCGAGGATCCTGCGATTGGGAGTGGGTTCGATGAGTTTTAAGTTTGAGTCTTCTTATGACGGGCTGATTTCCCGCGCAGACCTTAAGAAGCTGTTCTGGCGCTCGATTCCCTATGAGCATTCCTGGAACTACGAGCGTATGGGCCATATCGGCTTTATGTGGGCCCTTATGCCGATCCTTCGCAAGCTGTATCCGCAGGATGCAGACTTTAAGGCCGCACTCAAGCGCCATATGGAGCTCTATAACGTCACGCCGTACATCTCGACGCTCCCCATGTCCATTGCTGCCGCAATGGAAGAGGTCAACGCTACTGACGATAGCTTTGACACGAGCGCGATCTCTAATGTCAAGCTTGCTTTGATGGGACCGCTGTCCGGCGTGGGCGATGCCTTCTACTGGGGCACGCTGCGAATTTTGGCAACGGGTGTCGGCACGTCGCTAGCGCTGCAGGGCTCTATTCTTGGCCCGATTTTGTTCCTGCTCGTGTTCAACGTCCCTCACTACATCATTCGTTACCTGCTGACGTTTGTGGGATATCGCTTTGGCTCGGACATGATCAGCAAGGTCCAGGAATCGGGCATTATGGACACGATCGTCAAGATGGCCTCTATCATGGGCGCCATGGTGATCGGTGCTATGACCATGGAGATGGTCACCGTGGACATTCCGCTCATGGTCGGCGCGGGCGATGGCGCTCAGACGCTCGCCGAGCTGCTCAACGGAATCTTCCCGGGCTTTGTCACGATGGGGCTGTTTGGAATCGTCTATCTCATGCTCAAGAAGAAGATAAATCCGCTGCTCATCATGCTCGTGATCCTACTCGTGAGTATCGCCGGCGCGTTCTTTGGAGTGCTTGGTGTTCAGTAGGGCATCCGTCATAATTAAAACAATGTAAGAGGGGGCGTCGCGCACACTGTGCTGCGGCGCCCTTTTGCCGAAAGGTGGACAAGATGGAGTATCCACAGCTTGCCGTCATGAATATCAGCCATCGCTATTTTGACCTTGAGGAATTCTTTTCCTCGGCAGCGGCCTCGGGCTACACGTGTTGCGAGCTTTGGACCGGGGCGATGCATCTGTATGTCGATTGCCATGGATACGATTCGCTCGAGCAGGTGCGGGAGCTGTCGCAGCGGTATGGAGTTCGGATTGTGGGACTTTGTCCCGAGCAGAACAACCCCAAGCCGTGGAATATCGCGGCGCGTGGGAATGAGGCGCGTGCCCGCACGCTCGCGTACTTTAAGAACGTTGTGGATATCGCGGCGGAACTTGGAGCCGAGCAGGTCATGGTCTCGAGCGGCTGGGCATTTTTGAACGAGCCGATCGAGGACGCGTGGGGTCGCAGTGCCTCGATGCTGCGTGCGATTGCCGAGCATGCGGGAGAACGCGGCGTGCGACTGGTGCTCGAAGCCCTACAGCCGGTTGAGTCGATGATCGTGAACTCGGCGGCCGATACGAAGCACATGATCGAGGCAGTTGATCATCCGGCACTTAAGGCGTGTCTGGATATGGGCGCCATGGCGGTGGCGGGGGATACCATCGACGATTACTTCGATCTGCTTGGCGATGATGTCGCCCACGTGCATTTTGTCGATGTTGCGGCAGATGGCACGACGCATCTTGCCTGGGGTGACGGCGACCGCGATATGCACGCTGACCTGGATAGGCTGGTGGCGCGCGGCTATCGCGGAGTTGTTTCGGCCGAGACCTATGACGGGCGCTATTTTGCCGACCCCGCAGCTGCCGATGCGCAGGTAATGGCAGAGTATCGTCGTGCGATTGGCGCCTAGGTGGGGTTGGGCTGCGGCAATCTGCCCCATGTTTCCAAATGAATACGGTGTGAGCGGCTGCGACGGATTTCCCCCGCAAGCACTCTAGTATGCTAAAGTACCCAGAAGACCGGCGGAGCTATGCCGGTCTTCTGTTCTATGCGAAGCACAGCATGAGGAGGCTCACCAGATGACGGCCACACCGTGGGGATTCCGGGACATATTGCCCGAGGAGGCTCAGGCACGCGAGGAGATCGCATGTACGGTGAAGGGCTGCTTTAGGGAGCATCATTACCTGCCGGTTGAGACGCCGCTGCTCGAGGACAAGGGTTCGCTCGAGGAAGGTGGCCGCATTGCGGACACGCCGTTTAAGCTCTTTGACGATGACGGGCGTTTGCTGGTGGTCCGTCCCGACAACACGTTGCCGATCGTGCGCTTGGTTTCGACCCGCATGCGCGCGGCCGACCTGCCCCTGCGCCTGCGCTACGAGGCGCCGGTGGTTCGCGAGTGCCAGCGCAATGCCGGCGGCTCGCGTCAGTTTACGCAGCTGGGCTTTGAGCTCATCGGCGCGGGCGACGCCGCGGGCGATGTCGAGATTGTCTCGCTGGTAGCCGAGGCCGTGCGCAAGCTGGCGTTGCCCGATGCGCGCATTATCGCAGGTAGCGTGCGTCCTTTTAAGGAGCTGCTCGCGGCGTGCGAGGATCGCGAGCTGGCTGCCGAGGCCCTGCGCTGCGTGCACGCCAACGACTTTGTGGGCCTCGATGCCCGCGTGGCGGCAAGCGCCGAGTCCGAGGCCGTCAAGGCCGCCATTAGCGAGCTGCCGCGTTTGCACGGCGGTGCCGAGGTACTCGACCGTGTGGACGCGCTGCTGGAAGCTGCCGGTATCGTCGCGCCGCTGACGCGCGAGCTGCGTGCCTGGCCGGGCGCCTGGCTCCCGAGGACGCCCAGGTGCTGTCCTTCGACTTCTCCATCATGAACTCTTTTGATTACTACACGGGCCTGGTCTTTAAGGCCTATGCCGGTGGCCTGCCCGATCCGATCGGTTCGGGCGGACGATACGATTCCATCTTTACCGGCGCATTTGGCGACGGCATCGAGGTGCCGGCGGCGGGCTTCGCCTTTTCACTCGAGCGTCTGGAGGCTGCGCGCACCTCGGCCGAGGATGCCGCCTCGGACGGCGACCACGCCGCGGGCCGTGGTGCCGAGGGTCCGCTGCGCATCGCCGTTCCCAAGGGCTCGCTTAAGGCCGACACCCTCGACGTGCTCGAGGCCGCGGGCCTGGACGTCTCCGAGCTGCGCGACCCCGGCCGTCACCTGATCGTGCGCGGTCGCGATACGCGTGCCGGCGAGGGCGCGGTCGGAGATATCGAGTTTGTCATTGTGCGCCCCAGCGATGCGCCCGCCTTTGTGGGCTGCGGTGGTGCCGATTGCGGCATCTGCGGCTGGGATTCGCTTATCGAGGCCGACCTCAACCTGCTGCAGCTGGTCGATCTGGGCTACGGCCTGTGCACCTTTATTGAGGCTGAGCCCGCTTGGCGCGCCGGTCAGGCCGAGCGCAACTATGCCCGCCGCGGCTCGCTTCGCGTGGCCACCAAGTACCCGCGCATCGCGAGTGCCTGGTATGCCGAGCGCGGCGTGAACGCCGACATTGTTTCGCTGCACGGCAATATTGAGTTGGGCCCTATCGTCGGCATGACCGACCGCATCGTGGACATTACCGCCACGGGCGCCACGCTGCGCGATAACGACCTGGTCATCACCGGCCGCATTATGGACTGCACGGCCCGCTTCTTCGTCAACCCGGGTGCCGCGCGCCTGGATCCGCGCGTTCGCAACCTGGCCGATCGCCTGGCGGCTGCCGTGAAGGACAAGCATTTTGAGCCCGTTGCGGGTTCGGCACAATAGCGCGAGCGCGCACGGCGCCCCCCATATCCGGGCTGCGGACCGATTGGTGCCGCCGCCCGGCCTCTCGTTTTTCAAACGCAACTTCGACCGATAGGGGATACCGATATGAAGACCATCAAGCTTGCTCCCGGCGAGCGCCTCGTTACCAACCAGCTCAACCGCAAGGGCGTGCTGCCGCAAAACATCGTCGACGCCGCCCGCGATATCGTGGCCAACGTGCGTGCCAACGGCGATGCCGCGGTGCGTGATTATTGCCAGCGTTTTGACGGTGTTGAGCTGCAGAGTTTTCGCCTGCCACAGGAGCAGATCGATGCTGCACTCGAAGGCCTCGATCCTGCCTTTGTCGCCGCGCTCGAGAAAGCCGCACGCCAGATCCGCGAGTTCCACCAGCGCGAGGTCGAGCAGAGCTGGTTTACCACGCGTGCGGACGGCACGATGCTCGGCGTTAAGGTGACCCCGCTTGCCGCTGCCGGCATCTACGTGCCGGGCGGTCGTGCGCAGTATCCCTCTACCGTGCTCATGAACGCCATTCCCGCTAAGGTGGCCGGCGTCAAGCGCGTGGTCATGGTGACGCCGCCGCAAAAGGATGGCCTGATCAGCCCGTATACGCTCGCGGCCGCCAAGCTCGGCGGCGTGGACGAAATCTATATGGTGGGCGGCGCTCAGGCTGTGGCCGCGCTGGCGTACGGCACCGAGACCATTCCGCGCGTCGACAAAATCACCGGTCCGGGCAACGCCTTTGTTGCCGCGGCCAAGCAGATTGTCTCGGGCGACGTGGGTATCGACATGGTTGCCGGCCCCTCCGAGGTCTGTGTGCTGGCCGATGCCACGGCCAAGCCTATGGTGGTCGCGGCAGACCTGATGGCGCAGGCCGAGCACGATCCGCTGGCAGCCTGCTATCTGGTGACCTGCGACGAGCAGTTTGCGCGCGAGGTCGAGGCGGGTATCGACATTCTGGTAGCGCAGTCGCCGCGTGCCGAGATTACGCGTGCTTCGCTCGACAATGAGGGCACCATCGTGGTGGCCGCCGACATGGCCGCTGCCGTCGAGGCGGTGAACACCGTGGCGCCCGAGCATCTGGAGCTGCACTGCAAGGATGCGATGGGCTTGCTCGGCGGCATTCGCAACGCCGGCGCCATCTTTGTGGGCGCTTGGAGCTCCGAGCCGCTCGGCGATTATGTTGCCGGCCCCAACCACACGCTGCCGACCGGCGGCACGGCCATGTTCTCCAACCCGCTTTCGGTCGAAGAGTTCGTTAAGCGCTCGAGCGTTATTTGCTATACGCCCGAGGGCCTGCTTTCCGACGCTCCCGCTACGCAGCGCCTGGCCGAGGCCGAGGGCCTGTGGGCACACGCGCTTTCGGCTGCGCTGCGCCGCCGCATGCTGGAGCAGGGCGAGGATGCCGTGAGCGCCGAGTTGCTGGCGGCGGCCGACCTGACTAAGGTTGCCTGGCCGGGCGATACGACCGCGACGGTCGCCGAGGGCGTGGACCTGTCAGCTGCAGGCGGTGTCGTTGGCGCGGTCGTCGAGGAGGCCTAATATGGCCGAGCTGACGCCCCACATGAAGGAGCTCGTCCAGCCCTACTTGGCCGGTATCGAGCCCTATGATCCCAACTTTACGCCCACGCGCATCAACCTTTCGGCCAACGAGAATACCTATCCCGTGCCGGACGGCGTGCGCGAGGCGATCGACGCGGCACTCGCTGCCACGCCGCTCAACCGCTATCCCGATCCCATGTCAAATGACCTGCGCGACGAGCTTGCCGCTTGGCATGGCGTGGCACGCGAGAACATCTGCGTGGGCAACGGCGGCGATGAGCTGCTCTATAACTACCTGCTGGCATTTGGCGGCGCGGGGCGGACCCTGCTCAACTGCCCGCCGTGCTTTAGCGAGTATGCGTTCTTTGCGTCGCTCTGCCAGACCGAGGTGCGCGACGTGTGGCGCGACCCGGTGACCTTTGAACTCGACCAAGCGGCGGTGCTTGCAGCGGCGCCTGAGTGCAACCTGGCGATCGTGACCTCGCCCAACAATCCCACGGGCGACGTGGCGCCGCTCGACTTTGTCGCGGCCCTGTGCGATGCGTGCCCCGGCATGGTCATGGTCGACGAGGCCTACGTTGAGTTTGCGGACGATTCGTTTGGCGCGGCCACCACGGCGCAAGGGCTTATCGCCAAGCATCCCAACCTGGTGATTCTGCATACGCTGTCCAAGGCGTTTGGCGCCGCCGGCACGCGTCTGGGTTATGTGATCGCGGCACCCGAGGTCATCGACGTGTTCGCGGCGATTCGCCAGATCTATTCGGTCAACGTGCTGAGCCAGGCCGCCGCGCTTGCCTGCGTGCGTGCCCGCGATGCGTACGCGCCCGTGGTGGCACAGGTTGCATCCGAGCGCGAGCGCGAGCTGGGCGCCCTGCGCGCAATGGCTGGCGAAGGCCTGCCCGTGGAGGCATGGCCGAGCGCAGCGAACTTTGTGCTCGTGCGCACACCGCACGCCACGTGCGTGCGCGAGCGCCTGCGCGACGAGTATTCAATTTTGGTGCGCGACTTTAGCTACGCGTCGGGGCTCGCGGACTGCCTGCGCATTACCGTGGGCACCCCGCAGGAAAACGACGAGGTGCTGGCCGCGTTTGCCGCGCTGGTAAAGGAGGAGATGTAGATGGACCGCTATGCCGAGGTGACCCGCAAGACGGGCGAGACCGACATCGTCGTCAAGCTCGACCTGGACGGATCTGGCGTGTGCGATATCTCGACCGGCGTGCCGTTTTTCGACCACGTGCTCAACGCCTTTGGCCGCCATGGTCTGTTTGACCTGACGGTGCATGCGGTGGGCGACGTGGAGGTCGACGCGCACCACACCATCGAGGACACGGGCATCGTGCTGGGCGAGGCGTTTTGCCAGGCGCTGGGCGACAAGGCGGGCATTACGCGCTTTGCCGACGCGGCGATTGCCATGGACGAGACGCTTGTGATGGCTGCTGTTGATATTTCGGGCCGCGGACAGGCCTACTGCGAGCTGCTCGTGCCGACCGAGCGCGTGGGCAGCTTCGATACCGAGCTGGCCGTCGAGTTCTTCTACGCTTTCGCGCGCGACGCCAAGCTCACGCTGCACGTGCGCGAGCTGGCGGGCGGCAACTCGCATCACATTATCGAGGCCGCCTTTAAGGCCGTGGGCCGCACGATGCGCCATGCCTGTGAGCTGGATCCCCGCGTGCAGGGCATTCCCAGCACCAAGGGTTCGCTGTAACCGTCACAAGGGTAAAACCACCACAAAGGGGACAGGCACCTTTGTGGTGGTTTTGGATGATGAGAAGTGGAGGGGTCGCGTGGGCGAACCGAAGGTCGTGGTGGTCGACTACCACAAGGGCAACTTGTCGAGCGTTGCGCGTGGCTTGCGCGCGCCGGTGCCGCCGCCTGCACGTCGGACAATCCGGAGCAGATCCGCCGCGCCGACGGCTTAGTCATCCCGGGCGTGGGCGCGTTCTATGACGCGATCGCCTTTATGCGCCAGAGCGGCGAGGCGGACGCGGTGCTCGATGCCGTCGCCGCCGGAACTCCGCTGCTCGGTATCTGCCTGGGCCTTCAGCTATTTTTTGAGCGCGGCAACGAGGGCGTGCCTGTGGACGAGGGCGCGGTTGCCGATGGCAACACCCCCGAGCAGGCTGGCGGTCCCTGGGTCGATGGCCTGGGTATTATGCGTGGCTCGTGCACGCGCTTGAAATCGAGTCGCCTGAAGGTGCCGCACGTGGGCTGGGACCAGGTGCACATGACGCCTGCCGGTGCGGCCGATCCGCTGCTTACTGGTTTTGCCGAGGGTGCCAACATGTACTTCACCCACAGCTACGCGGTGGCCGACGATGCCGATGCCGCCGATGTGCTGGCGCGCACGCACTATACGCGGAGCTTCCCGTGCATCGTGCGCCACGGCAACGTGTGGGGCTGCCAGTTCCATCCCGAGAAATCCTCCGCGCTGGGTCAGCGCATCCTTAAGAACTTCGTGAGCATCGTCGAGGGGGCCGGCCGATGATTCTGTTTCCCGCAATCGATTTGATCGGCGGCAAGGTCGTGCGCCTGGAGCGCGGCGACCGCAGCCGCTGCAAGGTATATTCCGACGACCCCATGGCCGTTGCTCGCTCGTTTGCCGAGCAGGGCGCGAGCTGGGTGCACGTCGTCGACCTGTCCGCTGCCTTTGGCGAGGACGAGGACACATGCGCTGCCAACTCGGCGGCGATTAAGGCCATCTGCGGCGTCGACGGTCTGTCCGTGGACGTAGGCGGCGGCGTCCGCTCGCTCGCGCGCATCGACGAGTTGGCTGGCTACGGTGCGCGCCGCATCGCACTAGGCACGGTGCTGGTGACCGAGCCGGGTTTTGCCGAGGTGGCGGCCCAAGGCTTTGGCGAGCTACTGGTGGCAGACATCGCCGCGCGCGACGGCCAGGTCAAGGTGAACGGCTGGCGTGATGGCGCGGGCGTGGCACTCGACGATGCTGTGGCACAGCTCACCGAGCTGGGTTTTAAGCACCTGGTCTACACCGACATCGCGCGTGACGGCATGCAGACGGGCATCGATGTGGCGGCGTATCGCCATGTGGCCGAGGTCGCGGGCTTTCCCGTCGTGGCATCGGGTGGCATCTCGACGCTCGACGACATCCGTGCGCTGGCCGCAGTGGGTGAGGGCGCGATTGAAGGTGCTATTACCGGTCGCGCGCTCTACGAGGGCAACTTTACGCTGGTACAGGCGCTGGCCGCCGCCCGAGGGGAGGAGTAGCCCATGCTTGCCAAACGTGTGATTCCCTGCTTGGACGTCAAGGACGGCCGCGTGGTCAAGGGCGTCAACTTTGTGAGCTTGCGCGATGCGGGCGATCCGGTGGAGCTGGCGCGCGCCTACGACCGCGAAGGTGCGGACGAGGTCGTATTTTTGGACATTACCGCGACGAGTGACAACCGTGCGACGACCATCGAGATGGCGGCGCACGCGGCCGAGGAGCTCGCTATTCCCTATACCGTGGGCGGCGGCTTTCGCGACTTGGCGGGCATGCGGACCATGGTTGCCGCCGGTGCCGACAAGGTGTCGCTCAACTCGGCGGCCGTGCGTGACCCGTCGCTGATTAGCCAGGCTGCCGCGGCTTTTGGCAGTCAGGCCGTGGTCGTGGCGATCGATGCCAAGCGCGTCGGTTTGCCCGGAGAGCCGGGTGCTGACAAGTGGGAGGTCTTCACGGCGGGCGGCCGCAACGCCACGGGTATCGACGCGGTGGCGTGGGCCGAGGAAGCGGCTCGTCGCGGCGCCGGCGAGATCTTGCTGACCAGTATGGATCGCGACGGCACCAAGGCCGGCTTTGACCTAGCACTCACCCGTGCCGTGGCGCGCGCGGTGCCGATTCCCGTTATTGCGAGCGGCGGCGTGGGTACGCTCGAGCATTTTGCCGAGGGCGTGATCGAGGGCGAGGCCGATGCCGTGCTGGCGGCGAGCGTCTTTCACTTTGGAACCTTCAGCATCCGCCAGGTGAAGGAGTATATGGCCAGCCAGGGAATACCTGTGAGATTGGATTTCTAAATGGAGCAAGTGACAACTGCGTCCGAGCTCAAATACGACGCCCACGGGCTGATTCCTTGTGTTGTTCAGCAGTATGACACCGGCGAGGTGCTTATGGTTGCTTGGATGAACGAGGAGTCGGTGGGGCTGACGCTCAAGACCGGCACCACGTGGTTTTGGAGCCGTAGCCGTCAGGAGCTCTGGAACAAGGGTGCGACGAGCGGCAATATGCAAGAGGTCAAGGAGCTCTGGGCCGACTGCGATAGCGATACGCTGCTGGTCAAGGTCGACTCGCCGGGTCCGGCCTGCCATACCGGCAACCGTACCTGCTTCTTTAAGAAACTCGCGTAGGGCGGGCGCTCGATTAGACGCTCGGCCACCAGAAAGGATTGAACTATGGGTGTGCGCACCGCAAACGTTCAGGATGGAAATATCGGAGAGACGCTGACAGGTCTGGTCGAGGTGATTCACGGTCGTCGTGATGCATCGCCGCAGGAAAGCTATACCGTGCGTCTGCTGACCGACGTCGAGGATGAGCTGCTCAAGAAGCTTGCCGAGGAGTCGAGCGAGGTGATCATGGCCTGCAAGGATAACGATCACGATCACATCCGCTACGAGGCCGGCGACCTGATCTACCACCTGCTCGTAATCCTTGAGCGCTACGGTATCACCCTCGACGAGCTTGCCGGCGAACTCAACGCCCGCCGTCACTAGTCATTGGGGACGTTCTTAAACGACTAGTTAGGCGAGGGGTGTGGATTCCCATTCGCCGGTGGGGTGGGGGACGTCGAAGGTTCGGTAGCCACAGTCGTAGGCGTGTGCCTGGGTCTCACGGATGTTCCAGCAAATGTCGCAGGCGCGGTGTGCGTCCGAGCCAAAAGTGATCGGCACCTCGGCGTGGGCGAAGCAACGCAACAACCCGGTCGTGGGATAGTAGTCGTCGAGTCCCTTGCGCGGCGCAGCGGTCGAGACCTCAACGCGGCGGCCCGCGTCGTGTGCACACTCTGCCATCTGCCCCCAGAACGGCGCGGGGTCAAAGTCGGGCGCAAAGCCCTCTTTCGAAAAGCGCATGACCAGGTCGGGGTGAGCCATTACATCAAAGTTGAGCGGGCTCTCGCAGGCGCGGCACCAGTCGTCGACGTAGCGCTCCCATACGCCGCGTACCCCCAGGTTTTCCCAAACGTGCAGGTTGGTGTCATCGTCGATCCAGCCGCAGCGCGAATCGGGCGTATCGGGACGAGCGACGTCCTCCGTCCCCGCCGTGCCCGCAGCACCTGCCGCAATATCGCCTGGGTTACCAATCCAATGCACGCTGCCCAGGCGCACGACGGCGCCTCGGGACCAGCGCTCGACCAAAGGCTCGCAGCCCTCGTACCAATCGCATTCAAAGCCATAGATAAGCTCGAGCTCCGGCGCGATCTGCGCGGCAAGCTTGCGAGCATCCTCAAAAGCCAGACGATGTGCCGGCAGGTCGCCCTCAGTAACCTGCACTTCGCAGTTGGCATCCATGCTGGCGGGCAGGGTGAGATGGTCGGTTGAGACCATGACGCGGCAGCTGGCCGCAGCAGCGGCGCGAACGTTGTCCTCAAACGAGGCATGACCGTCCGAGAACGAGGTGTGGGTGTGGCAATCGACCAGCGGGCAAGCAGGCATGGCAGCTCCTTTGCGTCAAGCGAATCCGCTTCATTGTAATGGCGTAGCTCTCAACACGCCGGACACGCCGGGGGTCGAAATCGAGTGGAAAGGCGGGGCGGCGCGTGCCGGCGCCGGCGACTACTTGCTTCGTGCCGCCGCGCGTTTGGCCTGCACTGTTACCATCGCGTGTCTCACGGCGGTGATGGGGCGATAGCGGATCATACGCGGTCCCGACCAACGCATAACCTCGCGGATCTTCTCGCGCATGGCAGGCCGGTAACAATGCGAAGGACATGCCGAGCAAAATGTCTTGGTGCCCATGTGCGGGCAGTGCTCAATGCGCGCGATGGCGTATTTCTGCAGCTCGGCGCATTCGGGGCAGAGCGTAATGGTTCGAAGGCCGAGTTTGACGCGAGTGGCTTTTCGCCGTTGGGAGCCTGCTTACCCTCGTGGCCGCCGCGATGATGCCCGCGGCACCACAGTGCAATCATCTGCGACACCATCTGGGCCTCGCGTGCACGTTTGCGCGCCAGCTCCGGTGTGTCGACTGGGCGCGCCATTAGCTCAGCCTCCCGTGCTCGACCGAAAGCGAGAAATCGGCAAACGCGCAGGTGCTGGCACGGTGGCTCACGAGCACAATGGTCTTGCCGCGGCGCTTGAGCTCGTCGATTGCCTGCATCACGGACGCCTCGTTGAGAGCATCGAGCGCGCTGGTGGGTTCGTCGAGCAAGATGAAGGGTGCGTCGTTGAGGAAGATGCGCGCAAGGCCGATGCGCTGGCGCTCGCCGCCCGAAAGCGAGTCGCCCAGCTCGGCAACGGGCGTGTCGAGTCCCTGCGGCAGACGGTCGATGAGCGTGGTGAGTGAGGCGGAGCGGCAAGCGTCGAGCAGCTCGGCATCGGTGGCGTTGGCGTGCGCGACCAGCAGGTTCTCGCGTACGGTGCCGCAGAACAGATGCGTGTCCTGGGTCATATAGGCCTCGTGGCTGCGCAGGCTCGCCGTGTTGATGTGGCGGGCATCGACGCCGCTCACCGTGATGGTGCCGGCTGCGGGGTCCCAAAAGCGCATGAGCAGCTTAAGCAGCGTCGACTTGCCCGAACCCGAGCGCCCCATGATGCAGGTCATGGTACCGGGCGCAAAGGTGCAGGTCACGTCGTCGAGGATGAGACTCGCAGCGGTGTCGTTCGCGACCTGCTCTGTGGCGCCCGCACCGCCCGCGTCCACGGCGCCCACATAGCTAAAGCTCACATGCTCGGCTGCGGCGCCGGCAAACTCAACGTTCTGTCCATCGGCGACCTCGGCGCACTGGGGCTGCTCGTCGAGCAAATCGAGCACGCGTGCGCCCGAGGCGAGCGTCTCCTGCAGTGAGGCGCCCAGGCGGCTCACGGCCATCACCGAGCCAAACGACGACACAAAGGTAAAGACGGCGACAAACGCTGCGGCAAAGTCAATCGTTCCCGCAGCCACCAGCTGCAGCGCGCGCCCGAGCATCACCAGATTAGCCACAAGAATAAGCGCATCGGCTACGGCCTCGCTGACCGCCTGGCGGCGCTTGAGGCGCGCGTCCACGGCGCCGACTTGCTCGGTCAGCTTGCCCAGGGCACGGCTGCGATCGGTGCCACCGGCAAACTGGATGGTCTCGCCCGCGCCGCGCAGACTGTCGAGTACAAAGGCGCCCAGCTTACCGGCGCCCTCGCGGCTCTGGCGGCCGGTGGTGCCGCATGCCTTGGCCGAGGTCAGGGGCAGCAGCACGCCCAGGACCGCGTAGGCCACGAGCGCGATGCCCGCGAGCTCGGGCTCACAGCCAGCAAAAAGCCCTCAAACACAACGGTGCAGACCAGAGCTATGGCAATGGGCGAGATGGTGTGCGCGTAGAAGACCTCGAGCAGCTCGATATCCGAGGTGACCAGGCTCACGAGCTCGCCCTTGCCGCGGCCCTCGAGCTTGGCGGGGGCGAGCTGGCGCAGGGCGCCAAACACCAGGTCGCGAATGTGTGCGAGCAGACGGAATGCGATGTAATGGTTGCAGAGCTGCTCGCCGTAGTGGAGCGGCCCGCGCGCGATGCCGCAGGCGGCACAGGCCGCGCATGTGACGATAAGACCAAGCCCCAAGGCGTTGCGGCCCAGCGCGGCCATAAGGCCAAGGGCGCCAAAGGCCGGCACGAACGCGGCGGTGAGCATACCAATGCTGCCTAGCGCGACGGCTAGCACAAGCCAGCCGGCAAGCGGTCGGACGAGCCCCATCATGCGCCACATGATGGACGGCGCCGAGCGACGGACGCGGCCGGAGTCAAGCGCCGCGGCAGCGGAAGACGAGCTAGCACCGTTGAGGCCATCGGTACAGGCGGGGCTGCCGCCAACAGCCTCAACCGCGCCGGCATCCTCGGCATCACCCTCCGCATACGCATATGCCGAGAGTTGCTCCTGACTGTTCCACATGCGCGCATAGGCGCCCGCGGTTGCCAAGAGCTCGCCGTGAGTCCCGCGCTCGGCAATGCGACCGCGTTCCAGCACCAGAATCTGGTCGGCGTCCACGATCGTCGACAGGCGATGCGCCACCACGATTACGGTGTGCTCGCCGGCGAGTGATGCAATGACCTCGCCGATTGCGGCTTCGCTCGCAGCGTCCACATTGCTCGTAGCCTCGTCAAACACATAGATCGGCGAGTCGTGTAGCAGGGCGCGTGCCATGCACACGCGCTGGCGCTGGCCACCCGAAAGGTTGGTGCCGCCCTCGTTAATCACCATGTCGAGCCCGCCGTTGGCCTGCACAAAGGCCGCCACGCGCGTGCGGCCGAGCGCGCGCAAAAGCTCGGCGTCGGTGGCGTTGGGCTGGGCGAGCAGCAGGTTGTCGCGCAGGGTGCCGGCAAACAGGTAGCCGTTGGTGGGCACCAGCGTGACGGCGCGCATGAGTGAGGTGGCCGTGGCATCGCGCAGCTCGACGCCGCCAATGCGCACGCTGCCGCGGTAGGCGTCCTTGCGGCCCGCGATAATCCCCGCGAGCGTGGACTTGCCGCCGCCGCTTTCGCCCACGAGTGCCACGAGCGAGCCGTGCGCAATGGTCGCGCTGGCGCTGTCCAGCACGGTGCGGTCGCCGTAGGCATAGCTGCCCCAGTACTCGGCACCGATCTTTTTTGCGTTGCGCATGACCATCATGATGGAGATGGGGATGACCGGGACGCATACGAGCAGCAGCGCGGCGGGAAGTCCCGCTTGGCCTACGGGCAGCACGAACAGCGTGATGGGTGCCAGGCCGGCAAAAAAGAGCTGCGGCAGATAGCCGCCAAAGTATACCTGGAGTTGCGTGGCGCCCTCCACGCTGGTTTGCACGGCCTCGGCGGTGGGGACGGTTTCGGTATAGGACGGGCCGAGCGCGGTGAGCTTGTCGTAGACGAGCGAACGCACGCGGCGGACGGCTTTGAAGGCGGCCTTGTCACCGGAACGCTGCGCCAGATAGATGGCGGCGGCGCGCACGATGATGGCGCCGGCGAGCGGCGGAGTTGCCTGCGCGAGCGCGTCGACGGCGAGTGCAGCCGGCAGTCCGCCGGCAACGATGCCGCCCAGAATGCGCGCGAGGATCCACATCACCGTGATGTTTGCCATGAGCGCGATCCACTTAAACAGGACGTTTGCCATAATGTAGGGCGTTGCCTGCGGAACCAGGGAGAAGAGCCGCTTCTCGAACATGAAACCTCCTATGCCGTAACGGTGCCGGGTGGGGTCCTCGGCAGCCGCTTAGTTAGCCAAATGCAACTAGAGTAACATCGTGCAGCAGGTAAGTATGCCGAGGGTAATTTTTGGCCGATGAACTGCGTAGAAAGTTCAAAATTGTTGAGTGTAGTGAACTTTGTGGTGGACGGAGTGCGAGCGCAATTCTGATCGTGCGCGGCCCCGCTCCAAAACATGTACATCAGCCTCCAAAAGCTGCAAAAAATGACATGTTTGGAGGCTGGCGTACATGTTTGGATGGGGGCGAGGGCGGCGACGGACGAAAGTCACGCCTGTGCCACGTCCGATGTGCTAGCGTTTGGGTGAATAAAACGAGCCCGTGCGGAAAGGATCCGGACCGTATGCAACGTGGAAGTACATCTCCGCTGTCCCGCGAGACCGATGCACCCGAAACTATCGTCAAGCTGGAGTGCGACATCGACGATGCGTCGCCCGAGGTGCTCGCCTATGCCGCGGACCGCCTGCGCGAGGCGGCGCCCGCGAGGTGCACTGGTTGCCTCTCTACTGCAAAAAAGGCCGCCCCGGTTGGCAGCTGCAGGTAATCTGCGCCCGCGAGGACATTGACCGTCTGCAGACGATTATCTTTTTGGAAACCACCACGAACGGCATCCGGCGCCAGGTGATGGAACGCGTCTGCCTGCCGCGTCGTTTTGAGCAGGTCGCGACGCCTTGGGGCGAAGTGGCCGTCAAGGTGGCCACCCTGCCCGACGGCAGTGAGCGTGCGGCGCCCGAGTACGAGGACTGCGCCCGTCTTGCCCGCGAGCATAACGTGCCGCTCCAGCGCGTGATGCAGACGGCACAAGCCTCGGCACTGCGATTTGAATAGCGCGGCCGGCGACATCTCGCGCCCGGCCACATCAGCCCCACCCGAAAGGACCACCATGAAATACCTCATCGCTTCCGACATTCACGGCTCGGCATACTGGACCGAGCGTCTGGTCGCCGCAATCGAATCCGAGCAGCCCGACCGCATCGTGCTGCTGGGCGACCTGCTCTACCACGGTCCGCGCAACGACCTGCCGCGCGACTACGCCCCCAAGCGCGTGATTCCGCTGCTCAACGCCCTGGCCGACCGCATCATCGCCGTCCGCGGCAACTGCGACGCCGAGGTCGACCAGATGGTGCTCGACTTTCCCGTCATGGCGGACTATGCCACGCTGTTCGATGAGGCCGGCCGTGAACTGTTCCTGACGCACGGCCACGTCTTTGGCGCCGGCATGCACAACAGCGTCGACCACGTGCCCGCGCTGCCCGAGGGCTCCGCGCTCGTCTACGGCCACACGCATATCAAGGTTAACGAGGCAAGCGAGGCACGCCCGGGCCTATGGCTCTTCAACCCCGGCAGCGTGAGCATCCCCAAGGACGGCACGCACAGCTACGGCATCTACGAGGGCGGCGCGTTCCGTCACGTGATCCTGGAGGAGAAATAATCATGGCGCAGCACATGGCTCGGCAAAATGCCGAGGGCTCGCGCGATCTGTCCACGCTGGTCGACGTGTCGGCCGAGCTGCAGCATTTGGTGCAGACTATCTGGCGTCTGCGTCAGCCCGATGGCTGCCCGTGGGACCGCGAGCAGACGCACCGCAGCATTGGCAAGAACATGATCGAGGAGGCCTACGAGGCGCTCGATTGCATCGAGGCGGACGACGTGGCGCATCTGCGCGAGGAGCTGGGCGACGTGCTCATGCAGGTGGTACTGCATGCGCAGATTGCGGCCGACGCCGGCGAGTTTACGCTTGCCGACGTGGCACACGATATCGACGCAAACTCATCCGGCGCCATCCGCACGTGTTTGGCAATGTGGATGCCGAGAGCTCCGACGAGGTGCTCAAGATTTGGGACGAGGTCAAGCTTGCCGAGAAGGCGGTCAAGGACAAGGCTGTGGCGGCAGGCGAGTCAGCGCCCGAGGGCCTGCTCGACGGCGTGCCCACGCATCTGCCGGCGCTGATGCAGGCTCAGAAGGTGTCGCGCAAGGCGGCTGCCGTGGGCTTTGAGTGGGAGACGGTCCAGGACGTGTGGGACGAGGTTGCCGAGGAACGCGCTGAGTTTGAGGCCGAGGAGCCCGGCTCCTCCGAGCGCGAGATGGAGTTTGGCGACCTGCTCTTTGCCCTGGTCAACGTTGCGCGCAAAGAAGGAATCGACGCCGAGAGCGCCCTGCGCGCGAGCACGGCCAAGTTCCGTCGCCGTTGGGCCGCGATGGAGCAGATGGCAGCCGACGCCACGTGGATCTTGCCGAGCTTTCGACCCACGGCCTCAACGACCTGTGGGACGCCGCTAAGGCAGAGGAGTAAGACTGCGGGGGCGACGGGACGGACTTTCTCATCGCCCCCATTATTTTTCAAAAAGATTGTATCCCTTGGCTAACTTAGGGCATAATGCAAAAAGTGCGATAAGGCTAACTTATGAACCTGCGCGCCACTGTAGCGTGCAAGCCGTGTCGCCAAGCATTCAACCCGTTTCCAAGTGAGAGGGAGACAACATGAGCGATATTTTGGACGTCTACGGTCGCGAGGTGCTCGACAGCCGCGGCAATCCCACCGTCGAGGTCGAGGTCGTGCTCGAGGACGGCAGCTTTGGCCGCGCAATGGTGCCTTCGGGTGCTTCGACCGGCGCCTTTGAGGCCTGCGAGCTGCGTGATGGCGACAAGGGCCGCTTTCTGGGCAAGGGCGTCTCTCGGGCCGTCGAGCACGTCAATAACGAGTGCGCTAACGCCGTCGTGGGCCTCGACGCCTTCGACCAGCGCGCCGTCGATGCCGCGCTGATTGCCGCGGACGGTACCCCCAACAAGACCAAGCTCGGTGCCAACGCCATCCTGGGCGTGTCGCTGGCCGTCGCCCGCGCCGCTGCCGAGTCGGCGGGCCTGTCGCTGTACCAGTACCTGGGTGGCGTCAACGCCCACCTGCTGCCCACGCCTATGATGAACATTCTCAACGGCGGCGTGCATGCCGACAATAACGTCGACTTCCAGGAGTTCATGATCATGCCGGTGGGCGCCCCGAGCTTTGCCGAGGGCCTGCGTTGGTGCGCCGAGGTCTACCACACCCTCAAGGGTGTGCTGCACGAGGCCGGCCTGGGCGGCGGCGTGGGCGACGAGGGTGGCTTTGCGCCCAACCTTAAGACCAATGCCGAGCCGTTCGAGTACATTACCAAGGCCGTCGAGAAGGCTGGCTTTAAGCCCGGCGTCGACTTCATGTACGCCATGGACCCGGCCTCGACCGAGTTCTACAACGCCGAGACCGGCATGTACGAGCTCAAGGGCGAGGGCGTGGAGTACACGAGTGCCCAGATGGTTGATTACTGGGAGAAGCTCGTCGACACCTATCCCATCATCTCCATCGAGGACGGCATGGCCGAGGAGGACTGGGACGGCTGGGTTGAGCTCACCCGTCGCATTGGCAACAAGGTGCAGCTGGTGGGCGACGACCTGTTCGTCACCAACACCGAGCGCCTTAAGAAGGGCATCGAGCTGGGTGCCGCCAACGCGATCCTGGTCAAGGTCAACCAGATCGGCACGCTCACCGAGTCACTCGAGGCCATCGAGACCGCCAAGGAGGCCGGTTACGCCTGCATCGTGAGCCACCGCTCCGGCGAGACCGAGGACTCCACGATCGCCGACCTGGTCGTGGGCGTCAACGCCGGCCAGATCAAGTCGGGCGCCCCGTGCCGCAGCGACCGTATCGCCAAGTACAACCAGCTCATCCGCATCGAGGACGAGCTTGAGGGCAGCGCGCGCTACGCCGGCAAGGCCGCGTTCTACAACATTCGCTAAACAAGCGGTGCTCGCGGGGCGGGGTTGACTCGGCTCCGCTCCACTTCTGATGGCCGCCATTGGGCGCTGGGCCATATGGCTCAGCGCCTTTTTTATGTCGAGCAAAGGCTGGCGAAGGCGGTGCGGGCGCTCGTGCTATAACTAAAGGACTTAGCGCAAACAAACCTCAACCGCACAAGGCGCACATGGATCAGATTTACGACAACAGGTACTATTCCGCCGGTTCGCGCGAGCCGTCGCCTCGCCGTGCGCGCACGGTGCAGCTCGGTGGGTCCGCTTATGCCGGCGCCGACCGCTCCACGCAGCGCCCGGCAAGTATCTCGCGCCCCAATGCTCAATCAAATACCTTGGCAGATGGACCGGTGCGCCCGGCACGTTCGACACATGCGTCGCGTCCCTCGGCCCAGACGCACGACAGGTCGAGCAGGCCTTCGAGCCGTCTTTCGGGCTCGGACTTTATGCGCTACGCCAACGACAATGCGGTGGTCAAGGCGATCTATGACTTTACGCATGGCTCTCTGCGTCCGCTGTTTATCGGTATCGTGGTGGCGCTGGCGCTCGTGAGCCTGTATTTTCCCGTACGCGACCTGTACGTGGCAAAACGCTCGAGCGACATCTTGGCCAAGCAGGTCGAGATTCGCCAGCAATACAATGATGAGCTGCAAAAAAGCGTCGACAAGCTGCTCTCGGAGGAGGGTATCAAGGACGCGGCGTCCGAGGACCTGGGCCTGGTGATGCCCGGCGAGAAGAAGATTGACGTGCTAGGTTTGGACGACGATTCGGACTCGTCGTCGAGCAAAAAGTCCTCAAACGCCAAGAAGGCCAGCGAAGTGGCCAAGGAAATCGAAGAAGTCGGCAAGGACGCGCCGTGGTACATCCAGGCGCTCGACATGCTGTTTGGGTTTAACGGCGTCGAGGGTCAGACGGTCGTGTCCAACGGCAAATAGCGCCCGGAGGGGAGCCCGCAATGACAAATTGCAAACGCTATAAGGTAGCCGCGATCGACCTGGGAACGGTGTCGTCGCGACTGGTGTTGGCCCAGGTCGAGGGCGGAGCGATTGTGGAATCGTCCAAGCATACCGAGATTGCCGACCTGGGCGAGGGCGTGGACGCGACGGGGCGCTTCTGCGAGGCGGCTGTCGAACGTGTGCTCGCTGCGTGCCGCATGTTTGTGGACGAGGCCCGTGCCTTTGGGGCCGTGTGCGTCTGCACCACGTGCACGAGTGCCGCGCGCGATGCGTCCAATGCCGCGCTGCTGCTGGACGGCCTGCGCGAGTTGGGGCTCAAACCACAGGTGATTCCGGGCGAGGTCGAGGCGCGCCTGACGTTTTTTGGCGTGGCGCACGACTTTGCCGGCGAGCGCATCATCGTCGCGGATTCGGGCGGCGGGTCCACGGAACTCGCGACGGGCGTATACGCTCCGGAGCGCGGCGTCTTTGCGCTGGAGGGAACGCGCTCGCTGGACATCGGTTGCCGTCGCGTGACGGAGCGCTTTTTCTCTGCGTTGCCGCCCGCGGATGGCGAGCTTGCTGCCGCTGCCGCGTGGGCAGGCGAGCAGTTCGCCGCCTATTTTGAGGGCCTGCCTGTCGACTTTGAGCGCGCCGAACGCTTAGTCGCGGTGGGAGGCACGGTGACTACGCTGGTGGCTCTGGTCCACGAGCTGGAACCGTACGATTCGAGCTTTGTGCACCTACGCGAGCTGTCGCTGGAGCAGGTCTCGGCCGCTATCGAGCGCATGTCCGCGCTGGACGTTACGGGCATTGCCGCGTTGCCGGGCGTGCAGCCCAAGCGCGCGGGCGTGATCTTGGCTGGTGCGTGGTGATTCGCGAGCTTATGCGAGCCGGCGGCTACGACACGCTCACCGTAAGCGAGAACAGCCTGCTTGCCGGCATGGCCGCCACCATTAACGAGGTTCTCGACGGCGCGACCCCACCATCGGCTGGACCCCCAGCCTCAGCACCCTCCAAAACTAGTCTTTTTGGGACGGGTCTTTTTTTAGCTACATAGCCCGCTCGAACCTTGTCTGCCCGATGAGTTTTCTGGGGACAGTCCCTGTGGTGTCCCCAGCAGCGCTTATGCCAGCCTGTCGATTTGCCCAATCTCCCAAAGCGGAATATTGACGAGCATGTCCTCGTCTCTATATGCCGCCAGGGAGGTCCTCACGCAACGCATGAGTTTGAATTTTTCGCAGGCTATTTTCAGACTCTTCGCTTTAAGGTTCTCCGCCGCCTTGACCTCAAGCGGAAGTACAGTCCCAATGTGATCGATAGCAAAATCGGTTTCGGCATTGCCAGAGGTAGAGGACCAGTACGCGGGGCTTTTGCCTTGCAGCAAGAGTTCCTGTGCGACATATTGCTCGGTGAGCGAGCCTTTAAACTCGGTGAAAACAGCGGAGCCGTCCAGGACGATGGTCGGTGGGAGGTTGGAGAGCGCGCCGAGGATGCCGGTGTCGATGCAAAACAGCTTGAAGCCCGAGAGGTCCTCATAGCCCGAAAGCGGTGCCCTGAGAGCGGAAACGCGCGGCACCTTATGAACGATTCCGTAATCCATGAGCCACTGGAGACTCTCTTCGAAATCGCGTGCGCGCGCCCCGGGGCGAAGGGCTCCGTAGATGAACTTTTTATTTTCCTTTGCAAGCTGGCCGGGGAGGGATTTCCAAACCAGCCTCATGCGCTCGACAATGCGGGCGGGCGCATGTTTGCCAAAATCGGATTCGTAAGCCTCGATAATTTGTTGCTGAAGCCTGCGGGCTTCGATGAAATCGCGGGTCGCGGCGAAGGCGGAGACGACTTCGGGCATGCCGCCGACAACGAGGTATTCCTTGAGCAAGTGCTCGAGCTTTTCGGTAACGTTTGCCAGAAGATTCATGTCTGCGGCAAGGATGGCGTCGGCGAGCGGGTCGCCATCGACGGCGCGAACGAACTCGGTAAACCCCATGGGACGCATGGTGAGCTGGTCGATTTTGCCGACGGGAAATGACTCGTTTTCGCGCCGGAGCGCGAGGCCCATATAGGAGCCGGCTGCGACGATATGGTATTCGGGCGCAAGCTCGTTGAAGTACTTGAGCGAGGTGATGCCGCGCGGTGCCTCTTGGATCTCGTCAAAGATGATGAGCGTGTCTGCCGGAGTTACGGTTTGGCCGCGAAGAAGCTCTATCTGGGAGATGATGCGCTTGGGGTCGAGGTCTCCATCGAACAGCGAGCGTGCGTTCGGTTCGAGCATAAAGTCAAAACGAATGATGTTTCGATACTGTTGGCTCGCGAATTCGTTAAGAAGCCACGTCTTTCCTGTCTGGCGGGCACCCTTAAGCAAGAGGGGTTTGCGATTCGCTCTCGATTTCCAAGCGATAAGTTCACTCATAAGCTGTCGCTGCATATTGCCTCCCAACTCTCTTGGCTAGTATAAGGCCATTTGCGCGTTTCCCTTGGAAAATGTGCGAGACAACCACGTTTTTCCATCGAAAAATGTGCGAGATAACCACGTTTTTCCATCGAAAAATGTGGGAGTACCAATCTAAGTTGTGGTGAAATAGTTCCTAAATGGGCCGGTAAACGGCATAAACAAGAACTATTCCACCGCAACGCACTATCTGTATCGGCGTCCGAAAAAAAACGAGCCGCATCCCTGGGGAACACGGGCTCGGAAGCTCCATATGGTAGGGGCGGTGGGACGTCTGCGCATTTGCTGCGCAAATGCGCACCGGCTTCGGCCGCCTGTCGGCGCCCTCGCCGGCTCGCTACGGACGCTGCGCATCCGCTTGACGCTCGCCCCCTCGCGGGTTCGAGCCCCACCGGCGTCCAAAAGAAACAAGCCCGCATCCCCATGGGGCACGGGCCCGTAAAAGCCAAATGGTAGGGGCGGTGGGACTCGAACCCACAATCCTTGCGGCGAGAGATTTTAAGTCTCCTGCGTATGCCAATTCCGCCACGCCCCCGTGAGACTAGAAGTCTAGCACAAGCCGTCCGTTACGCGTTGACGGCCATCGAGTGCTGCCCCGACTTCTCCAGGAACTCCTGGAACTTGGCTTCGTCGCCCTTGTTCTTGTACTGCAGGGCCAGCAGGTACTCCAGGCGGCAGCGCTTGACCGGGTCGTCGCCGACATCCTCGAGCATGCGCTCCAACTCGGGAATGTCGTTGTGGCGCTTGAGGATCATCGTGTCGTACATCAGCTGACACTCGTGTGCAACCGCCTCGGCTTGACCGCCCTCAAAGCCCTTGATCTCGCGCAACAGCTCTTTGGACTTTTTGCGGTCCTCCTGGCCAACATAGTAGTTAAAGGCCTTAATGACCAGGTCGACGCGCTGCATCTTGGGGAGGTTGAGTCCCAGCAGCAGGTCGAACATCTCGCTGGCGCGCTCGTGGTCCTCGCGCAGCAGATAGGAGTTCAGACGCAGGTAGTCGCGGTTGTAGCGCGGGTACAGCATGCTGGTGAGTTTGCCGTCGAGCAAACGATCGAACTCGTCCCACTGCTTGGCAGCCATAAGCTGCTGCAGGCGCTTAAACGTGGTGCGTTTTTTGATGCTAAAGAACACCGACACGGCGATACAGATGATAACGACGGCGGTCCAGAGTGTGCGGGAATCGGGCATATTAGGGTCCTTAGTCGCTCATAAAGCGAGCGGTATGACAACACGTACTGGATGTATTATACGCAGCGCGCAAGCAAACTGGCATAAAAGCTCATCGAGGCCGAGTGCCATCGCTCGCTGCGGTACACTTACCTAAAGTAAACCATGAAGGGAGACATTACCTATGAAGAAAATCGTTTTGGCTTGCGGTGCTGGCGCTGCTACTTCCACGCTCGTTGCCCAGAAAGTCGCCACCATGCTCGACGCCAACGGTTATGCCGGCAAGTATGAGATCGTGCAGTGCGCCATCTCCGAGGCCAAGGACGCTTGCGACGAGGGCGCCGACCTGCTGATCGCCACCACCGTTGCCCCTGAGGGCCTCACCTGCCCGTACGTGAGCGGCGTGCCCTTCATGACCGGCATGAACCGCGTCGCTGCTGAGAAGGCCGTTCTCGACGTTATGGCTCAGTAGGCGCTGCCTGTATGAATGAGCAGAACGCCAATCCGGTTGAACTCTTTGGCATGCGCGTTGCCCATGTGGGCATCAACGCCACCGACCCGGCAGACGCCTGGAGATCGCGGAGTTGTTCTCGACGATGATGGGCCTGCCCGTCATCGAGACCCCCGTTTCGTACTTTAACGATTCGCTGGTCGAGGTTATGAAGCAGAACGGTCGTGGCGCCAAGGGCCACATCGGCTTTGCCGTCAACGACATCGATGCGGCGGAGAAGTGGTTTGCCGAGCGCGGGCTCGAGGTCAACGAGGAGTCGCGCGTGCTGCTGCCCGACGGTAGCACCAAGCTCGTGTACTTTAAGCGCGAGTTCGCCGGCTTCGCCGTGCACCTGTGCCGCGAGTAGCGCACGAGCTGCTATGGCTAACGAAAAATGGGGTAAGGCGCGTGGCTTTGCCCCATTTTTAATGCCGAGAGGGTGACTGACGGGCTGCCGTAAATCGAAGGTGAATGCTTTTCCGCGAAGTGAACGAGTGAAATCGAGCCCCTGAAGCATCGACACTTTTACGTCGCTCTTTCCTGCGGTTTTGTCAGGTATTTCCTGCGGTTTGGCGCAAAAGTGCGGATGCTTCGGGGGTC
>JAQEDJ010000023.1 GCA_027669525.1 Coriobacteriaceae bacterium AM48-5 | reverse complement strand
TGGTCCTGCTCCGGCACCGAGACCCTGTCGCTGCGCGTTGACCGTCATGTCGAGAACACCAAGAAGGTCGTTGAGTTCCTTGCCGGCGACAGCCACCGTTGCCAAGGTGAACCACCCGAGCCTGCCTGAGCACCCCGATCACGAGCTCTATCAGAAGTACTTCCCCAACGGCGGCGCTTCGATCTTCACCTTTGAGATTAAGGGTGGCCAGGAGGCTGCCTGGAAGTTCATCGATCATCTGCAGGTGTTCTCGCTGCTCGCCAACGTGGCCGACGTCAAGTCGCTCGTCGTGCACCCGGCTACCACCACGCACTCCCAGCTCTCTGCCGAGGAGCTCGCCGAGCAGAACATCACGCCCTCCACGATCCGTCTTTCCATCGGTACCGAGAACGCCGAGGATATCATTTGGGATCTGAAGCAGGCCTTCGCCGTGCTGGACGAGTAAGGCGACTTGTGCAAGGACCCCTTGCGACTCGATAGGTATAACTGCATAAATGCCTGCTCAAGACGCTGCGCAAGCAATGGTTGCGCAGGCGTCTTTTTTGCATAGGAAGGGCGCTATTACAGGGTTTTTGGCATGCTTTATGCATTTGAGTTGTGGAAAACTCCTGTTGAGAGGATGTGAGTTTTACGCAATTGACGTGCGCCTTTTGAGTAAAACCGCAGGTCGCGATTTGCTCGAGGTACTATGCAGCGCGATCGAATCACACGCAGCTCAAACGCAGCAAAAACGCACTACGGAGGTTTCCAGCTACATGAGGATCGATTCACGAAAACCGAAAGCCGCTGCCCTTTCCGCCGCTCTGACCGTGGCACTTTTGGCAGGCGCCGGCGCAACTGATGCCCACGCGGCAACACTGTCCGATACGGCTGGATCTACGCCGTCCGAGGCGACGCTGGTACAGCCCGTTGATTATCGCGGCGATGGTTATGGTTCCATGCAGGAGTGGAACGCCTCGATGGAGGCTAAGCGCGATTCCCTTGAGATGCGCGCTCAGATCATTATGAATATGTATGGCGACTATGCTACCGATGACGAGCGCGCTGTGCTGCAGGGTTGTATCGACGGTGCGGGTAGTCTGTTGACGATGGGGGAGGTCGACACGAAGTCGACCGAGCTCGATGAGCTGCGCACTGCGCTTGAGAATGCCAAGCGCGAAGCGCTCGAGGCCGCCGCAGCCGAGGCCGAGGCCGCCGAGGCCGTTCAGGCTCCGTATTACAACGCCGGCTCCGGCTTGTCTTACACGTCTGCTGCGTATTACGCGAACGGCTCGGGTCTGACGCGCTCGAGCGGCGTCAATAACTATAACGGCCGCCGCGAGACTTATTACAGCAGCAACGTGTTGTATCACCACCGCACGGGCGAATGGACGCAGGATTCCGAGGGCTTTTGGCGCGATTCCGATGGCTACTACGTCGTTGCCGCGGGCGATAAGGCCCAAGGCTCCACGTTTACCGGTTCCAAGGGCGAGTGCAAGGTCTATGACTCCGGCTGTGCTGCCGGAACCACCGACTACTATACCGGTTGGTAATCTGCCATCATGGTAATCTGCCATCAGAGCAAAATAGGCACATGATGGGCGGGCGTCTTTGCTGAGCTTTTAGGCAACGTAAAGCCGCCCTTTCTTTATGTGCGTTTGAGTTAACAGAGCCCTTACCGTGGCGGTACGCTGGGCGTATGCATGCGGGGCACACTGGTTCATGAGAAATAAGGTCTTTCTCGTGGAGGAAGTGGTCTCATGAACGCTCGAGATATCGCTATCGCCGCCGTCGCATTGGTACTTGGCTGTCTTGGCCCTACAGCTGCGTTTGTCGCAGGCATGCAGGGCTCGTGCGGGGCTGCTCCTATTGTGGTCGGCGCGCTCATCGCAGCAGCGCTGCTGGGAAGTGCGGGCGTGACCCTTTGCCGCGATGACGAGGACGAGACGCCGCAGGTGCGGCGCTAGCCGTTGTGAAGCTGGTTTTGCCCATAGATGAAGAAGGAAGCCGCCGCAAGGGGAGTGCCCTTTGCGGCGGTTTTTGCTATTGAGACTGTTGGATGCGGTGCGGCGGCGTTACCAGCTGGCCTCGATTTCGCGGATGCGCGAATAGAGCCATTCGTTTTGCGGCACCTGGATACCGTGCTTGGCCGCGAGGCGGCAGATGGTACCCGCAAATTCCTCGACCTCGGTTCTGCGTTGAGCGATGCGGTCTTGCGCCATCGAGGGCATGCCGGCGGGATCGAGCCCTTTTATGAGACGCACCATCTGCGTTAGGTCTGCCTCGGTGAGCTCGATGCCCTCGGCATTGGCGACTGCAAGCGTCTCGCGCATGGCGGAGACAAAACTGCGGAGCTGCTCGGAGCCCTGCTCCGTAGCGCTCCGTAGGTGCCGCCGTAGGCCATACAGGTCTGGTTGATGCCGTCGTTGAGCATGAGTTTGGCCCACATGCGATGTGCGATGTCGTGCTCGACGGTATGGGCGATGCCGCAACGCGTGTAGAGCTCGTCGATGGCGATAACGGTTGCGGGGTCGGTGCCCGCTGCCGCATCAAAGCGGATCTCGCCGGCATTGGTATAGGTGAGCTCCCCGTTGAGGAATACGGCGTCCATGCCCTGGCAGATACCAAGGACGGTGTGCTCCCAGCCAAAGCGCTCGGCAATCTTCTGCTCGCTCGTGATGCCGTTGCACAGCGACGCGATCAGCGTGTCGGGTCCCACGACGCTTTCCAGGGTTTTGAGCGCCACATCGAGCCCGGTTGTCTTGACCGTGAGGATGACCAGGTCGACGGGCGTCGCCTCGCTCGCGCGGACGGACTTGAGCGCGCAGGGCTTGCCGTTGACGGTGAGCGCATCACCCGCGTGGCGCTCAAAGCGCGCGTCGTCCATAACGTATTCGACGGCGTCGTTGCCGAGCGCTTGGGCGATCATGCTGCCGTAGAGCAGGCCCACGCCGCCCTTGCCGATGAAGGCGACCTTGTTGATCTGCATGTGAATCATCTCCCCATAAAAAGGCGCCCGCGTATGGGGCGCCTGATGGATTGTATGCCGCCGGGCCATGTCGCGTGCACCGGATGGCCGTATTTAGAAGAACAAACGCATGGGAACTTATGACGCGGGGCAGACCGCAAAGACACGTGCGGGATATCCGACGCCATCACGCACCTTGGGGAAGGTGCAGAAGATGACGGCGCCCGTGGCGGGAAGCTCGTCTAGATGGTCCATGACCTCGATCTGATAGCGGTCGACCGAGAGGATGTACTGTTCGCCGGGGTAGGGGTAGGCGTCCTCACGCGTGGTCACGCTCGCCGGGTCGGTGTCAGCCGGCTCGTGGCCGATGGCGCCGATGTCGCGCTCTTCAACGAGCCACTTGATGGCGCCGAGGTCCCAGCCGGGGTAGTGGGGCTGGCCGTCCTCGTCCTTGTTCTCGAGGTCGGCGAGCTTGGACCAGTCGGAGCGGAAGGCGACGAAAGCGTCCTCGGGAATGCGACCGTGCTCATCCTCCCAGGCTTTGAGGTCCTCGATGGTCAGGATAAAGTCGGGATTCGCGGCGCACTCCTCATGCTTGTCGATCACGCAGAGCGGATGCATAAACTCGATGGGTTCAATCTCTCCAAGGGAACGACCCTCGACATGGAAGTGGCGCGGCGCGTCGACGTGGGTGCCGTACTGCGAGGCGACCGAATACTGGAAGCAACGCATGGGCGCGAGCATGTCCTCGGGCGTGCCGGGCAGGTAGTCGAAGAGCTTGGTGGACTCAAATGGCTTAAAGCCAAACCAGTGCGGGGTGTCGCATGAGAGCGTGTGGGTGAGGTCGACCCAGCGATAATCGTTGCTTTTGAGCTGGGAGGCGAGGTTCCAAAGGTCGAGCGCGGGCATGGGCGGCTCCTTTCATCGGGCTTTTTGCTGATGTTAAAGCGGTGCCGTGACAGCTCGATTTCTGCTGCGTTACGATACGTTCTCGATTGCGATTCCACGATGTTTCGGCCGCGTGACCATTGTGTTTCGTCTTGCCGGGGTGCTGATGGCGAAAGGAGGGGCCGTGCAATACCGCGTTGACCCCAAAAGTGGTAACCGAATATCCGCTCTGGGTCTGGGCTGCATGAGATTTCCCGGTGCGCCGGGACACCCCGATGCGAAGACATCCGATGCCATCATTTCCCGTGCGGTGGAGCAGGGGATTAATTATCTGGATACCGCGTATCTCTATCCCGGTAACGAGGTGTGCGTGGGCGCCTCACTTGAGCGCTTGGGGCTGCGCGACCGGGTGTTGCTGGCGACTAAGTTGCCGCACGCTTCGTGCAAATGTGCGGAGGATTTCGACCGCTTTTTTGACGAGCAGCTGCACCGTTTGCGGACCGACCATATTGACTACTACCTTATGCACAACATCACCTCGCCCGCCCAGTGGGAGCGCGTGGTGGCGTTGGGCATCGAGGACTGGATTGCGCACCAAAAGGCTGCGGGGCGTATTCGCCAGATAGGTTTTTCGTACCACGCAGTGCGGCGGACTTCCTCACGATGCTTGACGCGTATGACTGGGATTTTTGCCAGATCCAGTACAACTACGCTGGAGAGCGCTACCAAGCGGGGACGGCGGGACTTATAGCAGCCGCCGAGCGCGGGCTCGCGGTGTTTGTGATGGAACCGCTTTTGGGTGGACGCCTGGCGGGCAAGCTGCCTCCGCGGGCCCGCGCCGTGCTCGATGACGTACGCGATCCGTACCTGAAGTCGCCGGCTGCTTGGGGCCTTTCGTGGGTGTGGAACCATCCTCAAGTCACGATGCTGCTTTCGGGCATGACCGATACCGCGCAGGTGGACGAGAACGCGGTGCTGGCGGATCGCGCGCTGCCGGATTCGATGACGACAGAGCAGCTCGATACCATCGCGCGTGTGCTAGGAGAGTTTGAGAAATCGAATCGCGTACCTGTACAGGGTGCGGCTACTGCATGCCATGCCCCAAGGGCATCAATATTCCCGGCTGCTTTGCCGCCTACAACGCGAGTTACGCGCATAGTTGGTTTACGGGGCTGTCTCAATACTTTACGGCGAGCGCGGTGCGGACGAACGAGCCCAAGCTGGTGAGCAATTGCGTCAAGTGCGGCAAATGCGCACGTCACTGCCCGCAGCACATCGATATCCCCGGGCGCTTGGACGACGTACGCCGCCGTTTTCAGCCTGGCCCCGTGACGGCGGTGCTCAAGGCCTTCGGCAAAACGCGCTCCTCATGACCCTTTTATAACTTGCGGTGGAATAGTTCCTGTTTGCGGCAGAATGGGGCTTAAACAGGAACTATTCCACCGCAACTGAAGGGGGCTGTCGTGGGCTATCGGGATTCATGTGATGATTTGCGTGAGGTTCGTTGGGGCGTTTTGGGCGCTGGGCACATTTCGCATCGATTTGCATCGTCGCTCAAGAAGGTCGACGAGGCACGGCTGGTGGCTGCGGCCGGCCGCACTCCTTCGCATGTTGAGGAGTTTTGCAGGGCGTTTTCGATTGAAGCCGCGCACAGTTATGCCACGGCTGACGATAGCGGCGATGCGGCTTATGATGCGCTGATTGCCGATCCCGATGTCGACGCAATCTACTTGGCTCTTCCACATGGCATGCATGCGCATTGGGCTTGTCGGGCACTGCGCGCGGGAAAGGCCGTGCTGTGCGAAAAGCCGGCCGTTTTGAATGAAGAAGAGGCCCATGCGATCGCCTCTGTTTCCCGTGAGTGCGGTGTGCCGTTTATGGAGGCGATGAAAAATCGGTTTTGTCCGATGCGTACTCGCGTGAAGGGTTTGCTTGCGTCGGGCGAGCTCGGCTGTATCGTCTCGATCGAAAGCGTGCAAAAACTCGATTATGGTCAGCCGCCTTCGAGTTATCTGCTCGATCCGTTGCAGGGTGGCTGTCTATATGACATGGGCTGCTACGCGGTCGGGTGGTTTGAGGATCTTCTTGCGGGTGCGTGCGATGTTTCGTCTCGTGAAGTTCGCTGGCGTGACGTATCGGGTGGCCGCGTGGATTGGGCCGATGAGATCCATATGAGTGTCGGCGGTATACCCATTCATATGGTGTGCGACGGCAAAGCAGCATATGAAAGCCGCTTAACGATTGCCTGCGAACGGGGTTCGGTGGAAATCGAGCGCCTCCATCGCCCCGAACTCGCCCATGTGAAGTACTCCGACGGACGAATGCTCGAAATTAATGCTCCGTTTGAAGTCGATGATTTCTACGGCGAAATTCAGCATGCGACGCAGCTCGTCCAGACGGGAGAGCTTGAAAGCCCCGTTATGCCTCTTGCCACCACGCAGCGCTGCGCGCAGATTATCGATGCGATTCGCTTGACGCTCTAGGCTGCGGTGCTGGTGCTCAAGGGGGGCTCGGCGGACCTTGCCCCTGATGCCCCTTTTTATATCTTGCGGTGGAATACGGTCTGTTTGCGCCAAAATAAGGCACCAATAGACCGTATTTCACCGCAACTGATGAGGGGGAGCTGGAGATGCTGACGATTGGGTGCCATCTTTCGACGACGAAGGGCTATCGGGCAATGGGGGAGACGGCGTTGTCCATTGGTGCCAATACCTTTGCGTTCTTTACGCGTAACCCGCGTGGCGGCAAGGCGAAAGACCTTGACATGGATGATGTGGCGGCCCTGCGCGAGCTTATGGGGCAAAACGACTTTGGTCCGCTCGTGGCTCATGCCCCGTATACCTATAACCCCTGCTCGGCCAAGGAACGGGCGCGCGAGTTTGCCCTGGAGGCCATGGCCGAGGACCTGCAGCGCATGGAGGCGCTGCCCGGCAACTACTACAACTTCCACCCCGGCGCGCATGTGGGGCAGGGGACTGATGCCGGCATTCAGATGATCGTCGACACCTTGTGTCAGGTGATGTTTGAGGGACAGCAGACGACGGTGCTGCTCGAGACCATGGCGGGCAAGGGTACCGAGGTGGGCCGTAGCTTTGATGAGCTGGCGCGCATTATCGAGGGCGCTGCCGCCAGGCGTCCAGAGCTATCGGACAAGCTCGGCGTGTGTCTGGACACCTGCCATGTGAGCGATGCCGGCTACGACATCATCCATGATCTGGACGGCGTACTCGACGAGTTCGACCGCGTGGTGGGTATCGACCGCTTGCGTGCCGTACACATCAACGATTCGAAGAACCCCTGTGGTGCCCATAAAGATCGTCACGAGTGCATCGGCAAGGGATACCTTGGCAGCGAGGAGTTTGGCGGTGGTATGCAGGTTATGCAGATTATTGTATCGAATAGCCGTTTGCGTGCATTGCCGTTCATTTTGGAGACGCCGAACGAACTTGCAGGTTATGCAGCTGAAATCAAACTCTTAAGGTCGTTACAGCAGTAACGACTGTCACAAAGTGGAGTGTTCCATTCACGTTATGTGATTGTTTCAATCAGTTTTCTAATTGCAGATTCGCACTTACAGGTGCATAATAACCAACAGTTTTTGCAGACCTCTGAATCAAATGGGGTCACTGGAAGGAGACTGATTATGAAGCTCAAGAAGCTTGGCGCATTTGCAGCCACGGGCGCATGGCGCTCGCTCTTGCACTGACGGGCTGCGGCTCGTCCAACGCCACCCCTGGTTCTGATGCCAGTTCCAGCAGCTCTGACGACGCTAAGGTCGAGAAGGTCGACGGCTCCAAGGAGTACGCGCTCGTCAAGGACGGTACGCTCACCGTCGGCACCTCTGCCGAGTACGCGCCGTTTGAGTACAAGGATGACAACGGCGACTACCAGGGCTTTGACCTTGAACTCATTAAGGCTATCGGCGATAAGCTGGGTCTGGATGTCGAGTACGTCAACAACGACTTCGACACGCTGGTTCCGGGCGTCGCTTCGGGCGCCAAGTACGACGTCGCCATCGCGGCTATCACCGACACGCCCGAGCGTGAGAAGGAAGTCACTTTCTCCGACTCTTACTACATGGACGATCAGGCTATCGTGACCAAGGTCGATAACACCGACATCACGGCCGACAACTTCAGCGAGAAGCTCAACAACGCCGACGCTACCATCATCGTCCAGTCTGGCTCGACCGCCGAGGCCTTTGCCCAGGAGAACTTCCCCAAGGCCAAGATTGTTCCCTACAAGGACGCCACCGAGTGCTTCAGCGCCCTGCAGTCCGATAAGGGCGACGCAGTAGTCACCAACCGCTCCGTTGCCAGCCAGCTGACCGCCGAGCAGTTCAACACCTGCCAGACCATCAAGCAGATTAGCACCGGCGAGGAGTACGCCATCGCCATCAACCAGGGCAACACCAAGCTCAAGGACGACATTAACCAGGCCATCAAGGACCTGACCGACGACGGTACCGTTGACACCCTCATGGCTAAGTACAGCATCAAGTAAATTAATGCTTGATTGCGTGCGGGCCCTTTCCGTTTTGCGGAGAGGGCCTTTGCGCTTCTCTCGACGGAGAGCGTTTCCGTCTTGTTTTGCCGGCAACTTCTACGATAGGAGCCACCTTGTCTCGATTGAACAAAGGGGCCACGGAGCAGCGTTTTTCACTGTCCGCCTTGCTCCAAAAGCTAGCCTGCGTCATGGCCGTGGCGCTCGCGCTGGTGTGCGCGGGGGCATATGCGCCCACGACCGCCCAGGCGCTTGAGACCGCAAAGATCACTGCCCGACCCAACACCGGCTCGGGCAGCGCTGTGGTCGGCGGCACCGAGACGCGCGTTACCTGGGAAGTTCAGGCCGATGCCGACGAGGAGCTGAGCGGTCTTTCGCTGACGTTTGTCGACGGCGCGACGTTTGGTGCCGACGACACGCGATTGACGATGCTCTCGGGCGAGGACCTCATGGACCGTACGCCCATGAAGCCCACGTGCAAGGCCGATGGCCAGACGCTCAATATCGACTTTGGCGAGACGGCGCCTGCCGGCGGCTTTTTCCGTGTCGAGGTTTACGGCGTGACGTTCCCCGTCGAGGGCGGCGACGAGGCCTTTAGCGGAACCTACATCTTGGCTGACGGCTCGACCAAGAAGATCTCCAAGATTCCGTCGGTGGAGATCAAGGGCGTGACGGCATTCGATAACTTCCTGGCCGACCTTAAGGAGCAGCCGTGGGTCGAGGCGTGGAACTCAAATATGTTCCTCCGCCTGTTCCTGAACCCGGTTATTTTGGTCCAGAGCCTGCCGATCGTCTTCAAGGGCTTCCTCATGTCGCTCTCGATCGTGCTTGTGGCGTTCCCGTTGGCAATTCCCTTCGGTTTTGCGTTGTCGCTCATGCGCATCTCCAAGTCGCGCATCCTGCGCTGCCTTGCCGGCATCTACGTGAATATCATCCGCGGCACGCCGGCGTTCCTGCAGATCTATATCGCGTTCTTTGGCCTGCCACTGGCCGGCGTCAAGGTGGATGATTATGTCCTGGGCGTCATCGTCATGGCCATGAACTCGTCTGCGTATCTGTGCGAGATCTTCCGTGCCGGTATTCAGTCGATTCCTAAAGGTCAAAACGAGGCTGCGCGCTCGCTGGGCATGAATGCCTTCCAGACACTACTCTACGTTATGATTCCGCAGACGTTCCGCAATGTCCTGCCTACGCTGACCAGCGAGTTTATCCTGCTTTACAAGGATACGTCGCTGCTCGCGGCCGTGGGCGTGGTCGAGATCGTCATGAACGCCCGCACCATCGTGGCCACGACGGGGTCCATCACGCCGTATGTGGTTGCCGCCCTGTTCTATCTGGTCATTACGCTGCCGCTTGCGCGCTTGGTGAGTGGTCTTGAGGCGAGGCTTCTGGGGACGACCGAAACCAAGAAGAAGCGTCCTGCCAAGAGCGCCGGACAGGTCGTCGCGACGCCCGCCGATCACATCGCCGGTCTGTAAGGAGGTCCTATCATGAGCGAAACCAATAACTCGAACGAGGTCGTCGTCAGCATCAAGAACCTCCAGAAGGCCTTTGGCGATAACGTGGTCCTGCGCGATATCGATCTGGATGTGCACAAGGGCGAGGTCGTCGTAGTCCTGGGCCCTTCGGGCTCGGGCAAGTCGACGATGCTGCGCTGCATCAACCGCCTGGAGGACCCCACGAGCGGTTCGATCGTCGTTGAGGGCGTGGACGTGTGCGCCAAGGGCGTCGACCTTAACAAGGTGCGTACGCATCTGGGTATGGTGTTCCAGCAGTTCAATTTGTTCCCGCATCTGTCAGTCAAAAAGAACGTCATGCTCGCGCAGCAAAAGGTGCTCAAGCGCAGCAAGGAAGAGGCCGAGAAGATCGCCGTCGAGGAGCTCACCAAGGTCGGTCTGGCCGAGCGCATCGATTTTATGCCGAGTCAGCTCTCGGGCGGTCAGCAGCAGCGCGTGGCCATCGCCCGTGCCCTATCGATGAACCCGCACGTGATGCTCTTTGACGAGGCCACGTCCGCGCTCGACCCAGAGCTCGTCCGCGACGTGCTGGGCGTCATGCGCGATTTGGCCCGCGACGGCATGACCATGATCGTCGTGACGCACGAGATGGGCTTTGCCCGCGATGTCGCCGACCGCGTCGTCTTTATGGACGGCGGCGTCATTGTGGAAGAGGGTACGCCGAGCGAGTCTTCGACCACCCCAAGAGCGAGCGCACCAAGCGTTCTTGGGTAATATTTCGTAGCCGGTTGATGTAACTGCCGTTACAAAAGAGCGGGGGCTGGACTTGAATCCAGCCCCCGCTCTTTTGTAGGGATGGGGATGCGCTGTGATGCAGGCTCTTTTGGAGGCCTGGTTTCGTTACGCGAGCTCGGCTCCAAGGGCGCGGCAGGCCGCTTCGCCCTCATCGTCGGGGGCGTCGTAGCAAATGACGGAATCGACGACGTTGACACCTGCCTCGTCGGCATCCGCCTTCCAGTTGTCCATCCATTCGCCCTCGGCCCACGAATAAGAGCCAAAGAGGACGACCTTCTTGTCGCCGAGAGTCTCCTTGACCTCGTCCCACATCGGCTGGAACTTATCGTACTCGAGTTCCTCGGAGCCCATGGCGGGACAGCCGAAGGCGAAGGCATCATATTCGGCGGCCTTGTCGGCAGAGAAGTCGGCGCAGGGGATGACCTCGGTCTCGGCACCCGCGGACGTGGCGCCTTCGGCGACGAGGTTTGCCATGGCCTCGGTGTTGCCCGTGCCGCTCCAGTAGACGACGGCGATCTTGCTCATGTTAAGTCCTTTCAGTTGTGCGGCAGTTGCCGCGGCTTCTATGTTCTATCGGGTTGCCTGGGCAAGTTGCGCCAAGCTGCAGCCCTGCTGATAGACAAAGGTGAGGTATTGAGTGCAAGCGCGGTAGGCGTCAAACATCGCAAGCGCTTGCTCGACATTCGTGTAGACCTTCCAGGCCCCAAAGACCTTGTAGTTCTCGCCGCGCTGGACGATAAACTCGTGTACGTCGTCGTAGGGATATCCAAGGAAGTAGCCTATTTCGTGCGGAAACTCGCAGGTGCAGTCTTTGCTGCAGCTAGCTTGCTGGGGTAGTGCGCATCGAGTCTGGCTGCAGGCGCATTCCGCGACGTTATTGCTCGCGAGCGTGATGCGTGATGCCAAATGCACAAGGCATGTCGAAAGGTCTCTCGTGTCGTAGCCTTCCGAGGCGAGCGCTGTTTGGGCGCGAGGGTCTGCGAAATAGGTGGCGAGGCTTTTGGCTTGGTACACGTACACGAGCTCCGCAGGGCCGCCAGACCAAAACACTCAGGTGGATGCCGAGCGGGTCAAGCTCGCGATTGCACTGGGCGATAACGTTGAGCAGGCGTGCTCGGCGTTCTGCGATGGTTTCGGTTGTGGTCGAGCCGTTCCCGTGGGCGTAGGTGCCTGGATAGGTAAAGAGCGATGCCGGCTTGATGCCCGCGAGCGTGGGAGAGCAGTTGCGCACGACCGCTGCCTGAAACGTTGGGATGTCTATGGTTCGAGTCACGGCGCTCCTTACGGATCTAAACTGTTAGCCTAGGAAAACTTATACACGAAAGTAAGCCATGGTCAACAAGAAAGTTTGAAGAGGGAAACTAATTGACCGAACAGACATGATTTTGGGTTAAGATGGGGACACCCCATGGGGGTATCTAGATAGTGCTACTTGAAAGGGGAGCGCATGAGTGACTTGCTCAACCCTGCGAATCTCATCGTGCTGGCCGTCATTGCCGTCGGCATGTTTTTTGGACTGCGTCGCATTGCCGCTTCGACACACGGGAAGAGTTGCTGCAGCGATGGTACGAGCGGCAAGAAGGCCAAAAAGGTTGTTGTGGTGGATACCGATGCGTCACACTATCCCTATAGCGATGAGCTGCTCATCGGCGGCATGAGCTGTGACGGCTGCGCTCAGAACGTAGCCAATGCCCTCAATGCGCTGGATGGCGTGTGGGCAACGGTGACGTATGCGGACCACACGGCACGCGTGCGCTCTAAGCAGCCGGTTGATCGTGGTGTCCTCGAGACGGCCGTGAAAGACGCGGGCTACTACGTCATGACGCTGTAAGCGCCGCCCTGGATGCGCTTCCTTGGCTAGGCTCGTCCGCGCAGTTCGATGTCTTGGATGTCGTCGAAGTCGATGGCGATGTCTCGGAGCTTGAGGAGCTTGAAGGCGGGGAGCGCCTCGTCGAGGATGCCGGTGCGGCTGCGATAGCCGTATGTATCGTAATAGGTGACACGAACCAAGTCGCCACGTTTGAGACCCTCGAGCTTTTTAGAAAGTACGAGGGCTTTTTCTTCCGTGAGTTCACATTTTGGTTCGGCGGTGATCTCTTGCTTGCGCACGAGTTCGTAATATCCCGTGAGGGCGGCAAAGGGCATAAACTGCGCGGCACGGCCGGCACGGACGGCGCCGTTAGCGGTGAGCTTGGGGTCGGCGGAGCGACGTCTTCCCTCGGGGTCCGCTAGGCGTTCAAAAGGTGTCGGTGGCCGCATCGGCTGCTGTTGGGGCTTAGGCACGGTGCCCTCCTACCTGATCGTTGCGTTCGCGTGCGGTGGCACCGGCGGTAAAGCTCAGTCCCTTAACCAGCGCGTTCTTGCCGTATTTGCCTTTTACAGCCAGCACGGCACGGGCCAGCTCGCGCTCGCGCTCATCGGCCTCGACATCGCTAAATAGATCGATGGTGGCAAACTCCTCCGGCATGAGGTTGCCAAATCCCAGGTTGATGCGCTTGACTGGTCGTTTGGGATCGACAGTCTGCGCCCAGAGCTCATCGAAATAGCCCATGATCTTCTTAAACGAATTGGTGCGCTCGGGCAGCTTGCGCGAGGCGTTGGAGTGCGCTAAGAGTGCGGCATAGCCACCGCGCGGTTTGCCGCCATGCTCTCCCACAAAGATGCCATCGATAGCCTGCGCCTCCCGCACCAGGCGGCGCCGTTCGTCATCGCGCTGGACGGGCTTGGGCGCACGGGGCGCGAGCTCAGGGCCGGCGGTTGCGGTGGGTTCGATGCTCGACGTGCTCGAGCGTAGGTGTCCGCATCCGTCCACATATTGCGCTGTACCGCTGGCGTCGAGGCGGCGTATGTCAGCTCGTTCGCTCGCATAACCCACAAAGAGCGAGATGCTGTCGCAGACCACGTGCTTATCGACTAGGTCCAACACGGCGTTGTCGACCATCTCGCGCAAGACGGTGTAGGCCTGCTCATAGGCATAGCCCTTCGAGAGCACCTGCCTGTGGTGGTCGAGGTCGCTTGCGGGCGATAAGCTTGGATATCGGCGATGGTTGTCGGCTCACGCCCGAAGGCGTGGTCGATAAGATATTCGGCATTGACGCCGAGTTCGTCGTAGAGCAGGTTCTCGTCGAGCGCTGCGACCCCCATCAGGTCGTAGACACCGTATTTCTCGAGACGGGCCGCCACGCCGGGGCCGATGCCCCAGATGTCGGTGATGGGGCGATGGGGCCAGATCTCCTTGCGAAAGGTCTCGTCGTCGAGTGTGCCGATGCGACTGGGCACATGCTTGGCAGTGATGTCGAGTGCTACCTTGGCCTGGAATAGGTTGGGGCCGATGCCGACCGTCGCCGTGATGCCGGTGCGCGCGAGGACCTCGTCGCGCAACATGCAGGCGAAGCCTTCCGCATCGGTGTGATAGAGGTCCAGATATGGCGTCACGTCGATAAAACACTCGTCAATTGAGTAGACGTGAATGTCTTGCGGACTGACGTATTCCAGGTAGATACCGTAGATCCGCGCCGACACCTCCATGTAGTGCTGCATGCGCGGTACGGCCTTGATGTAGTCGATGCCATCGGGTATTTCGAACAGGCGACAGCGGTTGTGAATCCCTAGGTCCTTCATAGCCTGCGTGATAGCGAGACAGATAGTCGTGCGTCCGCGCGATTCGTCGGCAACGACCAGGTTGGTGGTGAGCGGATCGAGCCCACGATCGACGCACTCGACGCTGGCATAAAACGTCTTGAGGTCGATGCAGATGTAGGTGTGCTGCTCGTGCGCCATCCGAGCCCTCCCATCAAACACATGTTCTTATCGAATACCTGTTCGATAATACCTGCTCGACCGGACACCGTCAAAATCTGTCCCTTTTTGGCAGGTATGGTCGTGCGGTTGCATCGGGTTTTTAACGCAGCCCTAAAGAGCGCGAAACAGCTCGGAAAAGCTCGCTTCGTAGCATGAGGCTAACGATTGATGCCACCATAAAGCACGGAAGGGTTGTGGGGATAATGGTTAACTATGGGTTTGGTATGCCGACGCGCTTGGTTGCGGATGGGGACGTGGCTCGCTGGTGCGGGCGATTGGTTGCCCACTATGGCGGCACCAAGACACTGGTCGTGCTGGGAGGCGACAAGCACACGCGTGATGAGCTCGTTTCGGCGGCGCTGGGCTCGCTCGATCGCGCCTGCTCGAACGCGTGCTCTTTCGTTGCGGCTTGGTCGGGGGCGACGGGGGAGACGATTTGGTCGATGAGGCCGTAGCCCTGGCGACCGATGAGGGCGTGGACTTTGTCCTGGCGATCGGCGATGCCGATACGGCGGGCTTTGCGCGCGAACTCGCTCGTCGCATGGCCGTGCTCGATGCCGGCGAGGACGGCTTTGTTCCCTACGGATGCATCGTCTCCGAGGGAAAAGTGCCCGCCGTTGTGGGTGCCGGCGAGGTTCCCGTTTTCGCCATCATCGCTCCCGAACTGCTGGAGGGTATCGGCTCGCCCTTGCGCGAGCTGCTCGGCAGTGTGTGCGCCGCGGCCTAATATTTACCATAAAGGGATAGGTTATTTTTGGTTGGTAAAGCGTTTGACCTGCCAAAATAAACCTGTCCCTTTTTGGTCGGTTGCCGTTGGGGGGCGGATTGGCAACGCTCGCTGATTGTAGTCTTGACCTGCGCTAGAATAGGACTATCTGATTATCCGGGCGCATGGAGGCTTGCGCCCGTATGCTGAGGAGGACTTTATGGCAACTGTTGCCGCACCTATCGACGCTACGTCGACCGCCGCTTGGAAGGCGCTCGAGGCTCATCAGGAGAAGCTCGAGGCCGAGGGTATCGACCTCAAGGCCTGGTTCGCCGCTGACGCCGACCGCGTGAACAAGCTGAGCTTTGACGCCGGCGACCTTCACTTCGATCTGTCCAAGAACCTGGTGACCGATGAGACCGTCAAGCTGCTGTGCGATCTTGCCCGCGAGGTGAAGCTCGAGGAGCGCCGCGACGCCATGTTCTCCGGCGAGCACATCAACACCACCGAGGACCGCGCCGTCCTGCACACCGCGCTGCGCCGTCCGGCAAGCGAGAAAGGCCAGCTTATCGTCGACGGCCAGGATGTCGTCGCCGACGTGCACGAGGTCCTCGATCGCATGTATGCCTTCGCCGAGCGCGTGCGCTCCGGTGAGTGGAAGGGCGTTACCGGCAAGAAGATTGAGCACCTGGTGTCCATCGGCATCGGCGGCTCCGATCTGGGCCCGGTCATGGCTTACGAGGCCCTGCGTCCCTATGCCGACGCCGGTATCGACTGCCGCTATATCTCCAACATCGACCCCAACGACCAGGCCGAGAAGCTCAAGGGTTTGGATCCCGAGACCACGCTCGTGATCATCGTCTCTAAGACCTTCACCACGCTCGAGACCCTCACCAACGCCCGCGAGGTCAAGACCTGGATGCTCGAGCAGCTCAAGGCTCAGGGCGCATCGATGGCTCCGATGAGCAGAACGCCGAGGCTGTGGCAAAGCACTTCGTCGCCGTTTCCACCGCACTCGAGAAGGTCGAGGCTTTCGGTATCGACCCGGCTAACGCCTTTGGTTTCTGGAACTGGGTCGGCGGCCGCTACTCCGTCGACTCCGCCGTGGGCCTGTCGCTGATCGTCGTGCTCGGCCCCGAGCGTTTCCAGCAGTTCCTTGAGGCTTCCACGCCATCGACGAGTACTTCTGCAACACGCCGCTCGAGAACAATGCCGTCGCGCTGATGGGTTTGTTCAACGTCTGGTACGTCAACTTCTTCGGTTCCAAGAGCCACGCCGTGCTTCCGTACTGCCAGTATCTGCACCGTTTCCCGGCCTACCTGCAGCAGCTCACCATGGAGTCCAACGGCAAGCATGTCCGCTGGGACGGCAGCGCTGTGACCTCCGATACCGGCGAGATCTTCTGGGGCGAGCCCGGCACCAACGGTCAGCACGCCTTCTACCAGCTGCTGCACCAGGGCACCGTGGTGGTCCCGGCCGATTTCATCGCCTTTGCCAATACCGCCAACCCTGCGACCGACAGCGGTCAGGACGTGCACGAGCTGTTCCTGGGCAACTTCCTGGCCCAGACCAAGGCGCTCGCCTTTGGTAAGACGGCCGATGAGGTGCGTGCCGAGGGCACGCCCGAGCAGATCGTCCCGGCCCGCTGCTTTGAGGGCAACCGTCCGACGACCTCGATTTTTGGCGACACGCTGACCCCGTTCGCGCTTGGTGAGCTCATCGCCCTGTACGAGCACATCACGTTTGTCGAGGGCACGGTCTGGGGCATCGACTCCTACGACCAGTGGGGCGTCGAGCTTGGCAAGCAGCTTGCCAAGCAGATCACCCCGGCCTTCCACGACGACGCCGCCAAGGCCGAACAGGACGCTTCGACCCAGGCGCTCATCGAGTTCTACCGAGCTCACCGCAAGTAGGATTCGCTGCGAAAACTAACGCATAGCCGACAAGGGCCCGTATCCGTTGGGATGCGGGCCCTCTGCTATTTGGATAGGATGGAATGTATCGGGAGGCGCCTCGACGGGCATCGCAATCGTCGAAGGCGCGCCGTTCATGTTTGGGACAATATGACATTTTTCCCGTTGCAAACAACGCCGCCGTGGGTGTTCTGTATGATGGCTCAGACAAGGTTGTTCAATGTCAGGGAGGCATATATGGCAATCAAAGCCATCGCAATGGATATCGACGGTACGCTCACCAACGACCAAAAGGTCATCAGCCCGCGTACGCGCGAGAAACTGCTCGCGGCGCAGGAGTCGGGCATTAAGCTTATCTTGGCTTCGGGTCGTCCCGCATGGGGGCTGCATGCCTTGGCGCAGGAGCTCGACCTTCAGAACCATGATGGTCTGCTAGTTGCCTTTAATGGCGCGCACGTCGTCGATGCTCAGACCGACGAGGTGCTGTTCGATCAGGCTATGCCTGCCGACGAATTGCATCGCCTGATTGATCACCTGCGTAATTTTGACGTGATCCCCATCATCTCGCTCGGTCGCGATTTGCACGTCGAGGACTCGTACCATTGCATGATCACGCTGCCTGACGGCTCGCAGAAAAACATCGTCAAATACGAGCGCGATGCGTGCGACCTTAAGATTCGCGAGGTCGAGAGCCTGCATGAGGTCGTGGACACTTATCCCGTGGACAAGCTGCTGACGGCGGGCGATCCGGCCTACCTGCAGGCGCATTACGAGGAGATGTATGCGCCCTTTAAGCAGACGCTTTCGGGCATGTTTACGGCCGACTGGTACTTTGAGTACACGGCGCCCGGTATCGATAAGGCCCGTGCGCTCGAGGGTGCCCTGCCCAAGCTCGGCATCGATGCCAGCGAGGTCGTATCGTTTGGCGACGGCCAGAACGACAAGTCTATGATCGAGTGGGCTGGTACCGGCGTCGCCATGGGTAACGCTGTCGATGAAGTCAAGGCCGTGGCCCAGATGGTGACCGCCAACAACAACGAAGACGGTATCGCGGTAGCACTTGACCAGCTGCTGGGTTAGAATCGCCGATAGTGCATGGTTCGGGCGTCCGCTTGCGGGCGCCCTTTTGTTAGGGAGGGTGCCGTGTCCGCATTTCCGTTCGACGCCGTTATCTTTGACATGGACGGCGTCATTGTCGATACCGAGTATTACTACCTGGGGGAGACTGCCGCGTTTGCCAAGGAGCTTGGGTTGAATCTGACCCAAGAGGAGTTGAACGGGCAGGTTGGTACCTCACATCAGTCTTCCTGCATATGCTAGTCGATTGGTTTGAGCGCGCCGGTAAAGGGCACTTCACTGGCGAGGAGGCATTGGCCCGTTGGGACGAGTGGGCGCATAAGCGTCCGCGTGACTACCAGGCTTTGATTAACCCGGGCGCTGTGGATACGATTCGAGAGTTGCCGCGCCGCGGCGTTCGCGTGGCGCTGGCGAGCTCGTCTCCCATGGACAGCATCGAGGAAGTACTCGATGCATGTGGTCTGTCGGATGCCTTTGAGTACGTGGTGAGCGGCGAGCAGTTTAAGGAGAGCAAGCCCGAGCCCGACATCTACCTGCATGCGCTGGACCTGTTGGGGCTGCCTGCGGTCCGTTGCTGCTGCGTTGAGGATTCGGTGCCTGGCATCACTGCCGGCAAGCGAGCGGGTCTGACGGTAATCGCCAAGCGCGAGGAGCGGTTTGGCTTTAGCCAGGATGCTGCGGACAAGATCATCGACCAGCTGCCGGAACTGCTTGAGCTTTCTTAGGAGCGCGGTAGTTGCGCGTTTTTCGGGTCTGATGAGTAAATAGCCGACATTTTGGTGCGACACCTAGCATACTTTAAGCTAATGCGGGCTTAAGGACTTGTTGAATGCCCCTAAGTCCGTTTTAGGCTTAATTGTGCTTGGAGAGGGTATATGCCACCGACTGAAGGGCTAACTGACGGTAAAGCAGCGATACCGCTGTACCAACAGGTTATCGATATCATCAAAAACGAAATCAACTCCGGTGCCTACAAGGCAGGTGCGCGGATACCCAACGAATTCGAATTGGCTGAGAGCTATAAAGTTGGCCGCGTTACCGTGCGACGCGCTATTGAGGAGCTCGTCCAACAGGGCTATCTAACGAAGCGACAGGGGAAAGGCACGTTTGTCAATGCCCCCAAGCTCAAGCGCAAGATTCGCCAGAAGGATGACGTCCAGAGTTTTTCGGACGCATGCCGCGTTAACGGAATGGAACCGGGGGCGCGTGTCATTTCGAGAAAGATGCTGCCGGCGGATTCCACCGAAGCACAGTTCTTTGGTGTTCCCGTTGGAACTGACTTGATCTGCGTTGAGCGCGTGCGTACTGCCGATGGCGTCCCTGTCATGCTCGAGAACAACATATATGTTTACGAGGACAACGCCTATCTATCAACGGCACCTCTATCTAACCAATCCATTTTTGAGTTCGTGCGCAACCTGACGGGCCGCACGCCCGCGTTTACCGACCCATGCACGCTTGAGATCGCGTGTGCGTCGCCCGAGGTCGCTCGGTTGTTGGCAGTTCCCGTTGGCGAACCCTTGTTTTATATGGAAGCCTTCTTTTTCGATGAGCAGCGGCGGCCGTTTATCATCGGTCGTCAGCGGATCGTTGGGTCTCGCTACGTTTTTGACATCTAGGACATTGCGTATGAAAGCGCCCGGTGGATCATCTCACCGGGCGTTTCCATACCGTTCACGGCGCAAACGCAACCGTTCAACCGCGTTGCGGCAATCAGTTTGAAATTATCTTGATGGCGAGAAAAGCTGCTGGTAACCTATAGAACGTCATAGAACGTTTGCCTTGTGCAAACGTTGAAGCGAGATGCGATGCAGTCTCGAGTTCTTTGGAGGTATCTATGTCAGATACGAAGGCGAAGAAGACAAACAGACGTTTTAAGTTCAAATTACCGCATGTCTATACGATCATGTTCTTGCTGATCGTTGTCTTTGCGGTCTTGACTTGGATCGTTCCCTCTGGTCAGTATCAGCGCAAGACGATTTCGACAGCGGCGGGCGAGCGTGAAGTCGCCGTTGCTGGAACCTATGAACAGGTCGATAAGAACTACACCGATTCCGAGACCGGCGAGACCATCAATCTGGGGCAGGATATCTTCGCGGTCCTGCAAGCGCCCACTAAGGGCATCCAGGAGGCTGCCGACGTCGTTGCGTTCGTCTTATTGATTGGCGGGTCGTTCGCAATCATCACCAAGACCAACGCTTTGAATGCCGGCATGAGCCGCGTGATTAAAAAGCTCAAGAACAAGGACATCCTCATCATTCCCATCACGATGACGTTGCTGTCCATTTGCGGCACCACGTTTGGTATGTCTGAGGAAGCCCTGCCGTTCTATGCCATCTTCATTCCCATCATGATGGGTATCGGTTATGACTCGATGACGGCATTCATCATCTGCTTCCTTGGTCCTAACCTGGGATATTGCGCTTCGACCATCGATCCGTTTAATGTTTTGATCGCCCAGGGCATCATTGGCATCGAGGGCAATCCGCAACTGTGGCTGCGCGCCGTTTCTTGGGTCATCTTCACTGCCGTCGGTATCGCATGGGCCATGCGCTACGCCATGCGCGTCAAGAAAAACCCCGAGTCGTCCATTACGTACGAGGACGATAAGCTCAAGCGTATCGAGTTTTCCGTGACCGATGCCTCCATCGAGGAAGAGTTCACTACCCGTCAGAAGCTCGTGCTTATCGATTTTGCTTGCGGTATGGGCATTATCGTCTGGGGTCTTGTTACCCAGGGTTGGTACATGAATGAGATTTCCGCCGTGTTCCTTGGCATGGGCTTGCTTGCCGGTATCCTGGGCGGTCTTGACCAGCAGACGATTGCTGAGGAGTTCGTTAAAGGTCTCGCCGACTTTGCGTACGCCGCCATCGTTATCGGTATCGCTCGCGGTATTCTGGTCATCGCCGAGGGCGGCATGATCATCGACACCATCCTCCAGGCGCTCGCTACTGCGCTCGCCGGTGCGCCCGCCGCCGTCTACACCACGTTTATGTATATCGTCCTTGGCCTGCTCTCTTTGCTGGTTCCCTCGAGTTCTGGCCTGGCGGCACTCACCATGCCCGTTATGGGCCCCCTGACCGAGCTCATGGGCCTCAATCCCGAGGCGGCCGTTACCGCGCTCCAGTTTGCCAACCAGACCATCAACACCATCAGTCCCGTGGCGGGCATGACGGTTGCCGGCCTTGGCGTGGCTAAGATTTCGTTTGGCCAATGGTGGAAGACCATTTGGAAGTTCTTCATCTTCATGGTCGTCTTTGGCCTGATCGTAACGGCAATTTCTGGCATGCTTCCGGCGTAGGTGGTTGTGATGTCTGATCGTTTGACGGTCCTGACGTCTAAGAGCGTCTTTACCGGTACGGGGGACCTGCCGTTTGAAGGTTTCGTAGCGGTCCGTGGCAATCGAATTGAGGCTGTTGGCACCAAGTGTGAGCTAGCTTCGTATTTGACCCAGGCGGACGAGGTAGTTGACCTGGGCGACCGCACCGTCATGCCTGGCCTGATCGATGTGCATACCTTCTATACAGGCTGGGCGCTGCGGACGTTGGGGCCTGATCTGTCCGGCATCGCTGATGCCAAAGAGGCCGTGTCGCTCTTGCGTGCATGGAAAGAAGATCATCCGGATTGCGCGGCGGCTTTTGGCCACAACCTACCCGAAACGTTGGCATCGGATGCCGAGAACGCAAATACGGCGGCTGTGTTTGACGATTGTTTTGGCGATATCCCTGTCGTCTGCTTTACACCGGGTGCGGAGACCTGCGTTCTCAATGCTGCCGCCAGTGCGCGATACGGCTTCACACCCCAGGCGTGCTATGCCGAGAAGATCTGGCGCATGATGAGCGATTTCCTCGCGCTGCCCGAGGTACGTGCGGGGTATTCGGACTACATGAGCATGCTTAACGAGCGCGGCGTTACCGCCATCAAGGAGATGGCGTTTGATGACTACTACGGTTTTGCCGACGAAATGGCTCGCCGTGAAGAATCTGGTGAGCTGACGGTTCGCGTCTCTATGATGTCGCAGCCGGTGGGTGCCGGTGCAAATCTGTCGTATGCTCGCGAGGCACGAGAGCGCTTTCGGGGACCGTTCGTTCGTTTTTCTGGCTTCAACCGTATGACCGATCGCGGCGTATGGGCGGGGCTTGCCGAGATGATTGACCCCTATGAGGACACGGCCGATGCGGGGGCTGCCGGCAAGACGGTTGTCGAGGAGCCCGAGTGGGATCTGATTGAGAACGAGCTGCGCGCAATTGATGCTGACGGCTTCCGATATTCCTTGCATTGCCAGGGCGATGGCGCCGTTCGTCGCACCGTGGCGCTCTATGCCTCGCTGCCTCGAGACGAGCATGGACGGTTGCTTCGCCGCCATGCGATTACCGATCTCGAGAACTCTGATCCGACCGATCTTGTCGAGTTTGGCAAGTTAGGTGGAATTTGCGAGGTCTATCCGCAGATTTTGACGCTGGACCGGCGCGAGGATTGCCTGTCGATGATGCGTCGACAAATTGGCGAGACGCGACTTTTGCACAGCTGGAATCGCCGCGGCATGGAAGATTCCGGATGCACGGTGTGCTGTGGTACGGATTTGCCACTGCTGATTCCGAGCCTGGGCGAGTCAATCTACAGCGCGTGCGGTGGATACTTCGACGATGGGCTGCCCGTGAATGAGGCCAACGCGCTGACGCTTGTCGAGCTCTTGCGTGCTTGGACTGCCGGGGGCGCGTACGATCTGATGCGCGAAGACGAACTGGGTACGCTTGAGGTCGCAAGCTTGCCGATATCTGCGTGCTCGATCGGGATGTGTTCGACCTCGATTATCGCGACGCACGCGATCTTTCGGTTGATATGACGATGTCGGACGGACAAATCGTGTTCGATCGAAATAAGGAGGCATAAGATGTCTGAATCCAAACCGACGCTGCGCCGCGAACAGATTGCGGGCATGAATATCCACTACATCATGTGGTCGCTCGATTACTTCCTTGATGTGCAGCAGCGTTTGGGCTTTGAGTCCATTGAGCTGTGGTGTGCGGAGCCGCATGTGACGCTCGACCACACGGGCTACTTTGAGGCTGAGGTCCTGGCGAAAAAGGCTGCAGACCGTGGGCTTAGGTATCGTACTCTGTGCCCCGAGAATGTTGTCTATCCTTGGCAGTACTGCGCACGCAAACCGCTGCATGAACAGCGCAGCCTGGCGTACTTTAAGCACGGCATTGAGCTTGCCGAGGTACTTGGGTGCGACCGTATGTCCGTCAACTCGGGCTGGGGCGACTGGGACGAGGACCGCGAGGAAGCCTGGAAGCGCAGCCGCGAGCACTTGTCCATTCTGGCGGAGTATGCCGGTGAGCACGGTCTGGTGCTTACGATGGAAAGCCTGCGTCCCGAGGAGAGCAACCTTGTAACGACGGTTTCCGATGCGAAGCGCATGATTGACGAGGTCGCGAGCCCGTACTTACAGCCCATGGTTGATACAACCGCGATGGGCGTTGCGGGCGAGACGCTCGAGGACTGGTTTGCCGCCTTTGGTGATGGGGCAATTCACGAGATGCACTTTATCGACGGTGACCCGTATGGCCATCTGGTGTGGGGCGATGGCAAGCACGATATGGACGCCTTCGTCGCTACGCTTAATGCCCATGGTTTCGATGGCATGCTGGGCCAGGAAATCACGGACGGGCGTTACTACGATGACCCGGCGGCGGCAGATGCCAAGAACATGGCCGCATTCGAGAAATATCTGATTGACTAAACCAACTATCGGCCACGCAGCCAACGTCATTGATTGCGGACCAAACAAGAAAGGAACTGGATATGAATGCACACGATCTGATCAAAGAGGCAATTGCCGAGAAGGGCAAGTTCGACAGCGTCTACTGGATTGCTTGCGGTGGCTCCATGATCGATTTGATCCCGGCTCATGAGCTTCTGCAGCGCGAGGCAACCACCTTCACTTCGTATATCTATACGGCTCGCGAGTTTGATATCATGCGCCCGCGCCGCTTGGGTGAGAAATCCCTGGTCATTGCTTGCAGCCACAGTGGCAACACCCCCGAGGTCGTCGAGGGCTGTGAGATTGCCCTTGCTGCCGGCGCTACGGTGATCGCCCAGACCGACAACGCTGGATCCAAGATTGACTCCGGCAAGTGGACCACGTGGGTCTACCCGTGGGGCGAGGGCGTGCCGCAGGCCGAGGTCCCCGCTGGCATTTCGCTGTCGCTTGCGGCCGAGCTGCTCGATCAGCAGGAGCTACGCCGATCTTGCCGATATGTATGCCGGTATCGCCGAGATGGATAAGATTCTTCCCCCGGCACGTGAGAAGGTAAATGCCGAGCTAGGCGATCGTTTTGCCAAGCTTTGCCAGGAGCACGAGTTCTTCTACATTCTGGGCAGCGGTCCCAACTTTAGCCAGACCTACGGTTTCGCTATCTGCTCTCTTATGGAGATGCAGTGGCAGCACTGCAGCTACATCCACTCTGCCGAGTACTTCCACGGCCCCTTCGAGGCTACTCAGGATGGCGTTTTTTACTTCCTGCAGATGGGCTCCAGCGAGTGCCGTGCCATGGACGAGCGCGCCCTTGCGTTCCTTAAGACGCATACCGATACGCTGATGGTGCTCGATGCCAAGGAGTACGGTATGGAAGCCGTGCCGGCGAGCGTCCGTGCCTATCTGGACCCGGTGCTGTTCTACGCCATGAACTGCGAGCTGCGTGCTGCACGCGGCAAGGTGTTTGATCACGATCCCGATTTCCGTCGCTATATGGGTGTTGTCGAGTACTAGAAGGGGCAAAGGCCATGGCATTTAACGTTAACGCGCTCGGATTTGGCGACAACGTCGTCGATCGCTACGAGCATATCCACACCATGTATCCCGGCGGCAATGCGGTGAACTTCGCCGTTTATGCCAAGAAATGCGGTGCCGCACGCTCTGCATACATGGGCATTTTTGGCAATGACGCCGCTGCCGAGCATGTCATTACAAGCCTCGAGGATGAGGGTATCGAGCTTGACAAGTGCGAGCAGATGATTGGCGAGAACGGAGCGGCTCGCGTGACCGTCGTTGACGGTGACCGTGTCTTCCTCGGCTCCAACGAGGGCGGTATCCGTGGCGATGCGCGCTATGTTCTCGATCGCTTTGACCTTTCGTACATGAAGCAGTTCGATGTGGTTCATTCGGGCAACTATTGCTTCACCGAGCGCGAGCTGCCCAAGTTGAAGGCTGCGGGCGTCACGGTCTCTTTTGACTTTTCGGACGACTCCACCGACGAGTACTACGAGCAGATTGCGCCCTATGTCGATTTTGCTTTCTTTAGTGCGGCGGATGCCGCGAGTGAGGACGAGATTCGCGAGCGTCTGGCATGGGTTAAGGATCTGGGTCCGCGTTTTGTGTCGGCTACGGCGGGCGCCGAGGGCTGCATCGCTTACGACGGCGAGCGTTATTACCGCCAGCTGGCTAAACCGGTAACGGACATGAAGGACACCATGGGGGCGGGCGACTCGTTCCTCACCTCGTTTTTGATGTGCTATCTCGATTCCGCCAAGCGTGGTGAGGGTGGCGCCGAGGCCATCGAGCGCGCGCTCGACTTTGCTGCCGGGTTTGCCTCGACCGTGTGCGGCATGGAAGGTTCTTGGGGCCACGGAGCACCAATCGTCGAATAGCTTAAGAAAGCGTACGGCGGTCTGGCTATGAGGCCTTGGACAGCCGATGCAAAACAATAAGCGAAACGCGAAAAGGGGGCTCGCCATGTGGTGGGTCCCCTTTTGAACATTGGAGAAGACCATGGGTATTAAAGCGTGTGCGGCTGGTTTTTGCTGTGCGGACGTCTATCAAAACATCGGCGTGTTCTATCCGACTGGTAATGGCATTGACTGGGGTATCCATCTTGCACGAATGGGCGTTTCGGTATCCGCCGTGTCGGTTGTCGGCAAGGACGAGTACGGAGACAAGATGAGAGAGGCGCTGGCCGCCGAGGGGTTTGATATCTCTCATCTGCGGGTGGAGGATGGCGACACCTCGGTGATGCTCATGGCATTGAAAGACGGCGTCGATCGCGTGCATCTCGAGGCAATCGATGGCGTAATGGAGACATATCGTCCGAATGAAGATGACCGGGCGTTTATCCTAGAGCATGACATCATTCATACCGACCTGTTTGGCAATTGTTTGGACCTCCTGCCCGAGTGGCATGATGCGGGCAAGACGGTGGTTATGGACTTCTCGGTGTTCAGCCAGGATCCCGAATATGCCTGCGAGAATCATTTTCCCTACGTTGACTACGCATTTATGTCGTTTGAAGATGACACTCCGGAGCTGCGGGACTGGGTACGTCACGCGCAGGAATTGGGGCCGCGCGTTGCGGTTGCCACGCTTGGCGAGAAGGGAAGCATTGCCTATGACGGTGAGCGCTTCTATGAGTGCGGGATCGTGCCGGCGGAGAAGGTCGTTAATACCGTGGGTGCCGGCGACTCGTATATCGCCGGGTTTACCAAGGGCGTGATCGATGGCCTTGATATTCCGGCGTGTATGAAGGCGGGCGCTGAGCTGTCGTCCCGAGTGATCGGTTCGTTTGAGCCGTACTAGGGTCAAATGCCTGGAAAGGAGTACGAAATGGTTATCGACATGTTGGTCCATCCTATGCTCTACGGCGAGATCTGTACGCCGGGTGATGAGCCTGATGGATTCGGTTTTTGGTCACGAGAATTTGGTATGGGGCATATGGGCCCCATGGATTGGGATGAGCTTCAAGTCGAGATGGACGTCTGCGATGTGCAGAAGAGCGTGCTCATGCCGCTCGATGTAACCACGGCATGCGGAGGGCACTTTGGCACCAATGACCAGATTGCCATGCTGGTTGCCGCACATCCCGATCGTCTGTGGGGATTTGCGAGCGTAGACCCGCAGGTGAGCGGTGCCGCAGACGAATTGGAGCGCGCCTTTACCGAGTTGGGGGCAAAGGGGCTTTGCCTGCATCCTGCAAAGCAGGGTTTTGCCCCCGATGATGCTGTGGCCGAGCCGCTTTACGAACTGTGCGAGCGCTATAACAAGCCGGTGGTTTTCCATGCCGGTATGTCTTGGGAGCCGGGCGCAGAGCTCTCGCGCAGTAACCCGCTTGCATTTGAGCACACAATCGCAACGCATCCAAATGTGCGTTTTAGTTTGACCCATTTTGGCTGGCCCTGGGTGCGCGAGACCGTGGCGATGCTGCTCAAGTATCCCAACTGCTACGCGGACACCTCTATCACTTACATCGATTCGCCCGAGGAGATGATGCAGCGTCTTTTCACGGTCGATATGGGGCCGCTGTGGTATGAGCGCGCGCTATCGCACCAAGTGATGTTCGCCAGCAATACGCCGCGCTTCCGTGCATTCAAACTCAAGCGGGCGCTCGATACCGTGCCCATGCGCGATGATGCGCGAGAAAGGCTCTACTGGGGTAATGCCCTGCGTTTTCTTGAAGGGGATGAGTGAACATGGTGACGCTCGAGACATTGAGCTATCTATCGACTGCTCCGGACCAGTTCATCGATATTACCGAGGACGTGCACGCTGCCATCGAACGCAGCTCGGTGACCAATGGCTTGGCGGCGATTATTTTGTCGCATACGACCTGCGGAATCGTGGTAAACGAGGGGCTGCCCTGCGTGGAGACGGATCTTATGGAGACGCTTGATCGCATCGCCCCACTCGATGCCCCCTATGCGCATGCACACTTCCTGCCGAGCTATGGAGCCACCGGTAACAACTCCTGTGGGCATATCAAGAGCATGATTTGTGGAAACAGTTGCTTCTTTCCCGTCCAAGATGGCCACATCGTGTGCGGAAGTGCCCAGAACATCTATCTTGCGGAGTTTGACGGTCCGCAGAAGCGAAAAGTGTACGTCGAGGTGCTGGGGGAGTAACGTCCCTGCAATAACCCTATGAAGGAGCACGTTATGTCGTTTCTAACTTCGATGTTCAAGAACGAAAAGCCGGTTATCGGAATGCTGCACCTGCGTCCTCTGCCGGGCGATCCGCTGTATTACCCGGGCGGAAGCGTATCGCAGGTCGTGGAAGCCGCCAAGCGAGATCTCGAGGCGTTGCAGCAGGGCGGTGTCGATGGCATTTTGATTACCAATGAGCTCTCGATGCCCTATGAGCAGCATGTTTCTCCCTCAACCCTTGCATCGATGGGCTATGTAATCGGGGCTCTGTCCCATGATCTGTCGACTCCTTGGGGAGCTGAGGCAATTTACGATGGTGATGCCACAATCGAGCTGTGCGCTGCCGTCGACGCGCAGTTCACGCGCTGCAATTTTTGCGGTGCCTGGGCCGGTGATCTCGGGCTGATTAACCGAGATTTCGCTCACACCATGCGTCGCAAGGCGGCGCTGCGCTTGGACGACCTCAAGCTTTTTCACTTCATCACGAGCGAGGGCGAGGTTTATCTCAACGACCGCACGACCGCGGACATTGCCGATTCACTTCTCTTTAATTGCCTACCGGATGCGATAGTCATCGGCGGTTCGGCTGCCGGTCGTGGCGCTTCGGGCGAGCTTGCCGACGAGGTCCGCGAGCGTGTTGGCGAAGTGCCCGTGGTATGTGGCACCGGTTGTCGCGAAAATACCGTGGCTGACGTATTTGCTCACTACGATGGCGCGTTTGTCGGCACGTGCTTAAAGCGCGACGGAAAGCTGGATGCCCCGGTTGATGTTGAGCGGGTGGTTCGTTTTATGGCTGCCGCTCGTACGGCGCGAGGGGAGTAGGCACCTATGGCGCTCTATCTGGGTATTGATATTGGGACAAGCGCCTCTAAAGGCGTTTTAATCGATGATCGATGCAACATCGTTTGCCAAGCCTCTTGTGGACATGAGACGGACAACCCGTGTGATGGATGGTACCAGCATGATGCTGAGGCAGTTTGGTGGGGCGATTTTTGCCGCTTGTCGCGCGAGCTGGTGATGCGATCGGGGGTTAACGCGGCGCAGATCGGATGCGTGGGCCTTTCCGCATTGGGTTGCGACTGTGTGCCGGTCGATACCGAGTGCAACGCGCTGGCGCCCGCGATTTTGTATGGAGTCGATGCACGTTCGAAGCCGCAGATTGACGAGCTCCTTTCCGAATATGGGTCAGGTCGCGCACGCGAACTTTTCGGGCACGATCCCTGCTCATCAGATATTGCTCCCAAGATCTTATGGTTTAAGGAGAATATGCCGAGGTGCACGAACGTGCCGCGAAGTTCCTGACGGCATCATCGTTTCTATGCGCAAAGTTGACGGGGCGTTTTACGGTGGACCGTTACTTGGCGGAGGATTTTCTTCCCCTATACGACCGCTACACTTGGAGGGTTGATGCTCGGGAATGTGCTCGTTTCTGCCGGCCTGACCAGATGACGGAGGTAATGTCGGCTACCGATATTGCCGGGGTGATTACGCAGCGCGCGGCTGAGGCGACAGGCTCGCGGCAGGGACACCTGTCTTAGTGGGAACGGGCGACTCTGGTGCCGAGGCCATTTCGACGGGTGTATTTCGTCCCGGCGATATGATGGTTCAGTTGGGGAGCACGGCGTATTTCATCTACCTAGCTGATCATATGGTCGATGATGCCCGCCTGTGGCCAGGGACGTTTATCATTCCCGGAACTTACGGGATCTGTGCGGGGACCAATACGGCGGGTGCACTCACATCGTGCTGCGCCAAGAGCTGTATCGCGACGCCGTGGAGGCCGAGGGCCACGGTGGCCCCGATGCATATTCGGTCATGGCGCATGATGCCGCCGATGTGGCGCCGGGTGCCGATGGGCTCCTGTGCCTGCCGTACTTTGCGGGGGAGCGTACTCCGCTCAACGATCCCGAGCACGTGGCGTCTTCTTTGGCCTGACCGGAAGGCATACGCGAGCCCATATGGTTCGCGCCGCCTTGGAAGGCGTCGCGTATACCGTTGCATCCCATGTCGACATTATCGAGCGAGAGCATGGACTGCCAATTGGGCGCATTATGCTTGTCGGAGGTGGAACCAAGAATCCAGTTTGGATGCAGGCTATCGCCGACGTATGCGGGCGCGAGGTCTCGGTTGCCAAGGTTACGGTGGGCGCATGCTTCGGTGATGCCATCATGGCAGCTCTCGCAGGTGGCGCCTATGCATCATGGGATGAACTCGCCCAAGTCCTTGGCGTTGCACAAACAATCGTGCCCGATATGGCTGCCCACGAGCTATATGCGTCGCGTCGTCATATCTTTGACGAATTGTATGCACGCAACCGTGATCTCATGCACGAATTGGTGTAATGCTGCCGAATTGTACTGCCTTCCAAAATAGGGACTGCGTTGTGCGATTCGCATGTCCCTTGGCATTTTTGCCCACAGTGGTTAGCGAAGGTCAAAAACAGAGTGCGCATTTGCTAAAACTACCGACTCGATGCGCTTTGCGTCACAGTTTTTGAGTGAGGCAATGCGCATCGAGGTCCTTGCGAGCGATTTGATGAGCGACTGCGCGCTTGTTTCTGTGTTTGGCTCGGCCGGCGCATCGGTCTCGAGCAGTAGACGGTCGAGTGGAATCTGTCGTGCGTATTCGCGTCCTCGTTTGGACGCGAGCATGCGTTCGTTGACGGAAAAATAACAGCCCGCATTACGCGCGCGGGCGAGTTCGTCCGAAGTACCGCTAAACCAGTGGAAGATGATAACGGGGGAGTCGGAGTTTGGGATGAGTGGTCCATGCGATTCGAGGACGTTCAGTACGGTTCCTGCCGAACGAACAGCGTGAATTGATATCACGCGCCCGGCAAGAGGGTGCTGCGCGAGTGCATCGCAGAGCCGGTCAAATGCCTGTGCTTGTAGCGGCTCGCTTCCGGCAAAACGAGCGGAAAAGTCGAGCCCGACCTCGCCGATATAGCGCTCTTGGGCAGCAACTTCGCAAAGCAGATTGATTTCAGCGTTGCCACATCGTCCGTCGGCGAGCCACCAGGGATGGAGGCCGATGCCGGCAAAGATATTTGAACGGCCGCAGGCGCGCTTCTTGGCGCGTGCAAAGTCGTGCGGATCGACGCCGCAGTCAAATAGAATCAGGCCCAGCGCCGTTGCCTCATCGGCAACGGCGTCCGGGTGAGCCATTAGATCAAGATGGCAGTGTGCATCAAATAACCGGGGCTCCATCTCGGCGCGCTCCGCTAGTCTAGGCGCTGGCCATCGGCGCGCACGCGCTCGGTGCCGCGGCCACTGATCTGACGGATAACCTCGCCGGCGATCATCTGGCCCATGATGGGCGGCATAAAACTGGCAGTTCCCAGCTCGGTGCGCTCGTGGATGTTGAAAGGATCGCGGGGCTGTGTCTTAACCGATTCCTCGCAGCTAAACAGTACGTGTAGGCTCTTGATTCCGCGCTTCTTACATTCTTTGCGCATAATGCGGCTCATGGGGTCACGTACCGTATCGAAGATGTCGGCAAAGCGGAGGCACTCGGGATGGAGTTTGTTGGCCCCGCCCATGGAGCTAACCAAACGGATGTCATGGTCCTGAGCATATTTGGCAATGGTGAGCTTGGCCGAGATGGTGTCGATGGCGTCGACGACGTAGTCTAGCTTGCCACCCGTCTGCTCAGAAACGCTCGCGAAGAACTCGTCGATGTTGTCGCTCAGCAGGTATTCGGTGCGCTTGATAACGCTGGCGGCGGGATTGATGTCGTGGATCATGGCTTCCATCACGTCAACCTTGCGCTTGCCGACGGTGCTGTGAAAGGCGATGGCCTGTCGATTGATGTTGCTGGGCGCGACGATATCCTTGTCCAGAATCACAAAATGACCGATGCCGCCGCGGACAAGTGCCTCGCAGCAGTTAGAGCCCACGCCTCCGCAGCCGAGCACCAGCACCGTGGCGTTGGCGAGTCTATCGAGTGCCTCACGGCCCATGATGATCTCGAGTTTGGTGTCGCGTGTCTCGACGGGAGCTGCGGCTGCGGTTTCGGTCATAGATGTCCTCCGATGGGGAAGCGGATCGTGTTTGGGCTATCGCCATTATAGGGATTATCACGATTCCATTTGAGCCCTAGGGGCTTGTTGAAATGAGATCGGGATTCGCATAAGATGAAGCAGATGGCACCCGTTGCCGCGGGTTAGCCAACTCCGAAACACGTTTATGGCGTGAGAAGTGGCCGTCTTCGCATTACGCGGGGGCGGCTATTTTTTTGAGTACAAGATTAGACAGTTAGACAAACATCTAAATATCGAGTATAGTGTGCGCGTCATGAGAGATGATGAGAGGAGGTCTTATGCCGGGAGAGGGTTTTAAGGCGCTTGCCGATCCAACGCGACGGCGCATTTTGGAGTTGCTGCGCGAGGGCAATTGTACGGCCGGGGAGCTTGCCGAGCATTTTGACATCAGCAAGCCGTCATTGAGCCATCATTTGGCGACGCTCAAAAACGCCGGGCTGGTGACCGACGAGCGCCATGGCCAAAACATCGTTTACAGCTTAAACACCACCGTCATGCAGGACTTGATTGGCTGGTTTATGGGCTTTACAGACACTGAAGGTGATGAGGATGAATAACGAAAACAAGGGCATACACGCCACGGGGGTATCGCCGCGTGTATGGGCCATGCTTGTTGTGGTCTGCGCTATTAATGTCGCGGCGCACCTTATGGTGATGCCGAGCTTGCCTGCACAGATTCCTACGCACTGGGGAGCGAACGGCGCCGTCGACGGTTGGGGCCCTAGCTGGATGGCCTCCGCGCTCGGCGTGCTGCCTCTGGCACTTCTTGCAATGTTCTACGTGGTGCCACGCATTGACCCCAAAGGTGAGGCATATCGAACCTCGGGCAAGTTCTATCAGGGCTTCGTAATCGCCTTCACCTTGTTAATGTGTGCCATAAGCTGGTTGGGTGAGCTTACGGTCTGGGGCGTGGTGCCGGCGGTCGGTTCGGTCAACGTGCTGATTTCCGGTGCTATCGGTTTGCTGTTCATCGGCGTAGGCAACTACTTGCCGCGTGTGAAGCAGAACTATACGCTCGGTATCAAGACGCCTTGGGCGCTTGCCGATCCCGAGAACTGGCGCCGTACGCAGCGTTTTGGCGGCGCCTGCTTTATGGTGCTGGGTGTTGGTTTGATTGTGATGGGCGTGGCGGGTAGCGTGCTTTCGAGTGAAGTCGTCGCCGCGGTGATTGCGGTTCTGGCGTTTGGTTCAGCTGGAGCTGCCTACGTCTATTCGTATCTGCTGTGGCGCAAATCGCAGCGAGCCGCTCGTTAAGGTTGCGGAAAACTAGCGTACGCAGTTCATAGTGTGTTAAGGGGGACTTTTCCCAGGTAGTATTAGGGGGTGTGGGCAACCATGCCCCTTTTTCGTTAAGTTTCAGAGCTGGTTTCCTCATTTCGTTTCCACTAAAGCGAATCAAGAATAGGGAAACAGCAGGTAGAAAGGATAAAACAGGCAAATGGCAGAGTTTATCTACCAGATGTATCAGGCTCGCAAGGCCCATGGCGACAAGGTAATCCTTGACGACGTGACCCTGAGCTTCTACCCCGGTGCCAAGATCGGTGTCGTGGGCCCCAACGGCATGGGCAAGTCGACCCTGCTCAAGATTATGGCCGGCATTGAGGAGGTCTCCAACGGCGATGCCAGGCTCACCCCCGGCTACACCGTGGGTATCCTGCAGCAGGAGCCGCCGCTCGACGACGACAAGACCGTTATCGAGAACGTGCGCATGGCGTTTGGCGATATGATCGCCAAGGTCGATCGCTTCAATAAGATCGGCGAGGAGATGTGCGACCCGGACTGCGACATGGACGCCCTCATGGCTGAGATGGGAAAGCTCCAGGACGAGATCGACGCCGCCGACGGCTGGGATATCGATTCCAAGCTCGGCCAGGCCATGGACGCCCTGCAGCTGCCCGATTCCGACATGCCGGTCAACGTGCTTTCCGGCGGCGAGCGCCGCCGCGTGGCCCTGTGCAAGCTGCTGCTCGAGGCTCCCGACCTGCTGCTGCTCGACGAGCCCACGAACCACCTGGACGCCGAGTCGATCCTGTGGCTCGAGCACTTCCTGCACAACTACCAGGCGCGGTGCTTGCCGTCACACACGATCGCTACTTCCTGGATAACGTTGCCGAGTGGATCTGCGAGGTCGACCGCGGTCACCTTTATCCCTACAAGGGCAACTACTCCACGTATCTGGAGACCAAGGCCGCCCGTATCGAGGCGCAGGGCAACCGCGATGCCAAGCTCGCCAAGCGCATGGAGGCCGAGCTCGAGTGGGTGCGCAGCTCGCCCAAGGCCCGCCAGGCAAAGAACAAGGCCCGTCTGGCTCGCTATGAGGAGATGGAGGCCGAGGTCCGCGCAAGCCAGAAGCTCGACTGGACCGACATCCGCATCCCTGTGGGCCCGCGTCTGGGCAACAAGGTGCTCGAGGCCCATCACCTGCACAAGGAGTTCGATGGCCGTGTGCTCATCGATGACCTTTCGTTCACCCTGCCGCGCAACGGCATCGTGGGCGTCATCGGTCCCAACGGTGTCGGTAAGACCACGCTCTTCAAGACGATTGTGGGTCTGGAGCCGCTGACTTCGGGCGAGCTCGAGGTGGGCGAGACCGTCAAGATTTCTTACGTCGACCAGAACCGTTCCGGCATCGACCCCGACAAGAACCTGTGGGAGGTCGTCTCGGACGGCCTGGATCACATGATGGTCGGCGAGACCGAGGTTCCGAGCCGCGCTTATGTGGCGAGCTTTGGCTTTAAGGGCCAGGACCAGCAGAAGCGCGCTGGCGTACTCTCCGGTGGCGAGCGCAACCGTCTGAACCTGGCGCTCACGCTCAAGCAGGGCGGCAACCTGCTGCTCCTCGACGAGCCCACGAACGACCTCGACGTCGAGACGCTGTCCTCGCTCGAGGCGGCGCTGCTCGAGTTCCCGGGCTGCTCGGTGGTCATTAGCCACGACCGTATGTTCCTGGACCGCGTCGCCACGCACATTCTGGCGTGGGAGGGCACCGACGAGAATCCGGGCAACTGGTATTGGTTCGAGGGCAACTTCGAGGCCTATCAGGCCAACCGCATCGAGCGCCTGGGCGAGGACGCAGCCCAGCCGCATCGTATTCACCGCAAGCTCACGCGTGACTAGTAGCAAGTAGAAAGGCCGCCAGCAAGGGCGGCCTTTCTTGTAGCAATTGCACTGCAGCTATGCCCTGGCTGCTGGTTTGATTCATAATCAAAGTCATCTCTTTGGGATTAAAGCCCGTTTTTGCTATGAGTGATTTTCTAATTCCGTTAAAACGTAAAGACGTATTGGGTTACAAGGACATAAGCAAATCGAATTGAAATATAACCAGTGCTGTAACGTTACAAAAAAGGTTATAGAATAGGAGTATCTTATAAGTCGCTCCTCTATCCTCTAGAAAGAAGAACATATGCTTTCGCGTCGTCGTTTTCTGCAACTTGTCGCGTCTTCAATTGTCGCCTTGGCCGCACGTCCGAAAGAGGTTTTTGCTTCGACGGGCAATATTGATGGTGAGCAGATACAATTTACTTCAGAAATTGCGCAAGAGCTTGCCGATAAATATATAAAGGGACTCCTCGGCTCTTCGTATACGCCTTCTGACCCTATTCCTTTTGTAGACGTTGATGGGTCCCCGCTTGGCTACATTGTTCCGGTTGTGACATTCAATAGAGCCGCGGGCTATTTGGTTTTAGATGCTTCAGATGATGAAATACTTACGGGATATCGTTTTGGAGACGGCTTAGTCAGCCTATGGATCGGGGAGGAGATCTTGGTGTTGAGTCTTATTCTTTCAATAACCCAGTCGTAATGATCAATCCATTCGAATTCGGTGTGCAATCTTTGGACGGTTCAATAACAACAAATTGCGGACGAACAATCCCGGCTGTTTCCATAGAAGGACGGCCTGTCGTTTTATCGAATAAACCTTCAAGCTGGAACGATGTCGTAATTTACGCAACTCAAATGCAGGATTACACAGTATCTGGATTTCGTTCCATTTCTCAGTTTATGTCATATGATGAAAGCGAGATTAAGAGGCTTACTGCCCACTATGCTTGTATGGTGACAGCTTTTTCGAACGTTGCGGAACTGTATGGCATTGCCAATTTATATAGCGACCCTTCGCAATATATGCAGATATGGAATTACACCAATACCCATGCTCTTTCCGATGAAGAACAGACTGTTCCCGGCGTTGTTTTGGGCGGAACGCCGATATCAACCTGTGCAACGGGGTTTACAAATTACTGCGCAAGCAGAGGAAGTACTCTTATCGCCCGCACTGTCTCCTCTCCGGCTATCGCGAGCATTCAAAATGAGATTAACTCTAATAGACCGAATGTTTTACATGCGAGTTTGTACAACGGATCAGCCCATTCTGTAACAGCGGAGCTTACGCCACACTTACTGGTAAGAAAACTGGAGAGACAAGGCAGATGATTGGCATAGCGGACGGCTGGAATTCATCTTTATCCTTCCTGAAGTATGATCAGAGCTATTATGCGTGGACTTATGGAACGACTTTTTCGAAGTAGGGCGATTCGTCTAGCTCTGTCTTTGGTGCTGATGGCTTCATTGGTGGGCTGTTCAACAAAGGAAGAGATATCGCGCGGAGGTTCCGGAGAAGTGACTGCGACAGACTCAGGTTCATTAGAAATAGCTGGCGGGCATGCCGATGTGATGTTACAAGGAAAAGGCGTGCTTAGGTCGATTGATGCTGAAGACGCTGTCTGCTCAATAGAGGATTTGAAGACAGGTGAAACTGCATCGTACCGAGTTTCAGATAATGCTGCGAATATGATTGAGTCGATACCGACTGGAGCGCAGGTTTCTTTTAGATACTTTGCTCCGCAACTTGAGGATGAGCTTGCTTCTCTGGTGTCTATATGCGCCGATGACAACTAAAAGGCCTGAATTCAAACGCCTCGGATGGTCAATTGGCTATCCGAGGCCGTTTTTTACTCGACCGGGGCTTCGACCTTGTCGATGGCCCAGGTGGATCCGAGGCCACCGGCGGTGTTGCGGCGGATGCGCACGGTAACCTCGCGGCGTTCGCCGGCTGCGTGTAGCGCAGGGGGAAGTTTGCGCGGTTTCGCGCGGCTCGATGGTACCGCGCTCGCGGGCGATCCAGTAGTACTCGCCGACGATGCCGAGGGTATCGGCGCGTAGGG